>DASXKI010000283.1:0-9000 GCA_036496945.1 Streptosporangiaceae bacterium | reverse complement strand
CTTCGGGAGTAGAACGGCAGGATCGCCGAGCCGATCTGGACTCGCTGGGTGGCAGCAGCCAGGAAGCCCATCAGGCTTGGGCCGTCGAAGCCGTAGAGTTCGGCGACCCACAGCACGTCGACGCCTGCACTCTCGTAATCGCTGGCGCGCCTCCGGAGCGTCGCCGGGTCCGCCCTGCCAATGCTCGCGCCTAGACGCACGTCGCTTCTCCTCCGCCTACTCTGCCGTGGTCCGGGCGGCCGGGCGCTGGCCGGCCTGAGGCCCCTCGGCCGTTGCCTCGGGCGGCAGCGCCGTGTGTTTCGACAACTGCCATTGCGCTGGCCGTCTCTGCAAAAAGGCCGTAACGCCCTCCCGTGCGTCAGGCTGCTGCCCGGCCCAGCGGAACAGGACGCGCTCGCGTTCCAGCGCGGCCTTACGGTCGGTCTCCTCCAGGAACTGCCGGGCGAGCAGCTTGGTGATGGCGGCCGAAGCGGGCGCGACGTTCTGCGCGATGTCCCTGGCTATCTCGAGGGCAACGGCCAGCACGTCCTCCTGAGGGACAGCGCGCGAGACGAGGCCCATGTCGGCGGCTTCCTTGCCGGTGAAAATGCGGCCGGTCAGCAGGATGTCCATGGCCCTGGCGTAGCCGATCATCCGGGGCAGGCTCCACAGCAAGTCTGCGTCCGGAATGACGCCGCGCCTGTTGAAGACGAACCCGATCTTGGCGTTCTCGGCAGCGATGCGGATGTCGCAGCTCACCGCCATGGTTATTCCGGCGCCGACGGCGGCGCCGTTGATGGCGGCGATGACCGGGGTCATCAGTTGGGGTGCATCCAGCGCCGGCCCCGGATACCGCTCGTTCCACGCAGCTGGATCACGGGAGCCGTCGAACGCCTCGCCCTTAGGCGCGAGTGCGGCTCCGGCGCAGAAGGCCCGGCCCGCGCCGGTCAGGACGATGGCGCGGATGTCGTCGCTCGCATCAAGCGCCGCGTATGCCGTTCTCAGCTCACGATGCATCTGCCAGTCCCAGGCATTGAGCTGATCTGGCCTGTTCAGCGTGATGGTGGCGACCGCCTCGTCAACAGTCACGTCGATCGTGTCGTAGTCGAATGTTGCGGGGATCATCGCAGTCCTCTGCTGGTCGGGGTTGTGTCCTGGCGAACTATGAGGCGAGCTGGCGCGTCGGGTGACGTCGCGCTGCCGTCGGCAGCATCGGCCGCCACGGCGGCCTGTGCCCCCAGTGGGCGGTCGGCGACAGCTCCGCTGCGCTGCAGCTGAGCAATGCGCTCGGCGTCGATACCGAGTAGGTCACGCAGTACGTACTCGTTGTGCTGCCCGAAGCACGGTGCCGCGGCGGAGATGCCTCCCGCGCTGCGCGCAAGCTGGTAGGCCAGGCCCGGGTAGGCGTGGCGGCCGGCCTCAGGGTGCTCAAGCTCCCGGATGAAGCCGGTCTCCAGCAGCACGGCGTCGCGTGCGACGTCGGCGCCGCTGTTCACCGGTGCTGCAGGCACGCCGACGGCCTGGAGCCTGGCAGCGAGCTCGTGCTTGCCGAACTGCCTGGTCCACCGGGCGATAATCGTGTCCAGCTCAAGGCGGTGGCCGCTGCGGCCGGGCTGACCTTTGTAGCGTGGTGACATCGCCAGGTCCGGTCGTCCCATGCACTGGCATAGGGCCCGCCACTGCTCGTCAGTGCCGATCGCGATGGCGACCCATTCGTCACTGCCGCGGCACGGGTAGGCGTCGTGCGGGGCCGCGTCGGCGACGGCGTTTCCGTCCGGCTGCCAGGATCGGCCGCTCTCGGCTTGCAGCAGGACGTGCTCGCCGATCCAGTGTGCGCCCGCCTCAGTCTGCGGGACCTCGACGCGGCAGCCGCGGCCAGTCAGCCCGAGGTGGTGCAGGGCCACGAGGGTGGCAGCCACGGCGCTGAGGCCGCCGATCGGGTCCAGGTAGGCGGGACCGGTGAGCACTGGCGGCCCTTCGCCGTAGCCCATCAGGGCCGCCATGCCGCAGGCCGCCTCCATGGTCTTGCCCATGCCCTGATGGCCGCTGTCGGGGCCGCCTGGCCCGAACGCGGGCATCTCGACCACGATGATGCGCGGGTTCCTCGCGCTGAGAGCGTCGTAGCCGATGCCGAGCCGGTCGAGAACGCCGGGCGTGAAGTTGGCGATCAGGACGTCGGAGATCTCCGCGAGCTGGAGCATGATCTCCCGCGCTCCGGCGATCTTGAGGTCCAGGCCCAGGGATAGCTTGCCCTGGCCCTGGGTGTTGAACAGCACGCAGCGGTTCCAGGGGTGCCTGCCGGGGTCACCGTCCGGGTAGTGGCGTGCTGCGCCGCCTTCGGGCGCGCCGCGCCAGGCGTCGGTGTGACTCGGTGCGTCGATCTTGATGACCTCCGCGCCGAGGTGAGTGAGGCTGCGGGCCGCGAACGGACCGGCCCATGCGCTGGTCAGATCGATGACCCGCAACCCGGACAGCGGTCCGGGCCGGGCTGGTCCGGGCGTCCCGGCTCGGCTTCCGCGGGCCCGGGCGACGGGTCCGGCACCCACTGCCGCACGCTGGCGCCACCGCTGCTCGATCGCGCCCGCCGCCACCTTCGCCGCGGCGCCCCGGCGGAGCATGGGGCTGGGCTGCGCGGCGCAGTATGCGGTATCGCCGACTGTGAATGGCGGACCGAGCGTGGCCTCCGACCGTCGGCCGGCCTCGGCGGTCCGTACCAGATGGCGAGCCTGCCACTGGGCGGAGGTCACCAGGTCCCCGAGCGGTGCGACGACCTCGGCGCTAATCCGTGCTCGCTGCAGGGCAGCGACGAGGTCGCTTGCCAGGAACTGACTCGCACGCGCCTGCATCTCCGCGATGACGACGTCCCAGTGCTCAAGCCGAGACGCCTGCTGGCTGAAACGCTCGTCGCTTAGCAGGTGCTCGAGACCGAAGACGCCGCACAGCTCGTCCCAGTGGCGGATGGCGAACAGCACCATCCAGCGGTCGCGGCACTGGAGCAAGGCCAGGAAGCCGGGGTACTGGCGCCGGGTCTCGTAGCTGCCGTTGTAGCTGTACTGGCTGACCAGGTTCTGCGCGATGGCGGCATTGGACTCGAACACCGTTGCTGTCACGACCTGCCCGAGCCCGGAGCTGGCTCGCTCATGCAGCGCGGACAGCACGCTGATGAAGGCGGTAGTGCCGCACGCATAGTAGGCCCGGTGACCAATCCCGTACAACGGCTGCCGATCGGACCACCCCGTCATGTACATCGCGCCCGACAGTGCCTGGTGCACCATCTCGCTCCCGCGCCAGCCGCTGTACTGCCCGTCACGGGGGAACTCGCCGATGACGCATTCGATCGCGCTGGCAGGCAGCGAGAAGGTTAGGGGCGTCGCGTCGTCGCGGATGACGACGTCCGCGAGCGCACCGACGGTCGGCAGAGTCATGTCGTCAGCGTCGTACACCAGGCTGGATTTGCCCTGGTTCAGATGGCGGAACAAGGCAGACCGAGTAGACGAGCGTCCGCTGGCCAGGTACGGTCCCATCCGGCGGGTCGCGGCCCCGTCGGAGGGCTCGGCCAGGACGCAGTCGGCCCCGTAGCCGGCGAGAAGCTTGCCGCAGTACTGGCCCGCGACGCCGGTGCTGAGATCCAGTACGCGTATACCGCCGAGCGCGGGGACCGTGCCGCTCATTCGCTGCCGCGCGGTTCTTTCGGGAGCCCTAGCACTCGTTCCGCGATGATGTTCCGCTGGATCTCGGCGGTACCGCCCCAGATGGTGTCCGAGCGCGAGGTGAGGAAGGCCTGCTGCCAGTCGTTCAGGCGGTAGTCGTCGGTGACGACCAGCGAGTCCATTCCCAGCAGGTTCATGGCGTCCGCAGCCATGCGCTGTTGGGATTCCGACCACATCACCTTGTGCAGGGATCCGGAACCGGCGGTGCCGGGGCTGCGCCCGGCAGCTAGCGAGGACATCACCTGCATGTCCTGGAATCGCAGGAGCTGGCCATGGGTGTAAGCCGAGGCCAACAGTTGGCGTACCAGGGGGTCTGAGGCCTTGCCCCGACGGCGGACCTCGTCGACGAGCTTCCAGAATCTCTCGTCAAAGGCTGCCTGACGGGTGACAGCCCGGCCGCCCCGCTCGTTGCCCAGGGTTGTCATTGCGACGCGCCAGCCGTTGTTCAGGCCTCCGATCACGTTGGACAATGGGGCTCTCGCCTCGGTCAGGAACGTCTCGGCGAAGTGCGACTGGCCGGTGAGCTGGCGGATCGGCCTGAACTCGACGCCGTTCGGACTGCCGTCCGGGCGCGCTACCGGCACCAGCGCATACGACAGTGCGCGATGACGAGGGCTGGACGGGTCAGTGCTGGCCGAGTTAGTGCGGCAGAGGCAGAACAGCGTGGTCGCGTCCCAGTACCAGGACGTCCATACCTTCTGCCCAGTGATGACGAGGTCGTCTCCGTCGACCACGCCGCGGGTGGACAGGCTGGCCAGGTCCGAGCCGGCGCCAGGCTCGGAGAAGCCCTGGCAGTACTTGTCAGTCCCGTCGATGATCCGGGGCAGGAACCGAGCCCGCTGCTCGTCGGTGCCGTGCACGATGATCGACGGTCCGACCAGTCCTTCGCCCATGCCACGAGTGACCCGCGGTACGTCGGCGCGGGCGAACTCCTCTTCCATGACGGCGATCTGGATCGCCGACCAGCCCCGGCCACCAAACTCCTCGGGCCAGGACACGCACACGAGGCCGGCCGCAGCGAGCTCGTCGCCCCATTGCCTGAGGTCCGCGGCAAGCTGTCCCTCCGGTCGCCGGGGGACGCGCACCCCCTTGAGGCTGGCGGGTGCATGACGGTATAGCCACTGGCGCAGTTCGTGCCTCAGCTCGTCTGCTTCCTGTCCGTAGTCGATGCCGGCCTCATTCTTCGCTGAATTAAATCGTCTACTGAGGCGACGTTATCGGCGGCTTCGTCGGCGGGTCAACCCCGCTTGAGAGCGTCAGCGGTGACTGGGGGAGCTCGCTACGGTCCACCGGGCGATGGCCCGCAGGTGCTTCTCCATCCGCCGTAGAGCCAGTGGCGCATTGCGAGCGATGATCGCCTGCACGATGGCCTGATGCGCACGGCGGACGGCGTCGGGCGACTCGGTGACTCGGCTCGGATCACCGGAGTGGAGACGCTCGGCGGTCAGCTGCATTGCTATCGACTGCAGCAGGCCGAGTGTCCGGTTGCCGCTCAGCTCGGCGATCACGGCGTGCAGGTCGTGCGAGACGGCCGGGAAGTCGTCATCCGGCCAGGTTCTTTCTAGCTCAAGTACGGCGGTCAGCCGCTGGATGCTCTCATCGGTGAGGCGGTCGATAGTCAACCGGACGGTCGCCGTCTCGAGCTCTGCCCGCAGGTCCCGGATATCGTCCGCGTCCATGCCCTGGTAGGTGAGGTAGAGCGACACAGCACGGACGATCGCGCGGCCGTCAGGAACAGCTACCAGCATGCCGCCAGCCGCGCCGCGCTGCATCCGCACCACGGAGTGGTTCTCCAGGATGCGGATCGCCTCGCGGAACTGGGCTCGCCCGATGCCGTATCGCTGCATCAGGTCGGCTTCGAAGCCCAGGCTCTCACCGACGGGCCAGCCGCGGTCCGTGATGTCGCGGCGAATGCGGGCGGCGACGAGATCGGCCGGTCGCGGTGGAATGCCAGTGCGGGCCGCATCGGCAGGGGAGAAGCCAGCAGGGGAGAAGCCAGCGGGGGCGGCGCCCGCAGGGGAAGCGCTGGGGCTTGCGTCACGGGCGCGAGGCTGGCGCAAGAGGTCCCTGATTGACTCGCGAAGGCCAGCCATGTCCGCGAACGCCTGATCCCTGGCCTGCTCGCCGTCACTGGCTGCGATTGCCTCAACAATCGCGAGGTGATGACCCTGGACCGCTTGGCCGGGAGGACGGCGACTGTCGCGGTTCGCAGCGGCACCGGCCGTGAGCTGTTCGGTCAGTGACGCGATGGCCCGGATGAACAAGGAGAGGGCGGCGTTCCCGGTAGCCTTCGCGACAAGCTCGTGGATCAGCCGAGTGCGTGTGTGGGCCGGTGCGTCCGCGCAGTCCGGTACCTCGTGCGCAAGCTGACGTAGTGCCTCAATCTGGCTGGCGCTGACTGACGCGCTGGCCGCGGTCGCGGCTGAGAAGCCTTCCAGCACGACGCGGGCCTCGATCAGGTCGTCGACATCAGCGCGGGCGTACTCCAGGAAAATCCCGAGCGACTCGGTGACGGCGGAGACGTCAGGTTCCACGACGACCAGCCCACCGCCCCGGCCACGGCGCATCCGGACCACCTGACGGTGCTCAGCAAGCCTGACAGCCTCCCTGATGACGGCGCGGCCGACGCCGTAGCGACCGGTCAGTTCGCCTTCGGAGCCGATGACCATGCCGACGGGCCAGCCTGCACGCAGAACGTCAGCCTCGATCGCTGCCGCAATGCGCTCGGCGAGCTTGGGGTCTCTCGCGCCGGGCACCGGGCTGAGGGCAGTGGAGCCGAGCGCCAGGGCCCTGACAGGCGCCGGCGCGGCGAGGACCATGTCGCGCGTCACGCTGTCAGGCATGGGAGAACCATAATCCGGCTGACCGCGGCTCTTGACCGCGGTCATGCCGGGTCCCGCGGAAGTCCCAGACCCCGTTCCCCCATGATGTTTCGCTGGATCTCACTGGTGCCTGAATAGATGGTGCCCGCCCTGCTGGCCAGGAATACCTCTTGCCACCTGGTCAGGGCATAGTTCTCCCCATCGGGGCGGACCAGGCCGGCAGCGCCGGTCAGGTTCACGGCGATCTCGCCGAACCGGCGGTGGTATTCGGTGCGGAACGCCTTCACGATGGATGCCTCCGGTCCGGGCCCGCCGCCGGCCAGCATTCGAGCCGCGAGCCGGAGACCGTGGAACCGCATCAGCGAAACCTGGGTGTAGGCCCAGGACAGCTGCTGCCGTACGAGTGGATCGGTGGCACCGCCCGCACGCTCCAGATCCCGCACGAGATCCCAGAACTCCAGCTCAAAGCCGAGGTAGACGATCGTTGCCGAGCCGCCCCGCTCGAAACCGAGCGTCGTCATGGCAGGCCGCCAGCCGTTGTTGATGCCGCCGATCACGTTGAACAGCGGCGCCCGCGTGCCGTCGAAGAAGTCCTGGCAGAAGTTTGCCTCGCCGGTTAGCTGACGTACCGGATGCCACTCGATGCCGTTGTCAGGGGCGAACCGAGCGAGCACGTAGCTCAGCCCGCGGTGCCTCGGCGCGGCCGGGTCCGTCCGGCACAGAATGAAGATCATGTTGGCTCGCTGGGCGCCTGATGTCCAGATCTTCTGGCCATGGATGACGACCTCGTCACCGTCGACCACGCCTTTGGTCTCGACCGCGGCAAGGTCAGAGCCATGGTCTGGCTCGGAGTAGCCCTGGCAGTAGATGTCCTCGCCGGAGACGATCCTGGGCAGGAAATAGGCCTGTTGCTCGGGCGTGCCGTGGGCAAGGACGGCCGGCCCAACAAGCCGCTCGCCCATGCCGCGCTCGACGCGCGGGATGCCTGCCCGCACGCACTCCTCGCCGAACACCAGCATCTGAACTGGCGAGAAGTCGCTCCCGCCGTAGCGGGCTGGCCAGTTGGGGCAGATGAGGTGGGCGTCCAGAAGCCGGCGTTCCCACTCGCTGTACTGTCGGCTGGCCAGCGCCTGCGCGCGGTGGTCGAAGCGGTTATTCGGCAGATGCCACTGGGCCAGTTCCGCGAGCCCCCGCGGAACATTGTCGGCGATCCAGCGCCGGATCTGGATCCGGAAGTCGTGCGCTTCCTCGCCCAGGTCGGCCGTGCCGATCCGGGCGAGAGCCGCGGCTGCGCTCATCCGCCAGCCGCTTCGTCGTGGTAGAGAGGCGAAGACTGCTTCATCTGGCGGAGCATCATCCGCATCTCGACCACCGGTTCGTCGCGATCGTCCAGCGCCCGGCTGTCGAACCACAGGACCTCGGTCTTCGGCGTCTGGCTGACGGCCGTGACTTCGCCAGTCACCCGATACTCGCGGTCGAGGAAGACAGGCCCAGCGCGGAACCGGATCTCGATGGCGCCAAAGAGGCCGACGTGCTCGCCCATTGTTTCCTTGGCCTCGGCCAGCAACTGCGTGTACAGCAGCCCGACGACGCTCGACGGCGAGGCTATAGGGCCGCCCCAGGGCGATGCCCCGCTGTACCAGTCGAGAGGCTCGGTCATCGCGCCGTCGTCGATGATGGATTGCTGCCGCTCGCGGTTGACGGCGCCGCGGAGATCGCCTAGCACGTCGCCCGCCCTCAGCGCCTTCAGGATCCTGAGCTCAGCCGGATCCGCCGGGCGGAGATCGCGCTCATGCAATGCCGAGGCAGCCTGAGGATTCCCGACTGCAGCCGTTCCCTCGGCCACTAGCGGGCCACTGTCGTCGGTTTCGTCGTTGTCGTCGCGCGGAGTCGTCATCCAGGCGCGGACCTGTGGGTCGTGAGCTTCGATCAGCGGACGCTCCATGAACGCCTGGACGGCCTCGCCGTCGGTAGTCGCATGCCGGAAGTACAGGGACAGGCTGCCGGTCTCGAACCACCGTTGGCCGAATGCCTCGAGCAAGAGCGGTGGGAACTGGTCCATGTGCACGCTGCCCGCCACGGTGCCACCTCGGAAACCGAGCGCTGCTGCGGTCTCGTCATCGTGGATGCTGCCGACGATGCGAGCGGCCAGGTTGCGGGGCCGGCGTACTGGCCCGGTGATCATGTTGCTGGTCGTGGTCATTGATCCTCCTGGGCTGCAGGCTGGCCTAGTTGGTAGAGCGCCAATCCCCGTCGAGGAAGGCTAGTGTCGCTGTCTCACGGTTCCACTGCTGTGACGTGGGCGCCACATGCGGCAGGCACGGGTCTTGGTTATGGGAGCTGCGCCAGCCCCGCGGCAAGCTCGATTCTCCTGCGTAGGAGTACGTAAAGCGTCTACTCAGGTGACAATTTATCGCGCACGCTATACCGAGTACGGACGGTCGTCAACGGCGCTTTGTGTGAGCTCGGAGTAGGTCGCCCGGTCCAGC
>DASXKI010000282.1:0-1635 GCA_036496945.1 Streptosporangiaceae bacterium | reverse complement strand
TTGTCCTTCACAGTTCAGCCCGGACTGGTGACCGGATTCCTCGGGCCCAACGGGGCGGGCAAGTCCACCACCATGCGCATGATCGTCGGCCTCGATCATCCCACTGGGGGATCGGCGACGATCGACGGCAAGCCCTATGCGCAGCTCGCCACCCCGCTGCGGACCGTCGGCGCCCTGCTGGAGGCGAAATCCGTGCACCCCGGCCGGAGCGCCCGCAACCACCTGCTGTTCCTGGCCCAGACTCAGGGCCTGCCGACCAGCCGGGTGGACGCGATGCTGGACCTGGTCGGCCTGCGCGGGGTCGCCAACAAGCGGTCCGGCGGCTTCTCCCTTGGCATGGGCCAGCGACTCGGGGTCGCGGCCGCGCTGCTTGGCGATCCGCAAGTCCTGCTGCTCGATGAGCCCGTCAACGGGCTCGATCCCGAGGGCGTGCTGTGGATCAGGAATCTCATGAAGCACCTGGCCAGCGAGGGCAGGACCGTGCTGGTCTCCAGCCACCTAATGAACGAGATGGCCGTCACAGCCGACCATCTGATCGTGATCGGCCGGGGCAAGCTGCTCGCTGACGCGGCAACCGCGGACGTCGTCGCGCGTGGATCCGGCCAGTCGGTACGAGTACGGACGCCGGCGCCGGACCGCCTCACCGAGCTCATTGCCGCTGAGGGCGGCCAGGCGGTACTGGCCGACACGCAGCCTGGCAACGGCGCCTCGGCCGCTGGCGACCAGGCCACGGTCCTGATCGTCACCGGCATGCCCGCAGCCCGCGTCGGTGAGCTGGCCGCGTCGGCATCGATTGTCTTGCACGAGCTCACGCCGCAGCTCGCCTCGCTTGAGGACGCCTTCCTTGAGCTCACCTCGGACAGCCTTGAGTTCGGCCACGTCGGCTCTGACCCTGCCCAGCTTGATTCTCAGCCCGCCCGGGCCACCGACGGGAGCGTCCGATGAGCACGACAACAGACGCCGGCCAGCTCGAGGCCGGCGCAGCGCGGGCAGGCTCCAGGGTCGGTTTCGGTCACCTGATGCTCGCCGAGTGGACCAAGATCCGCTCGGTCCGCTCGACGGTCTGGTCCCTGATCATTTTCGTGGTCCTCACCATTGGCCTGACCGCACTGTTCTGCTGGCTCGCGGTGCACGCGATTCAGACCGGACGCGCGCCGCGCCGTTCAGCTGACCTCGTCAGCGATCCGGTGTCCTTCATCTTCCAGACAGGTCTCGGCTTCGGCCAGCTCGCTATCGCCGTGCTGGGCGCGCTGACGATGACGACCGAGTACTCGACCGGCGTCATCCGAGCCTCCCTGCTCGCGGTGCCCAAGAGACTGCCTGTGCTGGCCGCCAAGTGCGCCGTGTTCGCCGGGCTCATCTTCGTGGTCGCCGAGATCGTGGCGTTCTGCTCGTTCTTCGTTGGCAAGGTCGTCGTGCACCCTGTGGTCAATGTCTCCCTGGGCCAGCCGGGAGTGGCTAGGGCGGTGATCGGCGCTGGTCTCTATCTCACAGTGCTCGGCGTTTTCGCCCTCGCGATCGGAACGCTGATCCGGCACAGTGCTGGCGCCATCGCGGCCGTCATTGGGCTGGTGCTCGTGGTAGGCCCGCTCCTCGGCCTGCTCGATAGCTACGACTGGGGCAAGCACGTTCACG
>DASXKI010000281.1:0-8711 GCA_036496945.1 Streptosporangiaceae bacterium | reverse complement strand
GCGGTCAAGGCGAACTCCGGTGTGCTGACCGACGCGGTCAACGTGACCGCAGGGGACGACGGCAAGCCGGTGGCGGAGCAGCCGAACTTCGGCGGATCCATCACCGTCCGCTCCACCGTCAAGGCCGGCACCCCCATCATCGCGGTGCGGCCGAACGCGATCAGCCCCGAGGCGTCCCCTGCCGCGGGCACGGTCGAAGAGGTGGCCTTCGCCGCCTCCGACGCCGCCAGGGCGGCGAAGGTGACCGAGCGGGCGGTGGCGGAGAAGGGCGAGCGGCCGGAGCTGACCGAGGCGCAGATCGTGGTCTCCGGCGGGCGCGGCACCGGGTCGGCGGACGGGTTCGGCATCATCGAGAAGCTCGCCGACTCCCTGGGCGCGGCGGTGGGCGCGTCCCGCGCGGTGACCGACGCGGGCTGGTACCCGCACGCCTTCCAGGTCGGGCAGACCGGCAAGACCGTCTCCCCCCAGCTGTACGTCGCGGTGGGGATCTCCGGCGCGATCCAGCACCGGGCGGGCATGCAGACCGCCAAGACGATCATGGCGATCAACAAGGACCCCGAGGCGCCCATCTTCGAGATCGCCGACTACGGCATCGTCGGCGACCTGTTCACCGTCGTCCCCCAGCTCATCGACGAAATCCAAAAGCACAAGGGATAAGCGCGACGAGGCGCGTGGTGTTATTCGTGCGAAGCAGCGCAGGAAGCGGTCTGTAAAACCGTCGGCTCAGCCTACGATGGTTCGAACCCAACACCTGCCACCACCTGGGATTATGGCCCGCTAGCTGCGGATTCTCGTGACTGGCGGGCCGTTCTTCTCTGTCCCGTCGTGTGTCACCTTGTCGCGCTGTACACCGTCATGTTGCGGGGGCCACGGACGTATAGCGGACGGGAATCGGGACCAGGGAGCGGTGTGCGTGGACGCTGCTGGCCCGGATCTGGCCCTCGTATGGCCCGGATCTGGCCCTCGTATGGCCCGCAGCCTGCCGGTGAGGACGGCGCGGCAGACGCCGGCCGGCCTGCCCCCGCCGAGGGCGCCACCGCAGGCGGGCAAGCGGAATCAGGCGCTACGGACCCGGACCCGGCGGTCACCGCCGAGGCCGCCGGGAACGTCCTGGCCATCGCCCAGGCCGCCGGCGCCGGCAGGGCCCTCGCGGCCGGCGACCTGGACGCGGCGCTGGCCGCCCTAATGGGCGCGGGAGCAGGTCGCCCATGATGGTTACGCTGCCGGGCCGACCCCGGGGATTCCGGCGGTTGGCGTGATCTCCGTCATCGGCACCGATCGGTTGCGTCGGGGCATGAAGACCGCGGCGACGGCGACGCTGGCCGCTCCGATGAGCGCAGTCGCGATGAGAGCGTCACGGAGACTGCCGGTGAACGTGGCCAGGGATGGCAGGTGGCCGTGAGCGTGGCTGGTGATGACTGCGGTAATGACGGCCAGGCCGACCGCGCCGCCGACCTGCTGGGTCATGTTGATGAGGCCGCCGGCTACGCCGGAGTGTTCGGACTCGATGCCGCTGACTGAGGCGATCGTGAGCGCGACGAAAGCCAGTGCAAGGCCGATGCCGATGAGGAGGCTGGGGCCGAGAATATCGGTGAGGTAGTCGCCGTGGATTGAGATGCGCGTCATCCAGGCAACGCCGATGGTGAAAGCGACCAGTCCGGACAGCAGCACCGGCTTGGGCCCGAGCCGCTCCGCGACGGGGCCGCTGAGGCCGGCGACGGTGATCAGCACGAGGCCGAGGGGAACCGAGGCCATGCCGGCCTTGATGGCGCTGTAGCCCAGGACGTCCTGCAGGTAGAGGGTGAGGACGAAGAAGAAGCCGACCATGGCGGCGGCCAGCATGACCATCGCGATATTGGCGCCGCGGACCTGGCCGCCGCGGATGACCTGCAGCGGGACGAGCGGGGCGCGGACTCTGCCCTCGGCCCAGGCGAACACCGCGAGCAGGGCGGCGCCGATGCTGAGCAGGCCGATGGTCTCGGTTGAGCCCCATCCTGCATTCCCGGCGTTGACCAGCGCGTACAGAATGGCGACCAAGCCGCCGGTGACCAGGACAGCACCGACGTAGTCGACGGAGCGGTCAGTCGTCTCGGCTCGGGACTCGCTGATCAGGATCGGGGCCAGCGCCGCGGCACTCAAGGTGACGGGGACGTTCACGAACAGCACCCACCGCCAGCCCAGCGAACTGGTCAGCGCACCACCGAGGATCAGTCCGACGACGCTGCCCGACCCGGCCACCGCCGCCCAGATTCCCAGGGCCTTGCTCCGCTCGGGCCCCTCCTCGAACAGCGTCACGACGATGGAGCGGGCGGCCGGGGCCAGCATCGCCGCGCCGACGCCCTGCAGGGCGCGGAAGGTGATCAGCTCGCCAATGGAGGTCGAGAGCCCCCCGGCCAGCGAGGCCAGCCCGAAGAGAACCAGTCCGCTGGTGAACAGCCGCCTGCGGCCGAAGAGGTCGGCGAGGCGTCCTCCGAGCATCAACAGTCCGCCGAAGGCCAGAATGTAGGCACTCACCACCCATGAGAGTTCACTGGTGGAGGCGTGCAGGCTCCGGCTGATCGACGGCAACGCGACGTTGACGATCGTTGCGTCGAGGATAACGACGAAATCGGCGATAGCCAGCAGCGCCAGGGCCGTCCATCGGCGGGGATCGGGGAAGGCCGAACCTGGCCGGCTGCGGCGAGCGGTGTGACCGGGCGCGGCTACGTGGTTGGCTGACATGACTCGTCCCTCTTCATTGCGGTCTCTTCTCGTTGTGGCTGTCGTGGATAGCGGCGGAGCGGCGCTGGCAGCGCGGTCGTGACCGGCAATTTCCATGGTTATCGGGCCGCATCGCCGTGACCAGGGAAGACAGGTGCTCACTGGTGCTCATTACTGCTCACTCCCGCGCGTCCCCGCGAGCCGGCAGCCTTGGAGGAGCTTCAGTCCGTGATCGCCGGTGTGGCCGATGCCCGTTCGGCTGCCCGCTTCAGGTCCCGGAGCCAGGGACCCAGCGCGGCCGCGAGGACAGCCTGGTGCTTGGCTGCGGATCCGCCGTCAGGGGACAGCCGGGCGCTGACCCGCGTCCCGCGAGCCGTAGAAGCGAAAGTCCATGTCAGCACCGCTGCCAGGCTGCCCGACAGACGCCAGGCCATCGATCGCCGCTCGTCCCACTCGGCCACGTAGGAGGTTACATCCGCCTCCTGGCATTGCCAGCGGAACCGGGCTCCACTCGTCAGGGGCTGACCGGCCTGGGTGCGGCTGACCAGCGAGTGCCAGCCAGGCCAGCCCAGTACGTCGATGTGAATGTCCCATACCACGGGCAGCCGTGCCCGGATCGCGATGCTGGCTGTGAGCGCCGCGGCCGATGCGGGGCGGTCAGCGTCCGGGTAGTGGTTGCTCTCCATGACTCGACGCTGGGCGCCAGACGGGCATCGCGCAACGTTCAGTTCTGCTCAGTCGTGCTCATCCGGCCGTCGGCGTGATGCCATGGAGTAGTCACAGTAGACCTTCCACAACCGGTCCGACAGGTCCTGCAGGCCACCCTTGAGGTGACGGCGATAGGTGCTGAACGGCAGGCCGAGACGCCGTGCGGCGGCCTGCTGAGTAGGCGCCCCGGTGAGGTACGTCGCTACGACGGCATCATGACCGCGTACGGCACGGGGAATGCCACTGGTCGCGTCCAGTGCCTGCTCTACACGTTCCCGCAGGCCCGCCTCGGGATCTGGGGATCCCTCGGGTACCAGGGCCGTACGCGCCAGCGGGCTGTTTCCCAAGGCGCCGCGCTGGTTCCAGAGCTGCAGGACATGCCGCACCGCCTCGTCAAATGACGCACGAGGAAGGGGCTGGAACGGCGGTTTCCCTGCCGGTGCCGGGATGTCGGGCTCGCGCGAGTCCACGAGCTGGTCCAGCCACCGCTCGAACGGGCGCTGCCGCCAGTCGTTGGCGAACAGCCCGTAAGTCCGCCCCCCGACTTCAGCCCGGTATCCCGTATCTGGCATCGTATGGCCCACCCACCGTTGCCACGCGTGCACGTCCTGGTAGACGAGGACCCCGTGGGCCAGATTGCCCGAGCGCGCGACCGCGCCAAGGGACAGCTGGTGCATCAGCTGCATCACCGGCGAGGGCAGCTGATAGCAGCCCGGGTAGATGGCGAACCTGGTCATTGCCATGTGCTCGCCGGGCCGGACCGGAGCCGTGGCGTCGCAGTACTGCCATGCTGCGGCGACAACCGGGTCGGCCGCTATGTCGCGCGGGTCAGCGGGCGCCGGCAGCGACAGTCGAGCCGAGAACGCGACCGGCCGCCCCGTGCCGAGATGCCGGTAGAGCGTGAAGGCACCAGGCTGGCGGTCCAGCCAGTATCGCACCAGTTCGGCTGAGGCTTTTCCCTCGGATTCCGCGGCGAATGCGAGGACCGCCGGAACATCCTCCGCCCGTAGCGGCTCGTCCTGGACCAGGTCCTGGTCTCCAGCGTCCCACATACCCACGCGGGTCGGCACCTCACGGTAGAGGAAGAACAGCTCGCCCATCGCCGCCCTGACCCGGGATGCCGGTGCCTCGCGCAGCCTGGCGAGCAGGGTCCTGCCCAGGCGTGCCTGCATCTGCTGGAAGGCCTCCAGATCTCGCCACCGCAGATCGGCGACAAGCGTCTCGCGCACGGCGTCGTGAGGATGCACGCCCCCCTGGAGGACGTTCATGAACGGCAGGTCGCGCAGCCACCCGAACAGCTGGCTAGCGTCCTCGCCGGGCAGCGCAGCGCGGAGCAGGTCCTCTGTCATGGTGAAGGCTTGGGCCGCCGCTTCGAGGGCGCGCCGGTGCGCGGCCGACGGAACGTCGCCGACGAGGCGGTTGAGCAGGGCGGCAAGGATCTGCCCAGACGGATGCCACGTCGCCTCGGTTCCGGGGCGCGCGGTCACAACCGCGGCCGCCAGGACGAGGGCCAGCGGATTGCCTCCCGCGAAGCCGACTACGGGCGGATGGCGGGACCGCTCGATGCCGTTAGCCGCCAGCAGCATGCTCGACTGCTCACTGGTGAAGGGCTGCAGTTCAACCGTCCGCAAGGCCCGCGACCAGCCAGGATCTGCTGACCATTCGATGTCGAGCGCCCGGCGCCCGCCGATCACCACGATCGCCTCTCCTGGCAGCCGCGGCAGGAAGGCCTCCCGTAGCCAGGTCTCGAGTGGCTGGCACTGCTCGAAGGTGTCAATGATGAGCACCGTGCCTGAGCCGACCGCAACGTCGCCCGCAGCAGCTTCGAAGACGCTGGTCGACGGGCCGACAACGCGCCCGTCCACGAAGACGATGCGCCTGCCGTCGCGGCGCGCGCGGTCGGCGAACTCCCGCAGCA
Source organism: Streptosporangiaceae bacterium (assembly GCA_036496945.1). Classification (GTDB taxonomy): domain Bacteria; phylum Actinomycetota; class Actinomycetes; order Streptosporangiales; family Streptosporangiaceae; genus JAJYUU01. The sequence goes on along the minus strand of DASXKI010000281.1, from coordinate 3,385 downwards.
GGGTCGACTTGCCGATGCCTCCGGGTCCCTGTACGTAGTACACCGACGGCGAATCCGCTGTCCGGCTGAGGGCGGAGCCTAGCAGAGCCAGCTCGTGATCGCGGCCGACGAAGGCACGGGACCTGGCCTCCTTCACCTGCTCGCCGAGGGTCATGCCGCGCCCGGCAGGCGGCTGCTGATCCGGCTGCGATTCCTGGCGCGTCATGCCCCGTCACCCGCCAGCTGTACCGGACGCGGCTGCCAGGCGGTGCAGTGCGGGCGGCCGCCCAGGATCCGCGGACCGACGAGGCAGGCCGCAGGCACCCGGTCCAGGGCCGGGCCAGCGCACGAACTTACCGGGAGTCTTCATTGCCCCGGCCCAACGCCGTCGTGAGTTCCTCGACTTCCCGCCGGTACAGGGAGTCAGCATCAAGGCCCATCGACTGGAACGCTCCTTCGATCTCCAGGCGGATGAACCCGTACAGCCGGGTCCAGGTGATTACTCCCCGCTGCACCGCCTCCGGGTCATGGCCGTGCCGTGCGCCGCGGGAGGCCGCATCGGCGGGCGGCTCGGCCATCGCTCGGCAAGGCCCCCGCTGCGCTCCGCGCTCCGCGATCGCCTGGTCGAACAAGGACAAGATGACCTCCATACACGCGGTGGCCGCGTCCACGAGACGGGCAGCGTTGGCGTCATACCCGGGCACCGGGGCGACGTACAGGAGCCGGAACAGGTGCGGCTGCTCCAGAGCCCAGCGCCGGTAGGCCGACGCGACGGCCAGCAGCCGCTCGGCAGCGACCTCGCTCCTGGTGACCTGAGCGGCCGCGCTGAGCGCCGCGGCAACGTCACCGTACGCGCCAAGGATGACCTCGGTAAGCAGCTCACTACGACTCGCGAAGTACCGATACATGGCTGGCCCGGTCAGGCCTAGCTCCACCGCGACCGACTTCAGGGACAGCGCCTCGATCCCCCCCTCGGCCAGCTGGCGCGACGCGATCGCGCGCGCCTCAGAAAGCGTCGAGGCGTGCGCCCGCTCGCGCGGTGTCGCCCGCTTCGCCGATTTCATTTACCGCCCTTCCTGGTACGCACACATCGCGCAGGCCGGGTCGGACCTCGGTGCAGGCATTGCCCTGCTGACGCCAGAAGCCAGGCCGTGCCTGCCGAGGCCGCGCCGTCGGCGCGGAGCCTGACAGGTGACATCGAGTCTAATGAGTGACACCCTATAACTAAAGCGACTGTCACTACAACTATCATGCGGCTTGCAGAACCCCTCGCAGAGCACGCCGATGCGCAGCCCATCGACACCATGCCGACGGCCTCTCAGAGGCTCTCCGAGGGCGCGGATAGCGAGTCGAAGTCGACGCCATGACCGGCCCGGAGCGGAACCGGCCAGCACGCTCTCCCGGATCCACCAGCAGGGGCTTCCAGACCAACCCGGCTGCACGGGTCCTGGTGCGCTGCTGAGCAGCAGCATCTCTGCCTGGCTGACGGTGCCGCTGACAACATTGGTGGGGCCGCGCCCCGGAAATGGAACGCGGCCCAGTCGTAAGTCCAGCGAGCGTCAGCCGGCGGGCGGCGTCCACGTGAGAGGTAGCCCGGATTGAGCCAGCACCGTAGCGAGGTTGTAGTAGTCGCGGTCGCTACTGATCAGATTGCCGTCTAGCTCGAAAATCGTCGTGGCGGGGACGGCGAACGAGTTGGGTGCACCGTTGATATGGCCGGAATAGATGGTTTCAGCGGCGATGTGGTTGCCGCTACGGAACGCCTCCGTAATGGTGATGTGAACGTCCGCGATGAGCAGGTCGGTCCGCTGTTCCCATTCCGCAATAGCGGTCTGGCCGGTCGACACGAAGTTGGCTGCCAGGTCGGTATAGGTACCGTCTGGCGTGAACAGATTCGCCATAGCCCGCGGATCGTTACTGTTCCACGCTGCGGCCCATTCTTCAACGATTTTGGGCGTTCGCGGAGCGAGGTGGGCTGCGGCGGCTGGAGCAGCCATCGGTACGGCGCTTACGGCCGGAGCAGTCAGCAGTGCGGCGCTAAGAACAGCGGCGCTAAGAACGCCGACGCTCGTGATGGTGAGAGTGCGTTTCCCATTGCGAATCCTCATGGCAAATCCTTCCTTCGATTTTTGTGTTCTACGCAGTGCGTCGTCGAGACATGCGGCACCGCTTTATTCCTCGTGGGCATTGCGACGCATAGCGGCCGGCCGACGTGCGTCTGACAGCTGGCGTGATGTAATCTAGGCGTGGTTATGGCGAAGATCTGGCGAAGTCGGTGGAGGTCTTCCTTCCGGTGTCGAGTTTCATGTCGCGACCGCTCCTGCAATGCGAGTTAAAAGGCTGCGACGTGCTCATCCTGCTGTGACCACCCTGCGGTTTCTCGCCTCCACGATTCCCGAACTGTGTGACCGTGACCAGGGAAGACAGGTGCTCACTGCTGCTCGTTACTGCTCACTCGCATGCGTCACCGCAGGTCGGCAGCCTTGGTGGAGCTTGATCGTGCTGCGGGTGCCGCCGGACGTAGTCAAGGCCCAGTGCGCCCGCTACCGGTGCCGGGGCCAACCCTGGCACGGCCCGGGTAGCCCCGGCGCATTGCTGCGCCGGGGCCCCTCAGGACCGCGCATGCACGTTCCCGCGCCGCCGCCCAAGCAAGTCGCTTGGGCGGTTCAGGTCGTCTGTCAAACCTAGCGCCGGAACGGTGAGTCCGGATTTGCCGATTTCTCTCTTGCGATGGCAATGGCGCTCAGCCCTCCGGTTTGTCGAGGTCCGACAGGTCCAGCACGAAGCGGTAGCGGACGTCGCCGTCTTCGAGGCGGGTGAGGGCTTCCGTGACCCGGGCGGAAGGCAGCACCTCGACGTCGGCGGTGATGCCGTGCCCGGCGCAGAAGGTCAGCATCCTGGCTGTTCCCTTCGTGCCTCCGGTGCCCGAGGATGTGAGTTTCTTCCGGCCGGCGGTGAGCGCCAGGATGCGCGGCCCGCTCAGGAGGGGATTGCCGAGGACCGAGAGCGTGCCGTCGAGGGCGAGCATGTGCAGCAATGGCGCGAGATCGTGGTCGGCGGAGATGGTGTCCAGGATGAGGTCGAAGCGGCCGCGTGCCTGCTGCACCTTGTCTTCTTCGGTGGTCAGGAGAAGCTCCGCGGCACCCAGGGCGCGGGCGTCGTCGGCTTTGCCCGGCGTGCGGCTGAGGACGGTGACCTCGGCTCCCAGGGCTGCTGCCAGCTTTACCCCCAGGTGCCCGAGCCCGCCCAGCCCCGCTACGGCGACGCGGCAGCCCGGCCCGGCGCCGGCGGCTTGCAGGGGTTCCCACATGGTGATCCCGGCGCACATCAGCGGGGCGGCGGCGGCAGGGCTGAGCCCGGCGGGCAGGTGATAGGCGAACTTCTCGCGCAGCACGTAGCCGCGGCT
>DASXKI010000280.1:0-36198 GCA_036496945.1 Streptosporangiaceae bacterium | reverse complement strand
GGTCGAGCGGCCGATTCAGGTGCTCTCCCACTCACCGTTGACCTGTCGTGGCGTGAATAGCTATTCGGACTCGGCCTACTACACCCACCACGGCGGCGCCGGGGTGTTCAGCGCCGGTACGATGCGCTGGGTCGCCTCCATGGGCGGCTTGCACGCCTTCGGCCTGAACGCTCGCACAGCGGCCTTCACCAGGACAGTCACCACCAACATCCTGCACGCGTTCGCCGACGGTCCGGCGGCGGCCAAGTATCCAGCGAATGACAACCTGGACGCGATGCAGGAGTGGTCTGGCGACCCGATCGCGGCCCAGCACAATCTGTGGCCGCCGGTGCTCCTCTGACGGAGTTCGAGATCAGCAGCGAGCCTCAGCGCGCCGCGCTGCAGGTGCCCGAGCACGTCGACGTCGCCCTGCGGTCGATCGGCCAGCCGAACGCGCTGGCCCGGCAGTACGACTTCTGGAACACCAGCTACGAATGGCGGCGGCTGTTCAGCGAGCTATTCGGGACCTTCCTGCTCGTCACGGTCGCTGTCGGCGGTGGCATGGTGAACGCCCGGTTCGGCGGCAGCGTCCTGCCCGAGTCGGCTCGAGTCGTCGCCCCGGCGCTGACAGTGATGGCGGTCATCCTCTTCATGGGTGCGGTGTCGGGTGCCCATCTGAACCCCGTGGTCAGCATTGCGTTCGCGCTGCGCGGCGATTTCCCGTGGCGGCGCGTCGGGGCGTACATCATGGCCCAGTTCGCGGGCGCTGTTCTCGCGACCTTGCTGCTGTGGGCCTTGCTTGGCAAGCAGGGCAGCGCAGGCCTGACGTTGCCCGGCCCGGGTATCTCTACCGCCACGGCGATGGCGTGGGAGATTCTGCTAACGACTGGCCTGGTCAGCGTGATACTCGGCACGGCGTCGGGCGCGCAGCAAATCGGAGCGATGGCCGCCATCGGCGTCGGCAGCTACATCGCGCTGGCTGGCCTGTTCGGCGCGCCGGTCAGCGGTGCGTCGATGAATCCGGCCAGGTCGCTCGGCCCGGCGCTCGTCCTCGGGGACTGGACGTCGTGGTGGGCCTACCTGCTCGGGCCGGCGATCGGCGCGCTGATCGCGGTGGGATTCGCTTACATCCTGCGCGGGCCTGGCGGTGGCGCGTCCGGTACCAGCGCGGCGCAGGGCACGCTCGGCATTCTCTGGCGGCCCGAGCCCATCGGCCGGCCATCGCCAGCGCCTGACCGCGATGTGCCTGGCGGGCCGGAGCCTGGCGGGCCGGAGCCTGGCGGCTCGGAGTCTGGCGGGCCTAGCGAGTCGCCTGGTTCGCGCAGTTGATGCAGGTCGTCGCGGTCGGCCGCGCTTCCAGTCGGCCAGCTGCGATCGGCTGGCCGCACCGCTCACACCGGCCGTAGGTACCTTCATCGAGGCGGTGCAGCGCCGCGTCGACCTGGGCCACGTGCTCCCTGGTCTGGTCGAGCAGCGCCGCCACATGCTCGCGCTCGAACGCGATCGTGGCGCCTTCAGGGTCATGCTCGTCGTCGGAGTTGGCCGAGCCAGCCGCGTCGATAATGCCGGCGTGGTCTCTGTCGAGCGCGGCCAGCCGGTCGAGCGCCGCCTTCCGGTCCGCCTCAAGCAGAGCGCGTGGATTGCCGTCGACTGTCATCATTCCTGCTTACCACCGGTCGGGATGTGCACGGGTCAGCTCGGCTCCGGCGCCAGGCCCGATGTGCGCAGGTGGCCCGGATGCGGCAGGCTGGGTACATGGCAGCTGACAACCTCACCTTGATGGCCGTCCACGCACACCCCGACGATGAGGCATCGAGCACGGGTGGCGTGCTCGCGCTCTATTCCGATCAGGGCGTCCGCACGGTGGTCGTGACCTGCACAAACGGGGAATTTGGCGACGCCCCTGGCCAGGTCAAGCCCGGCGATGAGGGGCACGACGAGCAGGCGGTCGCTCAGTTGCGCCTCGACGAGCTGCGGCAGTCATGCAAGATCCTCGGCGTCAGCAACCTCGAGTTGCTCGGCTATCACGATTCGGGCATGCCGGACTGGGAGTACAAGGACCGGCCGGACGCGTTCTGCAACGTGCCCCTGGACGTCGTGGCAGGCCGGATCGCCGGCCTGATCGAGATCTACCGCCCGCAGGTTGTCATCTCCTATGACGACAAGGGTATGTACCAGCACCCGGACCACGTGCACGCCGCCCTGGCAGCCGCCGCCGCAGCGGCCCAGTCAGGCATCCCCGCCAAGTTCTATAAGTCGGCGATGCGCGGCAGCGACTGGCGCAAGGTCTGGGAAGCGCTGCGTGAGCTAGGCGCCGACGTGCCCGATCAGCGCGAGTTCACCGACGAGCAGCGCCAGCAGATGGAGGAATCCGAGCTGCGGATCACGACGACGATCGACATCCGGCCCGTGCTGGAGCGTAAGCGGGAAGCTCTGTTCGCACACGCCAGCCAGATCCAGGACTCGTGGTTCAGCAAGCTGCCGCCCGAGATCGCGACCGCTGCGTTTGGCCGGGAGAGCTTCATCCGGGCGACCGACACTACCGGCGCTGCCGTTCCCGAGGAGGATCTGTTCGCGGGCTTGCGCTGAGGTGCAGGGCCGGGGCTAGCCTGGATCGGCGGCGGCCGGTAGTGACCGACGAGCACGCGCCTACTGCATAGGCTTGGCAGGTGCCCTCGCTCCCGCCCTCACGTACCGCGCTGGTCCGCCGGGCTCGCCGGATCAATCGCGAGCTTGCCGCCCTCTACCCCCATGCCCACTGCGAGCTGGACTTTACCAACCCGCTCGAGCTCCTGGTCGCTACGATCCTGAGCGCCCAGACCACTGACCGGCGCGTCAACATGGTGACGCCTGTGCTCTTCGCGAAATACCGCACAGCCGCGGATTACGCGGCGGCCGACCGGTCCGAGGTCGAGCAGATCATCCAGTCCACCGGGTTCTTCCGGGCCAAGACCACCAGCCTCATCGGCCTTGGCCAGGCGCTATGCGACAGGTTCGGCGGGGAGGTGCCGGGGCGGCTGGCCGACCTGGTCACGCTCCCCGGCGTGGGCCGCAAGACCGCCAACGTCGTGCTCGGGAACGCCTTCGCCGTGCCCGGAATCACGGTCGACACGCATTTCGGTCGCCTGTCCCGCCGGTTCGGCTGGACGCAGCAGGACGATCCCGTCAAGATCGAGCAGGAGGTGGGGGACCTCGTGCCGAAGTCGGAGTGGACGATGCTGTCTCACCGGCTGATCTGGCATGGCCGCCGGGTGTGCCATGCCCGCAAGCCTGCCTGCGGGGCCTGCGGCGTGGCAGCCTTGTGTCCCGCGTTCGGCACCGGGCCAACAGACTCGGCTACCGCGCTCAAGCTCGTCAAGACCGGGCCCTTCTCTTGACCGCTGACAGTGTCACGGCGGTGCCGGACTGGCTGGACAAGCTCGCCGCCGCCGCCGCGGAACTGGCGGTGCCGCCGCAGCTGCGCCCGCCAGCCGACGGCGGCCGCCCGGCCGCGGTGCTGATCCTGTTCGGCGAGGGTGCCGCCGGACCTGACCTGCTGCTGATCGAGCGCGCGGCCGATCTGCGTAAGCATCCTGGCCAGCCCGCCTTCCCTGGCGGCGCGATCGACGAGGCCGACGGCGGACCCGTGCGCGCAGCGCTGCGCGAGGCGGCCGAGGAGACCGGGCTTGAGCCGGCCGGCGTGCGAGTCCTGGCGGTCATGCCGGAGCTCTACATCCCGCGCAGCGACTTCCGGGTCACGCCGGTGCTCGGCTGGTGGCACGCGCCGGTGCCCGTCGCGCCTGGTGATCCAGCTGAGATCGCCGCCGTGATCCGGATCCCTGTCGCTGACCTGGTGGCGCCCGCGAACCGGCTCATGATCCGCTATCCGGGCGGCGAGGGCGGCTATGCGTTCCGGGTGGCCGGACTGACGGTGTGGGGATTCACAGCGCTACTGCTCGACCGTGTGCTCGCGCTCGGCGGCTGGGAGCAGCCCTGGGACTCGACTCGGCTGACGAGCCTGCCAGACGACGAACTGCCCGTCGGCTGGCCGCCCTTCCGCACCTGAGATCGCATGCAGGTGACGCTGTTCCTGACATCCCTGACTCGACATCTCGGCCGCATTACACCGGCTTCGCTGACCGCAGCTGCACTATAAGTTGATGCTGTGCCCGGTGACCTGCTCGACCTGATCCTGATCGCGCTGATCGCAGCTTTTGCCGTGGCCGGGTACCGCCAGGGCTTCATCATCGGCGTGCTGAGCCTGGGCGGCTTCGTCGTCGGCGTCGTCGTGGGGGCCATGATCGCGCCTAGTATCGCGCACGCCCTGGCCAAGAGCATCTCGTGGCAGGCGTTCATCGCGATCTTGGTGGTCTTCGGCATGGCCGTCGTCGGCATGCTGGTAGCCTCCGGCCTGGGCGTCGCGGTCCGGTCGCGGCTGACCGGGCGTCCGGCGACAGTCGTCGACTCGCTCGGCGGGGCCACCGTGAACGTTCTCGCGGTCCTGCTCGTCGCGTGGCTGATCGGGTCCTTCGTCTCCAACGCGCCGTTCCCGGCGATCGCAGGGCAGGTCAGCAACTCGGCGGTCCTGCGCACCGTCGACCGCATGATGCCGCGCCGCACCTTGTACCTGCCAGTCTTCCCGCAGCTGCGGAGCCTGCTGTCGAACGGGCTTTATACGCAGGTGTTCAATGCCCTCGGGGCCGAGAACGGCGCCAACGTGGCAGCGCCGGATCCGGGCGTGCTCAAGTGGCAGGCGCTGGCCCGCGTCGAGCCCAGCATCGTCAAGATCGAGGGCGTGGCCGCGTCCTGCTCGCTGCGGATCGAGGGCTCGGGCTTCGTGATCTCTCCGGAGCATGTCCTGACCAACGCGCACGTGGTGGCTGGAGTCACCACCGGACCGTTTGTCTACGCGAGCAATGGCGGCGTTTACCACGGCCGAGTGGTGCTCTACGACCCGCAGCGCGACCTCGCCGTGATCGACGTACCTGGCCTGACCGCGCCGCCGCTGAAGTTTGCGCCGCAGGCGGCCGACGGCACGCCTGCCATCGTGGCCGGGTACCCGCTCGATCACCCGCTGGCGGTGGTTGCTGCCCGGATCGGCCGAAGCGAGACCGCCTACGGGCCCAACATCTACCAGACGACCGTCGTGCACCGGCAGATCTACCCGATCCGGGCGCAGGTCGAGCCCGGCAACTCCGGTGGCCCGCTGCTGTCGGCGGGCGGCCGCGTCTACGGCGTGGTCTTCGCCGCATCGACATCCATGTCCGACACCGGCTACGCACTGACAGCTGCCGAGGTGGCCAGCGACGCGGCGACCGGACGCGACGCCACGGCGGCGGTGTCCACCCAGGGCTGCCAGGGCGGCTAGCGGCCGCCGGGCGACGCTGGCTCGGCCCGCAGGCGGATGCGCAGGTCCGCCGCATCGAGCTGGGCCAGGCCGGCCGTCTCGATGCGATCGGCCAGGTCGCGGCAGCCCTGCTGGAGGCCCTCGACGTCGATATGATGGGGGGCGGGCGCGGCATAACCGCTCAGCCGGTCGGCGCCGCGCCGCAAGAGCGTCGCCGCGCCGCGCGCGTTGCCGCGCAGCGCGTGGGTCAGCCCGACCGCGAGCTGAGCCAGGCCCTGCCATAGGTCGCGCTCGGCCGCCGGGGCCGTCTTCCAGGCCGCCTCGAGCACTTCGTGCGCACGGAACGGCTGCCCGGTGTCCAGCAGTTCCTGCGCGGTGGCCAGCGCCTGCGCAGGCGGCAGCGCCGGATCGTCGGCGACCGGGACCTGGCCGGTCGCGGCCCTGGCTAGCGGGCGTCCGAGAGCATCACGCGGCCTGGCATTGCGCGCGCGCCCTGCGGTGTCGCGGTCTCGGCCAGCAGGCTCGCCCGCCATGGCTAGTGCCGCACGGCTAGCGCTCAGGCTCGGGGTCTGCCAGCCAGGACCTGAGCTCCAGATCGAAGCGCTCAGGTACTTCCTCGTGCGGGAAATGGCCTGCGCCGTCGAGCAGCCGCCACCGGTAGGGCGCCTCGACGTGCTCGCCGGAGCCGCGCGCGGCGCTCGGCAGGATGCATGGGTCCAGGGCGCCATGCAGGTGCAGGGTCGGCGCCTGGATCGGGGACCGCATCATCCGGCTGTAGGCGATGCCGTCCGGGCGGAACCTGGAGCGCAGGTACCAGCGGTGGTACTCCAGCGCGGAATGGGCGACTGACGGCACGGACATCGCGTCCTGGTAGCGGCGCTCAGTCTCCGGATCCGGCCAGCCAGGCCCGGACCAGGCGGTCAGCAGCTTGCCTACCCGCTGCGCGCCGTCCTTGAGCAGCCGTCGCTCCGGCAGCATCGGGAGCTGGAAGCCCAGCGCGTAGCCCATGCTCCTGGCCTGCGCAAACGGCGCCGACAAGACAGCGGCCCGCAGCCGCAGGGGATGCGGCATCGACACGACCGCGAGCCGGCGAACGACCTTCGGGTGGTACGTGGCCATCGTCCAGGCGATCAGGCCGCCCCAGTCGTGGCCGACGATGACGGCGTTCGACTCGCCCAGCGAGCGGACGAGGCCGGCCGCGTCAGACGCGGCCGTCACCAGGTCATAGCCACGAGGCGGCTTGTCGCTGGCCCCGTACCCGCGCAGGTCGGGGGCGACGGCGCGAAAACCGGCCTGGCTGAGCGAGCTGAGCTGGTGCCGCCAGGTCCACCAGAACTCGGGGAACCCGTGCAGGAGTAGCACCAGCGGCCCGTCGCCGCTCTCGGCGATGTGGAATCGGGTCCCGTTCGCGGTGACCGACCGGTGCGACCAGGGGCCGCCGAGGTAGATGGAAGCGTTGCCATGCGCGGTCATGATTACCCGGCTTTGGCCGTCGTGCTGGCCGCCGCCGCCGGCTTCCGGCGGCGGAGCATCGACACTCCGTCAGCCAGGCTGGTCCTGGTCTTGCTCATGCCCGTGATCTTGCGCACCATGCGCCACGCCACGAGGGCGGCGATGATGATCAGTACCAGGCAGGTCAGGGCCACCCACAGGAAAGCTCCCCAGAGGCCGCCAGGCGCGCCCACGGCGTTGAGGCCATATGCGAACGCAAAGCACAGCAGCATCAGCACTAGGCACGCCGCGAACACCGCGATGCCGAGCAGGGCGCCGCCGAAAGCGGCCCGCTTCACGTCGGACTTCAGTTCCAGCTTGGCGAGGTCGAGTTCGTACCTGACCAGCTGAGAAATATCCCTGGCCGCCACGGAGACGAGATCGCCGATGGACTGATCGGTCACGCTTGAGGACGTGCGCCTGACCGCGGGATCGGCCATGAGTACCTCCCTCTCTTCACGCTTGCAAGTCAAAGTCTTGCTTATACCCATCGGCGCCAGAAGCCGGCATCCGGTAATTGGCCATTACCCGCCGTGGAAAACGCGCCAGCGGGGCGTTACGCAGGGATTTACCAGCCAGGGCCCAGGTTTACGCGACCGGGCGTCAAAAGTCCAGATATAGCAAACGGCGCCCCTGCCGGGGCGCCGTCGCTCGACACGCCAAGCCTGGCTACCAAGCGTGCACCTTCACTGCCGTGGTAGGCGGACCATGGTCTGCGCCTCGTTCTCGATCTGGCGCTGCTGCGGCCACTGTTCGCCTGCCACGGCACGCCTCCCGCGGCTGGTCGCGCGTGGGTACCGGGCTGCCGTGTACGGACCAGCGGTCCGTGATTCCTTTCTACTGGGGTTCCGCGGCTTTGAAAAGCCCGCGGCGTGATCGATTCGTTATCTCAATCGATCACGCCGCTTCCATGCCACGCCCTCACAGTCGGTCTGGCCGCCGTCAGTATGCCTAGGCCATGACCTCGACGCCTGTCTGCCGGAACGTGAGCTCGGGCCAGCGTCGGGCCCGCGCCACCTTGCGCAGCGCGCGATCCGGGTTGACGACGGAGGGGTGGCCCACGAGTTCGAGCAGCGGCAGGTCAGTGACCGAGTCGCTGTAGGCGAAGCAATCGCCGAGCTGGTAGCCGCGCTCGGCAGCGAGCCTGCTGACGTGATCTGCCTTGGCCTGACCGTAGGCATAGAAGGCGACGCCGCCGGTGTACAGGCCGTCGGCGACCTCCAGCCGGGTCGCGACCACGTCGGTGGCCCCGAGCATAACCCCGATCGGCCCGGCGATCTCCTGGCCAGAGGTGCTCACGATGATGACGTCATGGCCGTCCAGCTGATGCCGCGCCAGCAGGCTGCGCGCCTCCCGATAGACGTGCGGGACGATGGTCTGCCGCAGGCCATCGGTGACGATCTGTGCCACCACGTCAGCCGGCCAGCCGCAGCACAGCGCACTGACCTGATCACGAATGCGCTCCATCCGGTCGTGACTGGCGCCGGCCAGACGGAAGCTGATCTGTGCTACCGCGCCGCGGCAGACCTGGCTCCGCGTGATCAGCCCATGCCGGTAAAACGACGGAGCGAACGCCAGCGTGCTCGACCGGGCGATGATCGTCTTGTCCAGGTCAAAGAAAGCCGCCGTAGTTCGGCTGCTCCTCTCGACGGATGTACCCACGGTCCGGCAGCATAGGGGATGACACCGGATCCTTTTGCGGTTAGGCATGACCGGCTGGTAACTTGCCCCGATTGCAACTAGGCTTTCTTGAGTAACGGACCCGGCTCTGCCCCCCCGGAGCCGGACCGTATGGCGACCCCCGTTCTCCCCCCCGACGGGGGTCGCCCCATGTCCGGGCCCAGATCATCAGGAACAGATCGCCCGCGTATCACACCCTGGCCTTAAAAGCCAGAGCGCTGGGGCTGCGTTCTTGACTCACGTCTTGACTCGCGCCAGCCATGCGGTCAAGTGGCCCGCGCTGTTCCGGCGCGCCAGCCAGCAAGCCGCGAAGCAATGTCACCGCATCGTCCTTCGCCAGCGGCTGATTTCCATTTCCGCATTTCGGCGACTGAATGCATGACGGGCAGCCGGCCGTGCATTCGCAGCTGGCAATGGCATCGGCGGTCGCGGTGAGCCAGGCAGCGGCTGCGGCGAACCCGCGCTCGGCGAACCCGGCACCGCCAGCATGACCGTCGTAGACCAGGACCGTGAGCTTGCCGGTGGCCGGGTGCGGATCGGCCGAAACGCCGCCGACATCCCACCGGTCGCACGCGGCGACAAGCGGGAGCAGGCCGATCGCGGCGTGCTCAGCCGCGTGCGCGGCGCCAGGCAGATCTATCCCGGCCGCCGCCAGATCCGCGCGCTGCGCAGCTGCCAGGGTCCACCAGACCGCGCGCGTGGGCAGCCGCCGCTCCGGCAGGTCGAGTGTGTCCTCGCCGATCAGCAGCCCGGTGTCCGCGCTGCGGCGGGCATAGGAGACCACCTGGCGGGTCACGAGCACGTCGCCGAAGTGGATGCTGGCAGGCCCCCAGTCGGCGCGCTCCAGCTCGCTGACAAGCTCCACGCTCGTGATTTCGCGTGCCACCGTGGCGTAGCCGGGATCGGCCAGCTCGACCAGCGCGATTCGCTCGGCCAGGTCCAGCTTGCTGACCAGGTAGGTCTCGCCCTGGTGGGAGTAGACCGCGCCAGCATGGGCGAGGAAGTGTGCGGAGGGCTCGTCGACCGTGCCGACCAGCCTCCCGGTAGCGAGCTCCACGATGCGGACCGGCCAGCCGCCGGTGCCGCGCAGTCCAGTCCGTGTAGTCAGTCCCTGGCGCGTGCAGAACCACCGGCCGGACCGGCCGCGCAGCAAGCCATCGGCCGCCATGCTGGCGGCAAGCGTGCCCGCTGCCCCGCTGAAACCGGCCAGGTCGTGCGCGGTGAGGGGCAGCTCGGCGGCGGCGGCGCACAGGTGCGGCGCCAGCACGTAAGCGTTGTCCGGGTCAAGGACAGTCGTCTCAACGGGCGCACCGAAAAGCGCCTCGGGGTGATGGACAAGGTAGGTGTCCAGCGGGTCGTCACGGGCGATGAGGACCGCGACTGCATCACGCCCGGACCGCCCGGCCCGGCCTGCCTGCTGCCAGAGCGCGGCCCTGGTCCCTGGCCAGCCGGCCATCAGCACCGCGTCGAGCCCGGGCACGTTCACGCCAAGTTCCAGCGCAGTGGTCGCGGCCAGGCCGGTGATCTCGCCGGTCCGCAGTGCTTCCTCCAGCGCCCGGCGTTCGGCTGGCAGGTAACCGGACCGGTAAGCGGCCACCCGCTCGGCCAGACCGGCGGCCCCGGCCTCGGCCAGCTGCCGCCGGGCGGACTGCGCGACCGACTCCGCGCCGCGCCGCGACCGCACGAACACCAGCGCGGGCACGTCCTTGGACACCAGCTCGGCCAGCAGCTGAGCGGCCTCAGTCGTGGCCGCTCGCCGGACCGGGGCACCAGCCTCGCCACGCGCCCCCGTCAGCGGCGGTTCCCACAGCGCGAATGTCAGCGGCGCCCGCGGCGCACCGTCGGTGCTGACGGCCACCACGGTGCGCCCGGTGAGCAGGGCGCCGCACCGGGCGGGCTCGCTGACGGTCGCGGACGCCAACACGAACACGGGATCGGTCGCGCTGTGGTGATAAGCGACCCGGCGCAGCCGCCGTAGCACGTGCGCGACGTGCGAGCCGAAGACGCCGCTGTAGGTGTGGCACTCATCGACCACGACGTAGCGCAAGCGCCGGAAGAATCCGTTCCACCGGGAATGCGCGGGTAGCAGCGACTGGTGCAGCATGTCCGGCGTGGTCAGCAGGTAGTTAGCGTGTGACCGGGCCCTGGTCCGCTCGGTCCAGGGCGTGTCGCCGTCGATGACGGCCGCCCGGACACGGTCCAGGCCGAGCGAGCGGATCAGCTTGAGCTGATCGGCGGCCAGCGCTCTCGTGGGCGCTACATAGAGCGCTGTGCCCCCGGCGAGAATGCTCGTCAGGGCGGGCAGGAGATAGCCGAGCGACTTGCCGGAGGCCGTTCCGGTCGAGATTATGATGCTCTGCCCTGATCTGGCCAGCTCAGCCGCTTCGGCCTGATGCCGCCACGGGGCTGCGATCCCGGCGTTGGCCAGCGTGCAGGTGAGCTCGGCCGGGACCCAGCCTGGCCAGTCGGCGTGCTCGCCCGCGCGGCCAGCAATCGTGGTGATGTAGGTGAGCCGGCCCGCTTTGGCGCCGGCCGCGAGGATGGTGGCAACACCGGCACTGGCCGCACGGGACCAGCCGGCGTCGCGAGGGTCGCCAGGTGGACCGGGCTGTGGCGGCTCGCCGGTAGCGGGCGGCGGTACCGAAACCATCGGATCCCAGTGTGTCGCATGGCGCAAGGTGCCTGCGACGGCGATCTGGTATAGGAATGACTCCAGGGAGTGGTTGTAATGCACGACAGGCATGCCTTACTGCACGCTGGGCAGCACGGGCTAGCCAGGACATGACAGGCTGGGCACCACGGGGCAGCCCGGCCACCGCTGGACATGATCGCCGTAAGGCGCTGGAGGATTTGTGGACCTGAAGCTGGACCACCACACCAAGGATGGGATCGAGATCGTCGACGTTGAGGGCGAGATCGACGTCTACACCGCTCCGCGCTTGCGTGAACTTCTCATCGAGCTGGTCAACAGCCGTTTCTACCAGCTCGTCGTCAATATGGAGAAGGTCGAGTTCCTCGACTCCACCGGGCTCGGCGTGCTCGTCGGCGGTCTGAAGCGAGTCCGCGCGCACGACGGGTCGCTGGACCTCGTGTGCACTCAGGAGCGGATCCTGAAGATTTTCCGGATCACGGGCCTGACCAAGGTGTTCGGCATCCACGACACCGTTGACGAGGCCATCGCGGCCCGCCGGGCGGAGAAGTAGGCGACCCGGCGCACTGGTCAGGCGACCGGCCTGATCGGGAACACTGAGATCGGGTGACGCTGGGATGGCAACAGTCGAGCTGAGCTTCACGGCGCTGCCTGCGCACGTCCGGACGGCCAGGCTCGTGGCAACCGCAGTGGCCAGGCGCAGCGGCGTCGATGAGTCGCTGCTCGATGAGGTCAGGCTGGCGGTGGGCGAGGCCTGCTCCCGCGCCGTGGAAGGTCACCAGCTGTACTGCCCGGCAGAGCCCGTACGCCTGGCGCTGACGGATCGGGCCGGGCGGTTCGAGGTCGAGGTCACCGACACCTGCTCGCCGGGCGCGCGCTGGCCAAGTGGTCGGGCGGGATCGAGTGCTGATCCGGGGGACCTGAGCAGCCAGGACAGTATGAGCGGCCATGAAAGCAACGGAGACGGCCTCCTGCCGGCCGGGCTCGGCATCGCGGTGATCGAGGGTCTCGCCGATGACGTGCAGATCAGCGAGACTGCCGCGGGCACGAGCATCAGGATGAGCTGGCCGTCAGCCGGAGCGTCTCGGTAACACGGCGCTTCCGACGACACGGCGCGTCCTTCTGGTAACACAGTGTCATGAGCCTGCAGGCCGCTGGTGGCCACCGTCACCAGCGGAGCACTGTTGCGTCACAAAACTGTCGCAAGAGCGTAAGTAAGCGCACCCGATTTACCATCCGCTTACCAGGATGCGTAGACTCCCGGCACGTCGCGGGACCGGTCTGGCGTGCATTAGCACTTCTGCCAGGGCCGGACCGCAGCGGACTACGCCGCCGGGCAGTGCAGCGCGCATCTCCCCGGTACTAGCTTGGTAATCCCCTGTCAAGGAGGACGGATAATGCACAACCTCGCCCTGGGAGGAGGCACGCCCACAGTAACGGGAGGCAACCTGGTCTGGGTAGCCGTGGTGGGCGTGGTCGCCCTGCTGGCGCTCGTCATGGCGACCTGGCTGCGCAGGGAAGTGCTGGCGGCCAGCCCGGGCACCCCGAAGATGCAGGAGATCGCCACGGCGGTCCAGGAAGGCGCCGCTGCCTACCTGCGGCGGCAGTTCAAGACAGTCAGCATCTTCGTCGTGCTGATCTTCTTTATCCTGCTGGTACTGCCCGCGGTGGACGAGTCGGTCCGCTTCGGCCGGTCGATCTTCTTCCTTGTCGGGGCGCTGTTCTCCGCGACCACCGGGTTTACCGGCATGTGGCTAGCCGTGCGCGGCAATGTGCGCGTCGCGGCCGCGGCCAAGGAGTCAGGCGAGCGCCTGGCCATGCGGCTCGCTTTCCGTACCGGCGGGGTGGCCGGCATGTTCACCGTCGGCCTGGGGCTCTTCGGCGCTGCCCTTGTTGTCTTTATTTACCGGCAGAACGCCTCTCAGGTCCTCGAGGGCTTCGGCTTCGGCGCTGCCCTGCTCGCCATGTTCATGCGGGTTGGCGGCGGCATCTTTACCAAGGCGGCCGACGTCGGTGCCGACCTGGTCGGCAAGGTGGAGAAGGGCATCCCGGAAGACGACCCGCGCAACGCCGCCACCATCGCCGACAACGTGGGCGACAACGTCGGTGACTGCGCTGGCATGGCTGCCGACCTCTTCGAGTCCTACGCAGTGACGCTGGTTGCGGCCCTCATCCTCGGCAAGGTCGCGTTCGGCTCTCAGGGCCTCGTCTTCCCGCTGATCGTGCCGATGATCGGCGTCATCACGGCAATGTTCGGCATCTTCCTGGTCGCGCCGCGCAAGAACGACCGCAGCGGGATGACGGCGATCAACCGCGGTTTCTTCGCCTCCGCGCTGATCTCGCTGGTGCTGGTCATCATCGCGGCCTTCGTCTACCTGCCGTCGAAGTTCAGCGGGCTGTCAGGCATCACTGACCCGGCGATCCTGCACCACAGCGGCAACCCGCGGTTGCTGGCCATCGGCGCTGTCGTCGTCGGTCTCGTGCTGGCGAGCGCCATCCAGCTGCTGACCGGTTACTTCACCGAAACTAACCGGAAGCCGGTCAAGGAGATCGGCGAAAGCTCGCTGACCGGCCCGGCCACAGTCATTCTGTCCGGCATCTCGGTCGGCCTTGAGTCCGCCGTCTACTCGGCGCTGCTTATCGGCGGCGCGGTGTACGGTGCCTTCCTACTCGGCACCGGCAACCCGACCGTCGCCCTGTTCGCGGTCGCGCTGGCCGGCACCGGCCTGCTGACCACTGTCGGCGTCATCGTCTCGATGGACACCTTCGGCCCGGTCTCTGACAACGCCCAGGGCATCGCGGAGATGTCCGGCGAGGTCGAAGGCGAGGCGGCCCAGGTCCTGACCAGCCTGGACGCGGTCGGCAACACGACCAAGGCCATTACCAAGGGCATCGCGATCGCGACCGCCGTGCTGGCCGCGACCGCCTTGTTCGGCGCGTTCCGCACCCAGGTGACAGCTGAGCTCCTGGTCAAGCACCTTGGCGGATTTAGCCTGGGCATCGACGCGCCGAACGACCTGTTCGGCCTCATCATCGGCGCGTCCGTAGTGTTCTTCTTCTCCGGGTTGCTGATCATGGCCGTCGGCCGAGCGGCGGGCCGGGTGGTCGTCGAGGTCCGGAACCAGTTCCGCGACCACCCCGGCATCATGGACTACACCGAGAAGCCCGAATACGGCCGCGTGGTGGACATCTGCACCGCGGACTCGCTGCGTGAGCTGGCGACGCCAGGCTTGCTGGCTGTACTGATGCCGATCACAGTGGGCTTCGCGTTTGGCTACGCACCGCTCGGCTCCTTCCTGGCCGGCGCGATCGCGGCTGGCGCCCTGATGGCGGTGTTCCTGGCCAACTCCGGTGGTGCCTGGGATAACGCGAAGAAGCTCGTCGAGGACGGCCACTATGGCGGCAAGGGTTCCGAGGCGCACGCGGCCACGGTCATCGGCGACACAGTCGGGGACCCGTTCAAGGACACCGCGGGCCCGGCTATCAACCCGCTGATCAAGGTCATGAACCTGGTCTCGCTTCTGATCGCCACCAGCGTGGTCGAGTACACCGGCAACCTCGGCCTGCGCGCCGCGGTGGCCATCGTGGCAATCGCCATCGTCGCGACCGCGATCATCATCTCCAAGCGGCGCTCGACCAGCATCTCGTCCGGCGGCACCGAGGCTAAGACCCCGGTGGACAAGGTGACCGCCTGAGCCAAGGGCACTACTCCAAGCGCCTGATACCGGGCGGCGGGTCAGCTGACCCGCCGCCCGGCATCATTTCGGGGAGAGCCGGCCGCGCCCGCCTGCGGCGCCTGCCGGACGATAGGTGGCATGCAGGACAGCCACAAGCTGATCGTGATGCGGCACGCCAAGGCAGGTGAACTGCCAGGCGGCCCGGACTTCGAGCGAGCCCTTCGGCTGCGGGGCCAGCGCGACAGCGCGGCGGCCGGCCGGTGGCTAGCCGCTGGCGGCCTGTACCCCGACCTAGTGCTCTGCTCGGCAGCCAGGCGGACGAGGCAGACCTGGCAGCACCTGTCCGCGGCACTCCTGGCGGGCGCCGCGGCCAGGCAGCCGGAGTTCTCGGCCGAGCAACGGCTCTACCAGGCTGACAGCGAGGACGTGGCGGACATGGTGAGGCACGTCGGCGATGAGTTCGCGACTGTCCTGTACATCGGGCACAACCCGGCCGCGGCCGGCCTTGTCGGCCTGCTCACCGGGGCCGAGCCGGCGTTCCCGACCGCGGCGATTGCGGTCATCGGCGTGCCAGCGAGCTGGGCAGGCCTGGCGGCTGGCGACGGCGAGCTGATCGCGTCCTGGACGCCTCGCGACGCGGCGACCGCTGGCTAGTCCTGAACGCCGCCGGGGCCGAGCGCACTCGCCACCATCGACGGATCCTCGGCGTCGGCCGCCTCGACGTCATCGCGGCTGATACCGAGCAGGTACAAGATCGCGTCGAGGTGCGGGACGCTGAGCGAGGTGTCCGCCGCGTCCCTGACCGCGGGCTTGGCGTTGAAGGCGATGCCCAGGCCGGCCGCCGAGATCATGTCCAGGTCGTTCGCGCCGTCCCCGACGGCTACCGTCTGGCTGAGCGGCACGCCGGCGGCGCTGGCGAAGTGCCGCAGCGCGCGCTCCTTGCCGGCCCGGTCGACGACCTGTCCGACAACCCGGCCGGTCAGCTTGCCGGCCACGACCTCCAGCGTATTGGCCTCGGCGAAGTCGAGCCCGAGCTCGATGGTCAGCCAGTCGGTGAACTGAGTGAACCCGCCGCTCACGACGCCGCACCTGTAACCGAGGCGCTTCAGCGTGCGGATCAGCGTCCTGGCCCCTGGCGCTAGCCGCAGCGTGGCGAGCACCTCGTCGAGCACCGACGCGTCCAGCCCGTCCAGCAGCGCGACGCGCTGGTGCAGCGACTCGGCGAAGTCCAGTTCGCCGCGCATGGCTGCTGCCGTTATCTCACGCACCTGCGCTGCACAGCCCGCCCGGGCGGCCAGCAAGTCGATCGCCTCGTCCTGCAGCAGCGTGGAATCGACGTCCATGACCACCAGCCGCATCGCCTGGCGGTGCAGGCCGGCGCGCTGCACCGCGACGTCGACGCCAAGCTCGACAGACTCACGTGCCAGCACAGCGCGCAGCGTCACGGGGTCTGCGCCGGACACTTCAAATTCGATGCAGGTAACGGGGCGGTTTGCCAGGCGCCTGATCCTGTCGATGTTCGCGCCGCTGGCGGCAATCCGACCCGCGATGGCGGCAATGGCGTAGGGCAGCAGCGGCCTGCCGAGCACGGTGACGTGCAGTCGGCCGCGGACCCGCTGGGGCGGCTCGCCGGAGCCCATGGTGATCTCGGCTTCCATTCCCATGTCGTCCGCGAGCGTGGCGATCTGGTGGTGAATCGAGGTCAGGTCGGGCGCGCTCTCGCACGACAGCAGCACGCCGAGGACGAGGCGGCCGCGGATCACTACCTGCTCGACGTCGACGACCGCCAGCTCGTGCCCGGACAGCACGCTGAACAGCCGCGAGGTGACCCCCGGCCGGTCACGGCCTGTCAGGGTGACCAGCAGGGTGATCTGCGGACCGGACATAGCGCTGTTAACGCTATCTAGTGGCGGCACTCCCCGGTCAGCCGGGTGCGCAGCCGGGCTTGTGGCGGCGTCACGGCAGCAGCAGGTGCACGTCGCCGAACTCATGCCAGCGGTACCCGCGTGCGGCCGCGATGTCGTAGCAGCGGCGCAGCAGCGCATCGCCGGCAAAGGCTGCGAGCATCCACAGGTGACTGGACCGTGGCTCGTGCAGGCCTGTGAGCAGGCCGTCGACCGCCGCGACGCCGGTTTGGCTGGTTACTACATGTGACGTCCAGCCGGCCGAAGCGGCGACCGGCCCGTCGTTCGTGCACGGATCGGTTGGGTACGGATCGGTCGGGTACCGCTCGGTCTGGCGAGAGCCCGCGAGCGCCGCGCTCTCGAGCGCGCGGACGACCGTGGTGCCGGCGGCGATGACGCGGCCGCCGGACCGCCTGGTCATGTTCACCATCCGGGCTGTGGCGGCGGGCACGTCGTAGGACTCGGGGTACGGGTCCTCGCTGCCTTCCAGCGACGAGACGCCGGTGTGCAGCGTGATGGGCGCGATGCCGACGCCGCGGCTGACGAGCCTGGTCACGATCTGCCCCGTAAACGGCCTGGCGGCGCTCGGCATCTCGGCACTGCCTGGCCAGGTGGCAAAGACAGTCTGGTAGGTCTCGACCGGCCAGGGCTGCGACACGTAGGAGTACCTGATCGGCTGGCCGTGGCGCAGCAGGTACGGGATCACGGCGGTCGAGAGCCTGGCCCGCCACAGGCGCTGGCTGAAGGGCTCGGTCAGCGTCAGCACCGCCCCGCCCGGTAGCTCAAGCTGCAAGCCCGTCTTGCCGGCGCTGACTGGCGAGGTGGCCCGCCCGCTGCCCGCCCGCAGCTCTACAAGCCAGTCCCCGGCCGCCATCGCGGTGGAGAAATGAACGGTCAGCGGTCCTGCGCCGGCGGGCGGAGTGGTCACAGCGACGGCCGCCGGAATCGTGGCCGAGTTGTTCACGACCACCAGGTCGCCCGGCAGGAGGAGATCGGGCAGTTCGGCGAACCTGTACTCGCCCACCTCGTCGGCCGCGGTCCTGCTAACGAGCAGTCGGACGTCATCCCTCGTCGTGCCGCGAGCCTCGGGCGGTTCGTGCGCTTCAAGCTCAGGCGGCAGCTCGAACCGCAGGCCGGCATCCTCCGCCGTGGCGGTCATGACTGTGCTGCTGAGCTCAGGGCGCCAGCCGGCCTGAGGTCGGCGGCCCGGTACCGGCCGCTGGGCAGCCGCTCCTGCACCAGCCGCAGGATCGCCGGGGCGACGGACTCTGGCAGCGGCCGGTCGGAGATGTCCTCGCCGGGGAACGCCTGCTGGTGCATCTGGGTGCGCAGATCGCCGGGATCGACCCACCACACCCGGACAGCTGGCTCCTCCGCCGCGAGTACGTGGCAGGCCTGCTCGAGGGCGGCCTTGGCGGCCCCGTAGCCGCCCCAGCCCGCGTACGCCTCGATGGCCGCATCGGAGGTGATGCTGAGCGCGGCGCCGCCACGCCGGCGTAGGTCAGGCAGGAGCAGCTGCGTCAAGGCGATCGGCGCTATCACGTTGACCTCGAGCGAGGCCCGCAGGTCGCCGAGCGGATAGTCGGCGAGCGCGGGCAGCGGGCTGGTACCCAGCGTCCCGGCGTTGTTGATCAGCAGGCTCGCGCCGCCGAGGTCCGCAGCTGCCGCAGCCAGGTCGGCCCGGTGTGCCGCGTCAGCGATGTCGCCGGGCAGCGGGCGCACGGAACGCAGCGGCAGGTCGTACCGGGCGCGGATAGCCGCTGCGGACGCCTCGAGCGCCTGGCCGTCTCGCGCGTCGATGATGAGGGTGTAACCGGCTGCGGCCAGCGCGCCTGCCAGGGCGCGGCCGAGGCCGCGCGATGCGCCGGTGACGACCGCGACTGATGAAGTAGTCATGGCTTCGACGCTAGGCCGACAGGCCGCCCGGCGCATCGGCCGGCGGCCGGGCGGGGCTACGACCTTGGTCCTAGGACCTGGGCCTGATCCGCTGCGCGCCCAGTGCCAGTACCGTCAGGAGTATGGGTCAGGCTTCGCGTCCGGCCGCCGAGGCCGGCCAGGACGAGATCTTCGAGCATGTCAGCCAAGTCGTGCTGGCCGTCGCCAGTCAGCTGTCGGTGCGCGACGTGCTGGGCAAGATCGTGCGATCGGCGCGGTCGCTCGCGGGTGCCAGGTATGCGGCGCTCGGCGTTCCCGGCGAGGCTGACACGTTCGCCGAGTTCATCGTGGACGGCCTGTCTGCGAGGGAGCAGGCGGCCATTGGCCCGCTGCCACGACAGCACGGGATGCTGGCGGTGATGCTGCGCGAGGGCAAGCCGCTGCGGCTCGACGACATCCGCGCAGATCCCCGCTTCTGGGGCTGGCCCGCGGCGCATCCCGAGCTCACCGATGTCCTCGGGGTGCCGATCCGGGACGGCGACGAGATTCTCGGCTTCATCTTCGCTGCCTGCAAGACCCAGCCGGGCGGCTTCACCGAACGAGACGAGCGCCTGGTGAGTCTCTTTGCCGCGCACGCCGCTATCGCCCTGACCAACGCCAGATTGTACGAGCGAGGCCGCGAGCTCTCGGTCCTCCAGGAGCGGGCCAGGCTCGCCAGGGACCTGCATGACGCCGTCTCGCAGAAGCTGTTCAGCGTCCGGGTCAAGGCAACGGCGGCGGCGGTTCTGGTGGACCGGGATCCGGCCCGGGCAGTGGAGGAGATCGCTAGCGTCGCCGAGCTGGCCGGGCAGGCGCATGCGGAGCTGCGCGCGGTGATCGACGGGCTGACCCCGCCCGAGCTCGCGGCCGGCGGCCTGGCGGGCTCGGTGCAGGCTTACGCGGTGCTGGCAGGCCGGACCCACGGCGCCGACGTCGCCGTGCGGGCGGACGAGCTGCCAGCACTCGACCCGCGGCAGCAGACGGCGCTCTACCGGGTCGCACAGGAAGCGATCGGCAACGCGCTGCGCCACTCGGGCAGCCGGCAGGTCAATGTCCGCCTGTCCCGCCGGCAGCGGACGGTCGTGCTCGAAGTCAGCGACGACGGCCGCGGCTTCGATCCGCGCGTGCCGCGGGCGGGCCTCGGGCTCGCATCCATGCGCGAGCGAGCCGGCTCGGTCGGCGGGAAGCTGACGGTCACCTCGGCGCCGGGTGCCGGCACGAAGATCCGGCTGAGCGTCGCGGTCTCGCCCGCCCGGCAGCCTGAGCCGCCGCCGGTCCGGACGAGCTCGGCGGGAGGGACATGAGCGACGTCGGCCCTGGCCGGATAACGGTCCTGATCGCCGACGACCACCCGGTGGTCCGCCAGGGCCTCGCAGTGCTGCTGGAGGTGCAGGATGACATCGAATTGGTCGCCGAGGCCGCCGATGGCCAGGAAGCCGTCCGCCTGACCATGCAGCATGCCCCGGACGTGCTCCTGCTTGACCTGAAGCTGCCAGTGCTGGACGGCATGGCCGTCCTGGCTGAACTGCGCGCCCGCGGCGCGCGGACCAGGGTGCTGATCCTGACCAGTGCCGCCGGCCCGACCGGGCCCGCCCTCGCGCTCCAGGCCGGCGCCGCCGGATTCTTGTACAAGGACGTCGATCCGGATGCGCTGGTGCGCGCGATCCGCTCGGTGCACGACGGTCACACCGTGCTCGCGCCCGGTGCCGCGGTCCTGGTCGCGGCGCGGCCGGGCGGGGACTCGCGCGGCATCGGTGCACTCACCGTTCGGGAGCGCGAGGTGCTCGCGCTGCTTGCGGACGGCCGGTCCAACCGCGAGATCGCGAGGACGCTCACCGTCTCGGAGAAAACCGTCAAGACCCACGTGAGCGCCATCCTCGCCAAGCTCGGCGTGGCGGATCGGACGCAGGCGGCCCTGCTGGCTGTGCGCCACGTTGGCAGCTGACCACCGGCATACCGTAGGTTCGAGCTGAGATGGTGGCGCTCGAAGGGAACCGGATGGCGGCTGAAGTACTCAGGCTGCGTGGGGTTGGGGTTCGATACGACAGGTCGATGCTGCTCCGCGACGTCAGCTGGACCGCCTGCAGCGACGAGAGCTGGGTCATCATCGGGCCGAACGGGGCGGGCAAGACCACCCTCCTCCAGGTCGCCGCTACCTTGCTGGCGCCGACGCACGGCACGGTCGAGGTACTCGGCGAGCCGCTGCACGAGGCGGACATCGCCGATCTGCGGACCCGGATCGGCATGTCGAGCTCGGCCATCGCCGATCACGTCCCGGTGCAGGAGAAGGTCATTGACCTGGTGCTCACGGCGTCCTACGGGATACTCGGCCGCGCTTTGGAGGATTACGACTCTGCGGACGTGACGAGGGCCGTGGAACTTCTGGATGCTCTCGGCTGCGCCCATCTGATCCGGCGGCGGTTCACATCGCTGTCGGAGGGCGAGCGCAAGCGGGTGCAGATCGCGAGGTCACTGATGGCCGATCCGGAGTTGCTGCTGCTGGATGAGCCCGCCGCCGGCCTCGACCTCGGCGGCCGGGAGGACCTGCTCCAGCGCATCGCCGGGCTGCTGCGTGACCCCCGCTCGCCGATGATGGTCCTGGTCACCCACCACGTGGAAGAAGTCCCGGAGGGCTTCACGCACGCAATGCTGATGCGCAAGGGCGCTGTCCTGGCGGCCGGGCCGCTGCAAGAGGTCTTCACCGAGCGGAACCTGTCCCGGTGCTTCGGCATGCCGCTCCAGGTGGAGCACAGGGCGGCGCGCTGGTCGGCGCGTGCTGTCCCGTTGCCGTGACCGTAAGCTCGCCTGCCGATCTGCTGTGCTCTTGCTCACGGTGCCGCTGCTCAGGCCGCCACCCGGCAGCGGCCTCGCTTACGATCAAGGTCATGCGAGGAATACGTGGGTCCGGCTGAGGCGCTCGCGATCCTCGGGGCAGGCGTCGCGGCTGGTGCGGTCAACGCTGTCGTCGGGTCCGGATCGCTGATCACCTTCCCGACGCTGCTGGCTTTCGGCTTCCCGCCTATCGTGGCCAACGTCTCCAACAACGTCGGCCTGGTCTCGGGCAACATCAGCGGAGCCGTCGGCTACCGGCGCGAGCTTGCTGGCCAGCGCCCTCGGCTAATCCGGCTCGGTGTCATGGCGGCCGCGGGCGCGGTCGCGGGTGCCGCCGCGCTGCTCTCGCTCCCGTCGTCGTCGTTCAAGCTCATCGTCCCCGCGCTGATCCTCATCGCCTGCGTGCTGGTGCTCGTCCAGCCGTGGCTCAGCAGCCGGATCATCGCCCGGCGTAAGCGGCTGGCTGAGCGCGAAGGGGCGCCGGCCGAGGACCGGGAGTCGACCAGCCCTGTGCTCGGCGCAGGCGTGTTCGCCTCGGCCGTGTACGGCGGCTACTTTGGCGCCGCGCAGGGCGTGCTCGTCATCGGCCTGCTCGGCACGTTCCTCGATGAGAGCATGCAGCGGGTCAACGGGGCCAAGAACGTGCTCGTCGCCATCGTCAACGGCACCGCGGCGATCGTCTACATCATCTTCGCGCACGTGGCGTGGCTGGCCGTGCTGCTCATCGCTGTCGGCTCGACGGCTGGCGGCCTCGTCGGCGCCCGGTACGGCAGGCGGCTACCGCCGCTTGCCCTGCGGATCTTCGTCGTGCTCATCGGCGTCATCTCCGCCGTCAAGCTCATCTTTTTCTGACCCTCGGTCCTGCCCAGGCTGCGCGGGCTGGCTCACTGGGCTACATCACTGGGCTGGCTCACTGCGCTGGCTCACTGGGCTGGCTCTGCGGCCGGCTCGGGCTTGGCCGGCTCGGAGCTGTGCTGCCGGCCAAGCAGCCCGCCGCCAGCCGCAATCGCCGCGGCGAGCACGGCCGCCACAGCAAAAGCGATCCGCAGCGACGACAGGTCGGCGACACCGCCCATCACGCTGGGCGCGGCCATCCCGGCCCCGTAACTGACGGTCGCGACGCCAGCCACGCCGATCGCCGGACTTGGTCCGGAGCGTCCGGCCGCCGCAAAGACGAGCGGCACCACGACCGAGACACCAAGGCCGATGAGCATGAAGCCGGCCAGCGCCACGAGCGCGCTCGGGGTGACGGCGACCAGGATGCAGCCGACGGCGCCGAGGACGCCGCACGCGCGGACGCTCGGCCCGGCTCCGATCCGGCGGACCAGCGCATCGCCGCACAATCGTCCCGCCGCCATCGACCCGGCGAACACGCCGGTCGCGATCGCCGCCTCGGCCTGGTTGGTGTGCAGGACCCAGTGCATGAAGACCGCCGACCAGTCGTTCGCGGCGAACTCCACGAAGACCGACGCGAACCCGACCAGCCCGATGAGCAGCAGGACGCCGTGCGGCCAGGCGAAGCGCGGCACCTCCACCTCCGCCGCGGCACCGACAGGCCGCCCCCCTTTCAGCCAGGAGCAGGCAACGGCACCACAGACGGCGGCTACCGCGGCCGTCACTGTGAACTGGACCCGCGGGTCGATCCCCGCGCGGGCACTGAGCGAGCCGAGGAGCGCGCCCGCCAGGACACCGAGGCTCCAGATGCCGTGCAGGCCCGACATGATGGACTTGCCGACCCGCTGCTCAGCCTCGACCGCCTGGGCATTCATCGCGTTGTCGTTCGTGCCGAGCAGCGCGCCGTACAGCAGCATCACCGCCGTCAGCACGACCACGTCTGGCGCGAACGCGGGCAATGCGAGCGCCAGGCTGGAGGCGGCAATCAGGACCCGCGTCGCCGCCTTCGGGCCATACCGGTGCACGAACTGCGCCGCGAACGGCATGGTCGCCAGCGCGCCGATACTCGTCGTCAGGCCGACCGCGCCGAGCAGGCCGCTGCTCAGATGCAGGCGCTCCGCGATCCACGGCAGCCTGGACGCGAACGTCCCGGTCACGGCCCCGTTCACGAAAAAGACGATGCCGACGCCGCGCCGCTCTGTCGATCCCACGGTCACTCGCCGGCCGGAGCCGGTGCCAGGATGCCGTCGCGTACGGCGCGCTCGATCAGGTCCCTGGCGAATCGGCCCAGCTGCGGCGAGCCGTCCTCGATGAGCGCCACCTTCGTCAGCACGTCGTCGGCGGTTACTCCGCGCTCGCGCCAGGTACCGCCGCCCATCTTCACGTTCTCCAGCACTGGCTGGAGCCTGTCGAGCGCCCTGGCGAACCGCGCCTCCAGACTTGCCCGTTCCTCGAATTCATCCCAGAGCAGACGCATGGTGCCAGCCTGGTCGGCCGGCAGCAGCGCGAAGAGGCGGTCGGCGGCGGCCCGCTCGGCCGCCTGCTGCCGGACCTGATCGGGCTGCGGCGCGTAGGCCGACAGGTCGCCGGCGTCGACCTCGACGAGGTCGTGCAGCGTCAGCATGGCGACGACGCGGGCCAGGTCGGTGCCGGGCAGCGCGTACTCGGCCAGGGTGAGCGCCAGCACTGCCAGGTGCCAGGAATGCTCGGCGGAGTTCTCGCGCCTGGCCGGGTCGGCCAGCATCGTCTGCCGCAGGACGCCCTTGAGTCGGCCGGCCTCGGCGATGAACTCAAGCTGCCGACTCAGACGTTCCATGTGTCCATTTCATCAGTGGGATTCACCAGTGCGCAGCAACGCTTTAGTCGGTATAGGTCGTCGGTTGAACGACCCCGGTGGAGACCGTCAGTAACTGTCATGTCATCCTGTGTAGCGGGGGACCCATTCAGATGAATCCGGGGGGACCGGTCATCAGGCTCGCCCTGGCGAGGTTACCGCCTCGCCAGGGCGAGTCTTTGGTTGCGGCACGTCGTCTGCTGGGCCTCGGTCTGCCTGTCCGCCGAGCTAGCGTCGCTTCTGCGATCGCGCCAGCGCCACGGCCTCTGCCATGCCCTGGTTGGCGAGCGCATCGGCCCGCTCGTTCCCTGGATCGCCGGCATGACCTTTCACCCAGAGCCACTGCACGTCGTGCCGGGCGGCGACGGCATCCAGGCGTCGCCACAAGTCTTCGTTCTTCACCGGCTGCTTGCTGGCCGTCTTCCAGCCGTTGCGCTTCCAGTTCGGCAGCCAGCTCATGACGCCGTTGCGCACGTAACTGCTGTCGGTGTGCAGCCGCACGGTCGATCGCCGGGTCAGGCTCTCCAGCGCCTGGATGGCGGCCATCAGCTCCATCCGGTTGTTAGTTGTCGGCGTGGCCTCGCCGCCGCACAGTTCCTTGCTGGGACCGCCATACGTCAGCAGCGCGCCCCAGCCGCCGGGGCCGGGATTGCCGCTGCAAGCGCCGTCAGTGTAGATCTCCACGACACCCTGCGCCGGCTTGGCCGACCGACCCGTACCTGTCATAGCACGCAAACTTAGCGGTCGTGGCCGACGTGCGGGGCCGGCGGCACGTCCAGCGCCGGGTTCCGGTCGAAGAAGCCCCACGGCTTGAGCCAGAACGAGGTCCGGTCCACGGGCATTACCGGCCAGTCCTCGGGCCTGGTGATGTGATGCAGGCCGAAGACGTGCCACAGGACCAGGTCGGTGTCCTCGATCGGCCGGTCCCGCGCGGTCCAGGCCGGCAGGCCGTGATCGGTGTCGCTCAGGTTCGGGAACTCACCACACGGCCATCGCTCGTCGGGGGAGTACGGGGTGACCCACAGCGCGTGCCCGATGACCTGAGCGCGCTGGAACGCGGGCGACGACTCGTCGATGAGAGCGGGGAAGCTGCCGCCGGGCACCAGCTTGTAGGCAGGCCGCTCGCCCAGGCCGTTGACCGACGTGCTGCTCACCACTTTCCAGCTGCGCTGGGTGGCCCAGTTCATGTCCTGGCGGCCGTCGAACTCGGTCCGCAGCGGCGTCTCGCGCGTCACCAGCGCCAGCCCGTGCGGGTTGGCGTCACTGACGGGCAGCGCCTGCGATTCGACGGCGTAGACCGTATTCGGCTGCCCGTCGACGTCCAGGTCGAGGCGGGCGACGATGAAATGCTGGTGGTACGGCGCGTACGTGCGCTCGTCGACGAGCGTCCCAGTCGGCGGCTGGCCGCCTGCCGGGAAGTACGACGTGACCATGATCCCCGTGGCGCGCACCTCGCACTCGATGTTGCCGTCCTGGTAGAAGCGCCAGTACACCAGGTACTCGTAGTTGGCCACGGTCACGTGGAAGGAGATCACCAGCCGGCGCGCACGTCGCACGGCGGTACCGGATCGCTCGTCCACGTGCTTCCACAGGATGCCGTCATCTTCCTCGTGAATGCAGATGGCATTGCGGATGGTCCGCGGCTGGCCGTGGGAGTCGTGCTGGACAGCGTCCAGGTAGCGGATCTCGCCGAGGCAGTCGCAGCCTTGCTCGAGCGACGTCATCATGAAGCCGAGGCCCCACTCGCCGATGTCGAAGGCGGTCCGCCGGTAGTGGTCCGGCGTCGCGTCCCGGTACGGCACGATCATCTCGGCGAACGACATCCTGTGTGCGATCGACCGCAGCCGGCCGGCGTCGCGGACGCCGACAGTATGCAGGACCAGCCCTTCCCGGTGGTTGAAGCCGAGGCGCATTTCCCAGTTCTGCCATCGCAGTAGCCGCTCGTCCAGCGTGAACGAGACACCATCGGGCTGGTGCACGTGCAGCGGGCTGACCTCGCGCTGCGGCACCTGGATCAGCGTGGGCAGGTACTCGCCCATGACCTCAGGACGAGCCGGGCCGCCTTCGGCCCAGTTGTCCTCTAGCTCGAGCAGCTGCATGCGGTTCAGGTCGACTATCGGGTGCAGGCCGGTGATGTGGTGGGCGTACGGGTTGCCGTCCGCGCTGCCCCGCGCCCAGACGTCGGCCCAGCCGAGCCGCAGGCCCCGATACCGGGCTGGCACCAGCGCCGCACCGTACGCCCAGACGTCGGTGAGCACCAGGCTAATGTCGGTGATCTCGCGCCTGGCCAGTGCCTCAATCAGGGCCGGGTGGCGACGGAGCATCTCGTCGCACTCGTGCCACTCATCGACGGT
This sequence comes from Streptosporangiaceae bacterium, assembly GCA_036496945.1. Taxonomy (GTDB): domain Bacteria; phylum Actinomycetota; class Actinomycetes; order Streptosporangiales; family Streptosporangiaceae; genus JAJYUU01. Next base: position 9,663 of record DASXKI010000280.1, on the reverse strand, counting down.
CATGTTGGGCTGGAGCCCCGGCAGCTCCTCCCACCGCGTGATGTCGCCGGCGGGCAGTGACACCAGCGACCGGTAGGCATGGCCGTCGGCGGTGTTCCAGCAGATGACGTGGGCTGCGCGGCCCATCCCTGCGGTACCGCTCGCGAGTTCGCCCTTGGCCGGCTCGACCAGCTCGATCGAGGCGAACCGCCAGGTCAGGTCAACACCCTTTTTTTCGCGCAACGCGGTCGCTACATGCCTGATCTCGTTCGCATCCAGAGGGTCGAGTGCGTGCGCCAACATGCCTCCTCGGTCACCGCCTATTGTGCCCAGGCGGTGCGGCGAGCTAGCGGACGCCGTAGGCGTGTATGACGGTCAGGTCCTCGGAGTTGCCCTGCCGGTCGCCGACGTGGATCCGCAGCGACGTGAAGCCGGCCGCCGATGCGTTCTTGACCGAGACGACGTAGCGGCCGCCGCTCCAGGACACCGACACCGCGCGCCAGCTGGTGCCGTCGTCGGCCGACGCCCACGCCCTGACAGTCGCGAGTCGCACCGGGGAGCTGGTCAGCGCGCTGTAGATCCGCAAGGCGACCCTGGTAAGCGACCCGCTCGCAACCTGATCGTGCCCGTCCAGTCCGGCCGGGAGGAGCTGGACGCCGTACACCTGCGCTGGGGTGCCGAAGTCGCTACCCGAGCCCTTGGCCATGAACTTCCAGACGCCGCTGATGCTCGCGGACAGCAGGGCTCCGGCCGGCCTTCTGGCGGTCAGCGTCAGCCTGTATTGACGTGACACCTCGGGAATCCTGACGTTGACCTGGTACTGGCCGGTGTGCGCGAGCAGCGTGCCGCCCGAGTACAACCGGATTTCCTTGCTCGCCAGCGAGCCTTCATCACTGGGGTGCAGCGGGTCGCCGATCGGGAAGTCTGACGCGACCAGGCCCGCCTGCAGCCGCCGCCCGTCGATCCCCGCGAACAAGGCGCCCGGCGCGGGCGCCCACACGGCAGCTCCCCATAGTTCGGCATGCGCGCCACGGCCATAGGCCGGCTGATTGAGGTCGTTGTCGCGGAGGGTGCCGGCCGGGCTGTCCCACTCGACGATCGGCTGCCATTGCCAGCCGGGCGATCGGTAGGACACCAGATGCGCGGGCGTCGCGCCGAGCGCGGACGTCGCGTTCAGCGGCACTGGGCCGTTCGAAGGCTGCGGGGATAGCGACAGAGTCGCGGTCTGACCGGCGTCGGTCGCGCGCACCCTGACGTCGACGCGCGTCAGCGAGGATGTCGTAGTGCTGATGGCGGGCGAACGCGGAATGAGACCGCGGTAGACATGCACGACGTCGTACCGGAACGGGCTCGGCTGGGCGACTGTATTGCCCTTCTTCTCCCAGACCGAGTACACGTACAGCTGCATCAGCGCGCTGTGCATCGGCACGAGGTAGGCGGCGCCTGGCGGTGGCGAGATCGTGGTCGGGTTGAAGGCCCAGTGTCCGCCGACGATCGGCGCGATTTCGAGAGTCTCGGCCTGCGCGGCCGGATTGTTTAGGCTCAGCCGGACCCGGTGGCCCTGGCGGGCGTCGAGCACGACGGTCTTGTTCGCGGTCAGGTCGACGACCTGGTCCGCCAGCGTGAAGGTCTGGCCTGCCCCGGTTCCGGTGATGATCCACGCGGCGACGTTGTAGGTGCCAGGGCGGAGCTGGCGATGCCGCCCCGTGCCCAGATCGATGCCGGTGTCCCTGCCGACGTTGAGCACCTGCACGTCCGCGCTGGCGGCCACCTGGCCGGTCCGGTCGATGACCCTGACGGTGAGCTGCCAGGTCGTGGCCGCCGAGGCCGGCGGGGACGTGATCGCGGCGAACGGGATGGCAATCGTGGCGGCCGTAAGTACGGCGGAGATCCTGGCCCTCATGTCATCGCTTTCGTCAGTGTTTACCTGTCCTGATCATGCCTCGCGCAGCCTGGCTGGGCGGCGAACCTGCTGGAGTGGCGTCCATAAGTTGCGCCACAAGCCGCGCATGAATGCTCGGGTGACTCTGCGCCTCACAATGCGCCTGCCAAGCCCCAGCGGGCCGCCGCGCTCGCAGGCCTGAAGATCCCCGAGGCTCCGCTCGCCGACATAAAGCCCGCGCTTCATCTCTTCGAGATCGTGGCTCGCGCCACAGTGCCCGCAGGTGAAGATGAGTCGGTCGCACATGGGTGACTGGCCTCCGAGCCGTTACTGATGTGACGTTATGGGAGGAAAATAATGTGTGCGGCAGTTGTTCCGCAACCTTGGAGTTAGTTTGCGGGTTTTTGCGTGCTCTAATCGGTCGGTTGCACAAAACCCGAAAGGCCGGTGCCCCGCATCAGGATCGCTGTTCGCCGATCTGGCTCTAGTCGATCTCGGCCTGGGCGATCTCGGCCTGGGCGGCGATCATGTCGCGGTACCAGGCGAATGACGCCTTCGGGGTACGCCGCTGGGTGGCGAAGTCCACGTGCACGAGCCCGAAGCGCTGGTGATAGCCCTGTGCCCACTCGAAGTTGTCCAGGAGCGACCAGACCAGGTAGCCGCGGACATCGACGCCTGCGCGGATCGCGTCCGCGACCGCGCGGATATGCGCGTCGAGGTAGCCAATGCGGGGCTGGTCATCGATGACGCCTGCCGCGTCCGGCTCGTCATCGACGGAACAGCCGTTCTCGGTGATGTAGATGGGCGGCAGCTGGCCGGCGTAGCGCTCCACGAGCGTGGTGAGCACTTCGGTCAGGCCCGCGGGGATGACCGGCCAGCCGAACGCGGTCACCGGATATCCGGGGATCGGCTCGATCTGGAACGGCAGCGGCGAATCCGGCAGCGCGGACAGCCGCGTCGGCGTGTAGTAATTGACGCCGAGCGCGTCGATGGGCGCGCAGATGATCTCGAGGTCGCCGTCGCGGACGAATTCGGGGCCGCCGTCGCCGATGCCGAACGCGGTCAGGTCCGGGTAGCGCCCGAGCAGTACCGGATCGGTGAACATCCGGTTGTGCAGCGCATCGTAGGCGGCGGTGGCCGCCAGGTCTGCCGCGTTGTCGCTGGCGGGCCAGGCCGGCGAGTAGTTGTTGGTGATCGCGACCTGGCGCGCGCCCGCCGCGCGTAGCGCCGAGGTGGCCAGGCCGTGCCCGAGCAGCTGATGGTGGGCGGTCGCGAGGGCATCGAGCATGAGTGCCTTGCCGGGCGCGTGGATGCCGAACGCGTACCCGAACGCGGTCACCACGAAGGGCTCGTTCAGGGTGATCCAGGCGGGCACGCGGTCGGCCAGCCGCTCAGCCGCGAGGCCGGCGTACTCGGCGAACCGGTACGCGGTATCCCGTGCCATCCAGCCGCCCGCGTCCTCCAGCGGCTGCGGCAGGTCCCAGTGGTACAGCGTGGGCATCGGCGTGATGCCACGCGCGAGTAGCCCGTCGACCAGCCGGTCGTAGAAATCGAGGCCGGCGGCGTTGACGGCGCCTGATCCGCTCGGCTGGACCCTGGGCCAGGCAATCGAGAACCGGTAGGTACCGATGCCGAGGTCCGCCATCAGCGCCACGTCCTCGGGCCAGCGGTGGTAGTGGTCGTCTGCGACGTCGCCGGTCTGCCCGTCCAGAATCGCGCCAGGCTGGCGGCAGAACGTGTCCCAGATCGACTGCCCGCGGCCGTCCTCCGCAACCGCGCCTTCGATTTGATAGGCGGCCGTGGCGACGCCCCAGGTGAAATCGGGCGGGAACGGTGGAAATGCAAGATCGCTCACTCAGTGATGGTAGCCCGGCCCGTGATCAGGGAACGGGGCGGCTAGTGCCATCCTGGCCAGGACGTTCGCAGCAGGGAACTAGCTCCGGAAAGGACCGGCGATACCGTATGGCCGTCATTCACCACACCACCCTCACGCCGGGCAAACTGGACCTGCTCGCGGCATGGCTGCCGTCGCAGCCGTGGTACGTCGCAACCGGCCGGCCGCTAGAGCTGATCAAGGCAGGCGGCTTCCGGCTCGACGACCCGGCCGGCGAGGTCGGCATCGAGTTCATGGTGGTCACCGACCAGTCCGGTGCGCAGCCCGCCAGCTATCACGTCCCGATGACCTACCGCGCGGCGCGGCTGGCTGGCGCCGAGCACGCTCTCATCGGCAAGGCCGAGCACGGCGTCCTCGGTACGCGGTGGATCTACGACGGTGCGCAGGACCCGGTCCTGACGGCGCAGCTGATCGCCCTGCTCCAGGGCGCCGCCGATGCGCAGGCGCAGAGCGTGACCGACACCCCGGACCCCTCAGTCGTCCGCCACTTCACCGGCACTGACCTCAGCCCGGCCGGCCTCCGCATCATCCGCCAGCTCCAGCCAGGCCTGGAGGATCCCGGCACCAGCCCGGCGGGGAGCCGCGGGTACGTCGAGTGCGGCTGGCAGCTGCCGGATGGCACCGCGGTCCGTGGCCGGCTGGTGGGCGTCCTTGACCAGGCAGCAGCGGGCGCGGAGTAGTGGCGTAGCGGTGGCCTCCTGCCGCGAGGCACGCTGCCCGTGAGTCTGCCCGACGCCGTCGTTGTCGGTGCCGGGCCCAATGGCCTCGCTGCCGCGGTGACGCTGGCGCGAGCAGGGCTGGCCGTGCAGGTGGTCGAGGGAGCGCCGACACCTGGCGGCGGCTGCCGGACAGCCGAGCTGACCCTGCCGGGCTTCGTCCACGACGTGTGCTCGACTGTGCACGCGCTCGCCGTCGCGTCACCGTTCTTCGCCGGCAGCGCTCTGGCTGATCGCGGCGTGCGCCTGCTGACGCCCGCGGTGGCAGCCGCGCATCCCCTCGACGGCGGCCGGGCCGCGGCCGTCAGCGGCTCGGTGGCCGAGACCGCCAGCCGGCTGGGCGGCGGCGACGACGCCCGGGCATACGAGCGGCTGATGGCGGGCCTCGTGCAGGCCAGCGGGCCGATCGCCGCGCTGGCGCTGTCGCCGCTGCGCCCGCTGCCCGGCGCGCTCAACGCTGTCGGCGCCATACCCGGCCAGCTACTCTCTGTCGCTCGCTTCGGCGTCGAGGGACTGCTGCCTGCCACGGTCCTGGCCCGGCGGCTGCGCACGTCCGAGGGCAGGGCATTGCTCGCAGGGATGGCCGGGCACGCGATCAGGCCGCTGTCGGCACCGCTGACCGGCGCGTTCGGGCTGACGATGCTGCTGCTGGCCCACACCACCGGCTGGCCAGTCGTCGAGGGCGGCAGCGGCCAGCTCGTCGACGCGATGACCAGCGAGCTCGCCGACCTTGGTGGCACCGTGACGACGGGCACCTGGATCAGGCGGCTGGCGGACCTGCCGCCGGCCCGGACGGTCGTCCTGGACGTCACTCCTCGGCAGCTGCTGAGCTTGGCGGGCGACCGCCTGCCGGCGAGCTACCGCCGGGCGATGGAACGGTTCCGGTATGGCCCCGGCGTTTGCAAGGTCGACTGGGCGCTCGACGGCCCCGTTCCCTGGCAGAACGAGGCGTGCCGGCAGACGGTCACCGTCCACGCCGGCGGCACTATCGCCGAGATCTCGCGCAGCGAGGCCGCCGTGCACGCCGGCCAGCATCCGGAGCAGCCATTCTGCATCGTCACGCAGCCGTGCGTCGTCGATCCGAGCCGGGCGCCAGCCGGGAAGCACGTCCTGTGGGGCTACTGCCACGTGCCGGCCGGATCGGACGTCGACATGGCCGACCGGATCGAGGCGCAGATCGAGCGGTTCGCGCCGGGCTTCCGCGACCGCATCCTGGCCAGGTCGGTCCGGGCGGCGGCCGACATGGAACGCTACAACCCGGGCTACGTGGGCGGCGACATCGGCGCCGGCGCCACCACGCTCCGGCAGACGTTCGGCCGGCCAGCGCTGCGGTGGAACCCGTACCGGACACCGCTAGGCGGCGTCTACCTGTGCTCGGGATCGACACCGCCCGGCGGCGGCGTGCACGGGATGTGCGGCCTGTGGGCCGCCAGGACCGCGCTGCGCGACCTGCACCTGCCGCCGGGCGCTAACTGAGCGCCCACGGGGTAACTTGACAAGAGTGAAGAAGATAATCGAGCTCCTGATTTGCTTCCTGCACCCGATCGCGGTCGTCCTCATCTGGATCGATCTGCTGAGCCGCCGCGATATCGGCAGCGGCGCGAAGCTCGCCTGGGCGATCTTCGCCATCATCCCGCTGATCCCGTTCGTCTACGTGCTCACCGGCGGCGACCTGTGGTGACCCGCTAGCGGCAGTCAGCACCCAGCGGCCAGCGCGCTCGCGCTGGCCGCCACCCGCAACTCCAGCGCCATTACTGAAGCCTCGGCCGCACGCTGATGTCTTTTTTCTTGCGTACTCCTACTCTTCTCGCGTACGTGTACACCTCTTGCCGTCGTCGCGCGTCGTACAGGCGAAGCAGTTATCTGCACATAGCAGTTGACGCCGGCTTTAGCATTTTTAGAGCTGATATGTGCTCTATATGGGCTGTCGCGACTGCTCGGTACAGACGGGCCATATCGACAGGAAGAGAACACTGTGCTCAGTACACGCATCGCAGCGGCGGCCGTAGTAGGCGTCACCGCGCTGAGCGGGGGCGCCGTCGCGCTGGCGACGTCAGGCGCTCCTGCAGCCACCATCACGCAGCCGTATTTCACGGCCTGCGTGGCATCGAATCACCAGGTACAAGCGCTGTACTCGGGCCGGCATGCCTGCAGGCGCGGCGACACGAAGTACACCTGGAACCAGACGGGCCCGCGGGGCGGCACGGGACCGCAGGGTCCGACCGGGCCGCAGGGACCCGCCGGACCGGCCGGCACGTCTGCCGTCCTTTCCGTCACCGGGACCACCACGGTCACCAACTGGCCGGAGAGCTCGGGCTGGGCCGACGACAACTTCACTCGGACCGTCACTATCACGCGCCAGCACGCAGCCGCCACGAGTCACTGCGGCGGGACTGCAACGTGCTGGTTCTACACCGAGAGCCTGTCCGACAACGGCGCCTTCACGACCGTCAGCGGGGGAACGGCACCCAACGGGAGTAACCCCGTCAAGATCAATGGCATCGTGGCCGGGACCCTGGTCGGCGGCGGCAGCCTGGAGTTCTACGCGAGCTCGGGCTCGCCGAGCGCGGCCGGTGTGCCGGCCACGGCCAACGGGTCTGCCAAGCCGTCGACCACCACCGACTGGTACCAGTTGTTCTTCCCCCACGGCACGACCTTCGGCCAGGGCAGCACTGTCAACGATCCGTGGACGACCTACTCGTGGGTGTACACGGCACCGTCGACGTGCGAGAAGTGGACCGACGCGATCGTGCCCGGTGACGACGGGCAGGGCAGCGGCGACGGCAACATCACCGGCGTCAACGCCTGCACCGGCTGATCCGGTCCGGCTGATCCACTCCGGGAGTTCCGCGCACTGGCGCAGTAACGGTAGCGGCCCGCGCAGGCGGGGGCAGGCCGCTACCGTCTGCGCCGACGATGCCAAGCGCGCAAGCTGGATCACCTAGCATGCCCGTATCAGCGTCGCCGGGCGGGCTGGCCTCGCGCGCGTGGCCGCGAGCCCTGGGGTGATGATGCAGCAGGCAGGCGAGGAGGCCGGGTCGGCGCGTGTCAGAGCCCGATGGGGGACGATTAGCCGCGAGCAGCTGATCATGGTCGCCATGGACGAGATCGCGGCCGGCCGCTACGAGCAGATGACAATCCGGCGGCTGGCGGCGCGGCTGGATGTCGCCCCGATGTCGTTGTACCGGCATGTGCGGGACAAGGATGACCTGCTGGACGAGGTGGTCGACCGCCTGCTGGGCGAGGTCGCGGAACCCGCCGTCGACGTTGGCGATACCTGGGCCTGGGTCATGGCGACCGTGGACAATTTCCGGCGATTCCTGATCGAGCAGCCTGCCGCCCTGAGCGTCTTCCTGGCGCATCCGGTGACCTCGCCAGCGGCCATGGCCCGTACGCGCAGGATTCTCGCGGTCCTGCAGGCTAGCGGGCTCGACGAGGCGGCCGCTCGCCGAGCATTCGCGGCCCTGCATACCTACACCATCGGATTCGCGGCCCTGGAGGCATCCAGGGCGCGGTGGCTCGCCACGAATCAGGAAGTCAGCGATCCGGACACCGCGTGGCTTGCCGCGTTCACCGGTCCCGACCAGTTCAGCGACGGCCTAGCAGCGCTGCTCGATTGGGTACGGCGATCAAGCGGGCCGAACGCCTGGCCGCCAGTCGCCTAAGCGCTAGGCGTCCGCCGCCGCCGCGATGGCGTCGTCGACCTCGCCCTGGCGGGCCGCCATCTCGGCCGCGTACTTCTCGTTGTCGATCTTCTCGGCCAGCTCCTCGTCGGCGCGCATCAGCACGTCCAGGTCTGAGTCGGCGGCCTCGATCACGCCAAGGTCGACGTAGGCGTGCTGGACCTTGGGTCCCCACAGGCCGATGTCCTTGACGCAGGGCACGATCCGGGAGAACAGCAGGGTGCGGAACGCCTGCTGCACCGGTGACTGGTCGCTGAACTCCATGCATTCCTGCACGTCGAAGCCCATCCGCTCCCAGACCTCGCGGCCGGTGAACCTATTGCGCATCAGGTAGCAGCCCTCGACGATGAACTCCTCGCGGTCCGCCAGTTCGGCTGAGGTCAGTTCCTTGTAGTAGTCGCGCAGCGCGATCCGGCCGAACGCCACGTGCCGGGCCTCGTCTTGCATCACGTACGCGAGTAGCTGGGTGACCAGCGGGTTGTTCGACAGGTCCCGGTGCACGCCGAATGCGGCCAGGGCCAGCCCTTCGATCAGCACTTGCATGCCGAGGTAGGGCATATCCCACCGGGAGTCGCCCAGCGCGTCGGCTAGCAGCTGAGCCAGGTCCGGGTTGACCGGGTAGTACAGCCCGATCTTCTCCCGCATGAACCGCGCGTACAGCTCGACATGGCGCGCCTCGTCCATCGCCTGCGTCGCGGCGTAGAACTTCGAGTCCATGTCCGGCACTGACTGCACGATCCGGGCGGCAACCGTCAGCGCGCCCTGCTCCCCGTGCAGGAACTGGCTGAACAGCCAGGCCGACAAGTGATGGTCGAGCTCGTCCCGTTCCTTCTGGTTGAGGATGTTCCACTGCCGCGAGCCGTAGATGGGATTCAGCTCCTCGGTCTGCTCCATCACGTTGCACGGATTGACCGGTATCGACCAGTCGATCCGTTTCGTCGCGTCCCACTGCTTGTCCTTGCCGCGCTGGTACAGGTCGAGCAGGCTGGTGCGGCCCTCGTCATACTCCCAGCTGAACCGGGCCGACCCCGAGGCTGGTATGTCCCAGGTCCCTGGCTCTACCGGCGTGGTGTAGTGCTCATACGTGCTCACGGTGCCCTCCCGCAATCTGGCGATGACTCGACGTTACTCGCCGGTATCGGGCAACTCCAGACCTAGGGACAGGGTAAAACGAGAGCCGCGTCGTTACGGCAGCTGGCCGACACGGTGCACGATCGCGTCGTCTAGGAGCGCGATCCATCCGAGCACCTGACCCTGCCGGATCTCGAAGGTGCCGTCGGTCCCGACGATCTGATGCGCCTGGACCGCGATGGTCTCCTCGCCCATGAAGGTGTAGGTCACCGGATTGACCACAAGCTCCTGCTTGTAGTAGCCGATCACCATGTAGAAGCCCAGGCCAGTCCGGCCCGCAAGATCAGTCGCACTGTCGAACTTCACCCCTGGCAGGTCTTGCAGCAGCCGGTACATGGTCGCGGCCAGCTTGGGCGGGATCCAGGCGCCCTCCGTCTG
>DASXKI010000279.1:0-8978 GCA_036496945.1 Streptosporangiaceae bacterium | reverse complement strand
CTGGCGGGCCCTGGCCGCCGTCGACGTGTGGTCGCAGCTGATCATGAAGGAGCCGGGCGATACGGTCGAGCGGATCCTGGCCGCCCCGCGGACCGGCGCGTGGCGCCTGGCCGACGGCGGCACGCTCACCTTCGAGCACGTCAGCAACGACTGGCACGACATCACCACCGAGGACGAGGCGTTCTTCATGCGGGTCTACGGCCCGGGCGAGTACCGGTTCCACGGCGCCGACCTCGGCATCCTGGTCACCAAGGGCCGGATGCAGACCGCCGACGGACTTACCGACCGGTGCCGTCGCTACATCGAGGGCATCCGGGCGCACTACCAGTCCGAGCCCCTGCCGGAGCCGCCCGCGGTCAAGCCCGTCGCCTACGTCAAGTAAGGATGACGAGTTGCTGGGTGGCCCGGGTCATCGCGACGTAGCGGTCGACCGCTCCTTCGATGCCCGTGCCGAACGCTTCCGGGTCGATGAGGACGACCAGGTCGAACTCGAGTCCCTTGGCTAGTTCCGGGGTCAGCGACCGGACGCGGGACGTCGCCCGGAAGGTGGGATCGCCGATGACGGCGGCGATCCCGTCGGCGTGCGCGGCGAGCCAGGTGTCCAGGACCGGGCCCAGATCCGAAGCAGATCCGTGGACGACGGGCACGCCGGTGCTGCGGATGGAGACCGGCACGTTGGCGTCCGGGAGCACGGCCCGGATGACCGGCTCGGCTTCCGCCATGACCTCTTCCGGCGTCCGGTAGTTGATGCTCAGCGAAGCCAGCTTGATCCGGTCGAGCCCGATCCGCTCGAGCCGTTCCTGCCATGACTCCGTGAACCCGTGCCTGGCCTGGGCACGGTCCCCGACGATGGTGAAGCTCCGCGACGGGCAGCGGAGCAGCAGCATCTGCCACTCTGCGTCGGTCAGTTCCTGAGCCTCGTCCACGACGATGTGCGCGAACGGGCCAGCGAGCCGGTCCGGATCAGTACCGGGCAGTGCGGCCTCATTGACCAGGGCGTCCTGGAAGTCCTCGCCGCGCAGCATCGTCACCAGACCTGTGCCGTATTCGTCGTCCGCGGCCCCCATCAGGTTGTCGAGGACCCGGGCCATCTGCTCGCGTTCAGCGGCGACCGCGGCGTCATGCCGGCGCTTACGTCGTGCTGCCTGCGGGTCGCCGAGCCGCTGCCGTGCTGCATCCAGCAGCGGCAGGTCGGACACCGTCCAGGCCTGGGCGTCCCCGCGCTGCAGTTTCCGCACATCATCGGGGCTGAGCCAGGGAGCGCACAGGCGCAGGTAGGCGGGTACCGACCACAGGTCTCCGACGAGGTCAGCCGGTTCGATCAGCGGCCACGCGCGGTTGAGGGCCGTGTGCAGTTCCCTGTTCTCCCGCAGGGACTTGCGAAACAGGTCAGCCGGGACGTCGCCGTCGAGCTTGTCTATCAGGATTGTGACCAGTTCATCGAAGATCTGATCGCGCGCCTCGTTGTGCGGAGTACCAGGTTCTCGTGCCTCGAACGCCTCGGCCCAATCGTCGGCGCTAATCCAGATGTCAGACCAGTGGGTCTCGACCGTCATTCCCGTGGCCGGCGGATTTTCGTAGAACCTCACGGCCGTTTCGATCGACCTCACCAGGTCCCCGGATGACTTCAGGCGGGCCACGTTCGGGTCGGGCTCGATCCCTGCTGCGGCTCCCTCGGCGACGAGGTCCCGCAGGGTGCACGTCTGCACGCCCTCCTCGCCGAGGCTGGGGAGCACGTCGGAGACGTAGGCCAGGTAGGGCTGGTGCGGTCCGACGAACAGGACGCCGCCCCGGCGGTGACCGAGGCGAGGGTCGTTGTAAAGAAGGTAGGCGGAGCGGTGCAGAGCGACGACGGTCTTGCCCGTACCCGGCCCGCCGTCGACGACGAGAGCGCCGCGGGATCCCGCGCGAATGATGGCGTCCTGGTCGGCCTGGATGGTGCCGAGCACGTCTCGCATCCGGGCCGACCGATTGCTGCCCAGGCTGGCGATGAACGCGGATTGGTCGTCAAGCGCGGCGTGGCCCTCAAGCCCGTCCTGGGTGAAGACCTCGTCCCAGTAGTCGCTGATCTGGCCTCGGGCCCAGCGGTACCTGCGGCGGCTTGCCAGGCCCATCGGGTTGGCGTGGGTGGCTCCGAAGAACGGCTCAGCCGCCGGGGAACGCCAGTCGACCAGCAGCCGGCGACCCGCCGTGTCGGTGAGACCAAGTCGTCCGACGTACACGGGCTTGGCGGTGTCCGCGGTGACCATGCGTCCGAGGCACAGGTCGAGGCCGAAGCGGCGCAGGACGCGGAGGCGAGAGGTCAGCCGGTGGATCTCCAGGTCCCGGTCCAGCGCCTTCTGGCCGATGCCGCCGGGCGCCTGCAGTTCGGCGTCGAGGCGGCCGGACAGGTCCGCGATGGACTCCTCGAGGCTCTCCGCGATCGCCGCGAACTGCTGCTCGTCGTCAGCGATCAGCGTCGGATCGGCCTTGGCGGCCAGGCGGTCGGGGAGATCAAACGCACTGGTAGTCGAGCGGTTCACGGCAACAGCTCCCATCCGAGGTGCGCGGATCGCCTCGATCGCCACCTAGCCGATGCCCTTCGAGTTCCGGGCTCGGCCAGCGATTATGCGGCATGACCCGGGTCTTGCCGCAAGCCCCTGGGTGCGCTATAGATTGAAAGTGGAGGCGAGTATGTAGCCTCCTTTTTTCTTGCTCGTTCGCTGACGGGCGGGTGCGGTCCGCTCCTTCAGCGGCCAGTGCCTAGCCGATGTTGGCCGCCAGGTCCTGATAGGCAGGGACGAGATCGTCCCACCGCGCGTCGGCATCGCCGCGCTCATGTCCGCCGAGGTAGGCGGCCAGATTCTCTGCGTGGATCTGCCACCCGGCCCCGTAGAAGGCGACCTTGTCCAGTGGCATGCCCTGGACCTCGATGACCAAGATGGTCTGGTCGCCGTCGGCGGTCAGCGTGGCATCGATAACCTCGTCGAACGGCGGCACCCCGTTCCCGGGAACGTAGGACTCGTCGGTCTCCCTGGTCGTCACCCGCAGCCGCCGCGGGGGCTCGCACGCTTCCACCCGCCCGGTGACATGCATGCCGGCGTCTTCGACGTACAGGCGGAACGCTCCGCCGGCGCGGAGGTCGCCCTCAACGCGGCCGTACCAGCGGGCCAGGCGGCCGGGATCGATGAGTGCCGACCACAGGTCGTCGATATCGGTGTCGTAGCGGTCTTCGATGCGCACGACGCCCTTGCCGTCAGCCGATCGCAAGCTGCCCAGGATGCGGCTGCCCGCCCGTGCATTGCTGGTCATCTGGTGCTCCTTCGTTCGCGTTTTCCCCTGGCGATCTCGGTGTGCAGGGCATCCAGCCGCTGTTCCCATAGGGCCCGGTACCGTCCCAGCCATTCATCGACCTCGGCGAGCGGCTCGGGGCGAAGACTGTAGACCCGGCGCTGCGCGTCCTGACGGACGTCGACGAGCCCCGCCTCCCGCAGCACCCGGAGGTGCCGCGATACCCCTGGACGAGCAATGGGCAACAGCGCCGCCAGCTCACCCACCGTTGCCGGACCGCCGGTCAAGGTCTCCAGCATCATCCGCCGGCTCTCGTCCGCCAGTGCCCGCAGCACAGCTTCCATGGCGTGAATGTACCAAGGCGGTTACGTAACAAGCAAGGTACGCAGGCCGATTGGCTCTCGCCTGTCCGAATTGCCAGCCTGTCCGAATGACAGCCCCTACAAATGGCAGCCGCGGACTAGTGGCTCGCGACCCAGTCCGTGATCAGGTCGGCGGCCTGCGTTCGGGCGCCGTCCGGCTCCTGCAGGTAGTGGTCGGCCTTGATGTACTCGAGGCGCTTATCCGGCGCGGCCAGCGCGGCATAGAGAGCGCGGGCATCGCTGTCGTAGACACAGGCGTCGGCTGTCGCGTGGATCACCAGCGACGGGACCGTGATCCGGGCCAGGTGCGGCGCCGCGATGCACTGCGAGGTCCGCACGCTCCACATCGACAGCCAGCTGCGCAAGGTACTGACCATGCCGACGCCGAAGACGCCGTAGTTAGCCTTCTGCGGGTCGCCCAGGTAGCACCAGTTCGGCCGGCGATCCGACGGCTCTATGGCGGGGTCGATCATCCGCAGGTCCGCCCAGCTGCGCCGGACAACGAAGAGCTGATCCCTGGCCCGCGTCGTCGCCAGTGCGTCCAGCCGGCCGAGCGCCCAGTCTGTGATGCGCTCGTTGCGGGCCTGCTGCGCGGCCCGGTAGCGCGACTGGAACGCCGCGCTGTAGGGCGGCCCGTTCTCCGGGTTGAACGGGTCGAGCGCCGGGTCGGCCGATACCGGGTCACTCTCGGCGGTGACCGACGGGTCGAGCCAGTTCGTGAGGACCTCGGGGCGGCCCGAATGGGCGGCGAGCGCCACGAACAGGTCTGCCTGCGGCAGGCTCTCGATCGCCAGCACCGGCCGCATGCCGGTCACGGGCCCGACATTCGGCTCGACGGCCTGGGACTGGTAGGCCGACATCAGCGAGCCACCGCCGGAGTTCCCGAGCAGCACGATCCGGTCGGCGCCCGCCTCCTCGCGCAGCCAGCGCACCCCGACGCCGATCTCCGCCAGCGCGTGATCGAGCAGAAAATGTGCCTCGTTGCCGCGGAAGCGGGTGTTCCAGCCGAGGAAACCGAAGCCGCGCTCGGCCAGGAAGTTCGCGAGGTAGTGCTCGGAAAAGTCCACGTTGTAGTGCGTGGCGATGAACGCCGTCGCCGGCCGGCCGCCCGCCGGGCGATGGTAGATGCCCTGACACGGGTGGCCGCCCGCGCCGGCCCGGCCGACGATGGGCGATGGCAGCCCGACGAACTCCCTGACGATCTCGGTCACCCCAACTCCGTCCGTGGTACCTGGCGCAGAACTGAAACTGAGCTTAGGTTTAGTTATCGGCAATGCGCCAGGCCCGAAGTCTGTGCGGGGTGGCGGGACGAGGAGGTCACCATGGAGTGGCAGAACGAGGAGTTCGACCTCGGCGGTGTCAATCACCTCGCGCTGGTCTGCTCGGACATGAAGCGGACCGTTGCGTTCTACACCCAGGTGCTCGGCATGCGGCTGATCAAGACGATCGACCTGCCGGCCGGGTCTGGCCAGCACTTCTTCTTCGACATGGGCGGCGGCAATGCGCTGGCGTTCTTCTGGTTCCCGGACGCGCCCGACCCGGTGCCGGGGATCTCCGCGCCGGTCACAGTGCCGGGCCTCGGCGAGTGGACGAGCGCGGTCGGCTCGATGAACCACGTCGCCTTCAACGTGCCCGAGGAGCGCTTCCTGGAGTACCGGGCCAAGCTCAAGGCCAAGGGCGTGCGGGTGAGCCCGATCCTCGACCACGACGAGAGCGAGCTCGGCGTCGCGCGTGAGCTGCATCCGGGGGTCTTCGTCCGCTCGTTCTACTTCCAGGACCCGGACGGGGTCCTGCTGGAGTTCGCGTGCTGGCGCCGGGTCATGGGCCAGCCCGGAGATGTCCGGCACGAGCCCAAGACGGCCGCGGACCGCACCGGCGTGCGAGTCTGACGGTTGCTCTCGCTGATCCATGTGCTCGAGTGGCGGGCCGCCGTGACCCCGGACGCGGTGGCGCTGACCGACCACCTGGGCGCCGAGCTGAGCTACGCCGCGCTGGCGGCGGCGACCGAGATGCGCGCGGCGCAGTTCGCCGCGGCCGGCGTCGGGCCGGGTGACGTCGTGCCCGTCATCGCCCGTAATCAGGCTGGCTGGGTGACGGCCATAACCGGCCTGATCCGCGCGGGCGCACTGCCGGCGGCGGTCAGCTGGCGGCTCGCGCCAGCAGAGCTGACGGCGTTGCTGGCGCTGCTGAGCCCGGCCGTGATCGTCGCTGACGCGGACTGCGCGACCGCGGCCCGGCAAGCTGCCGGGGGGCTGGCCGACCCCGTTCCCGTCCTGACGATCGTCGATGACCCGCCCCCGCCGGCGGGTGCGATGCAGCCGCCCGGCCGGCCGGCGGATCGGCTCCAAGGGCATCAGCCGGCCATCCTGCTGCACACCAGCGGAACGACCGGGCGACCCAAGCTGGTGCCGCTGACGCATCAGCAGCTGATCATGGCGGCCATGTTCATGAAGCTCGAGGTGCCTGAGTCGGTGCCTGGTGCGCGGCACCTGAGCGCGCTGCCGCTGTTCCACGTCGCCGGGCTGGCCAATCTGTCGTACGTTCTGCTGACCGGCGGCCACCTGCACGTGCTCGGCGCGTTCGAACCGGCCGGGTTCGTCGACGAGCTGGCCGCGCGGCGGATCCAGCTAACCCAGCTGGTGCCGACGCTGATCCACGCGGTGACCGAGGAGATCAGCGCACGGGCCGAGCCGCCGGACCTCAGCAGCCTCGTCGAGATCGTGTACGGGGCGTCACCGATCCGCGCTGACCTGCTGGAGCGGGCGGTCCGCGTGCTCGGCTGCCGGTTCAGGCAGAACTACGCCAGCAGCGAGACCGGGCCTCTGCCCATCAGTTCGCTGTCACCAGCCGACCATGACCCAGCCCGCGGCCTGCTGGGCACGGCGGGCCGCCCGTCGCTCGGCTGGGAGGTGCGACTCGGCGAGCGTGGCGAGATCCAGGTCCGCGGCGCGGCGCCGTTGCCGGGCTACTGGGACAACGCGCAGGCGACGCAGGACTCGCTCACGCCCGACGGTTTCTACCGGACCGGGGACGTGGGCACTATCGACGCGGCCGGCTACCTGACCATCGTGGACCGGCTGCGGGACGTGATCATCACCGGCGGCGAGAACGTGTTCCCCGCCGAGGTCGAGGCGGTCCTGGCCCGGCACCCGGCCGTCGCGGACGTCGCGGTGATCGGCATTCCCGACGATCGCTGGGGCGAGACCGTGCACGCCGTGGTCGTCGCCCGCAGCGCCGACCTGTCCGCCGGGCAGCTCATCGGCTTCGCCCGCGAGCAGCTCGCCGGGTTCAAGTGCCCGACTGGCGTGACGACAGTCGAGGCACTGCCGCGCAACGTGACCGGAAAGGTGCTGCGCGCTGCGCTGCGTGAGCCGTTCTGGGCGGGCCGGGACCGGCGGATCTCGTGACTGCATCGCCGGGTCGCGCCGCGACTGTGCCACCGGGCCGGGCGGAGAAGGCGACGCGCAAGGGCCGGGAGACTGACGAGGCGTTCCGGGACGCGGCGCGTACGGTCTTCGCCAGGGACGGCTACCTCAACGCCAGGATCAGCGACATCGCCGCGGCGGCGGGGCGGTCCGTTGCGTCCTTCTACAACTACTACGACACCAAGGCCGACCTGCTAATCGCGCTGGCGGAGGAGTTCCACGCAGAGGCAACCGCGATGGCAGTGCTTCCCTATCGCGCGGGCCTGTCGGATGAGGATGCCCTGCGCGAGGCGGTGGCCGGTTTCTGGCGCACCTACGCCAAGCGGCGCGGCGAGCTCATCGGCATCTTTCAGGCCGCGATGGTCGAGGGCCAGTTCCGGGACCGGTGGCTGGACTTGCGCGGAGAGGCGGTCAGTCGCATCGCCGCGGAAATCCGGCGCGCGCAGTCGGCGGGGTACTGCCCCGGCGTCGATCCCGTGCTCACCGCGTCCGCCTTGTCGGCGATGCTGGAGCACTTCTGCTACATCTGGCTGGGCCAGGGCGGTGAGAAGGACGTGCCGTTCGACGACGAGCGAGCCCTGGACGCCCTCGCGACCATCTGGGTCAAGGCCGTCTACTGGCGGCCCTGACCGCGGTCGCCGTCGCGCTCGGCGCAGTCGGGACGACGGGACGGTCAGGCTTGCCCTTGCTGTCAGGCTTTCGTTTGCGGTCGGTCTTGCCACAGCGAGACGAGCTGGGCCGGGCTTATGTTGCCGCCGCTGCACACGATCGTGACGTTGCGTCCGGCGAACCTGGCCGGATCGGTGAGTACCGCCGCCATCGCGGCCGCGCCAGCCGGCTCTACGAGGTTGCGCGTCTTTTCGATCATGACCCTCGTCGCCTGCGCTAGCTCGGCGTCGGAAACGAGCACGAAGTCGTCGAGCAGGTCCCGCAGGATCTGCTGCGGCAACTCGAACGCGGTCCTGGTGGCCAGGCCCTCGGCGAACGTGCTCGTGCTGTCTTCGACCAGGCTCCCGGCACGCCACGACTCGTACGCAGCGGGCGCGGCCGCGGACTGCACCCCGATGACCTCGATCGACGGCCGCACGGCCTTAGCCACTATGCAAGCGCCGGCCGCGCCGCTGCCACCGCCGATCGGCACGATGATCACCTCGGTATCGGGGCGCTCGGCAACGATCTCCACGGTGTAGGTGCCGACGCCGGCGATGAGAGCGGGCTCGTTCCCGGAATGGATGTAGCGGTAGCCGTGCTCGGCGGACTCCTTCTCACACTGCTCGCGTGCCTCGTCGAAGTCGCGGCCGTGGAACACGATCTGCGCGCCGAGCGCGCGCATCGACTCGACCTTGACCGGATTGGCCCCCTGGGGCACGAAGATCGTCGCGCGCACGCCGAACAGGTCGGCGGCAAAAGCCACCGACTGGCCATGGTTGCCGGTCGACGCCGACGCGACGCCGCGGTCACGGTCTCCGGGGCTGAGCTGGCTGATCAGGTTCACGCCGCCGCGGACCTTGAACGCCCCGACCGGAAGGTGGTTCTCGTGCTTGACCCTCAGCCGCGCACCGGTGAGAGCGTCCAGCGCGGGATAGCGGTACAGGGGCGTGGCGTGCAGGTACGGGGCGATGCGCTTCCGCGCCGCCAGAACGTCAGCCAGGTCCGGGATGTCCGCTGCGGTCATGCTCTGGTTCTACCACGGCTTCTGGCGGCTGGACCGGCGAGCGGCGGCCTGTTCTAGCGCAGGCGGCCCGGCCCGCGCGGGAGTCACGATGGTGACCGCAGCATTGTCGCGGCGGCCAGGACAAACGCCGTCGCGTCTGGCTGCGGGGGCTGGTCGGCTTGCGCTCCGCGCTGCTGCGCGAGGGCACGCGTGATCACATCGGCCGGGCCGAGATCTCGTCGCAGGGCGGTCTCGCCGCCGTCGACC
>DASXKI010000278.1:0-4047 GCA_036496945.1 Streptosporangiaceae bacterium | reverse complement strand
CCCAGGCGGATCGTCATCATGGTGAACGCCGGCCCGGCCACCGACGCGGTGATCGACGAGTTCGCCCCGCTGCTCGAGCCGGGCGACATGCTCATCGACGGCGGCAACGCGCACTTCAAGGACACCCGCCGCCGGGAAGCGAACCTCAAGGACAGCAAGCTCCACTTCGTCGGCATGGGCGTCTCCGGCGGGGAGGAGGGCGCGCTCAACGGCCCGTCGATCATGCCCGGCGGATCGGAACAGGCCTACCAGGACCTCGGTCCCATGCTCGAGACCATCGCGGCTCAGGTAGACGGCACGCCGTGCTGCACGCACGTCGGCCCGGACGGAGCGGGCCATTTCGTGAAGATGGTGCACAACGGCATCGAGTACGCCGACATGCAGCTCATCGCCGAGGCCTACGACCTGCTGCGGAACGCGGCGGGGTACCAGCCGCAGCAGATCGCCGAGATCTTCAGGACGTGGAACGAAGGCCGCCTCGACTCCTACCTCATCCAGATCACCGCCGAGGTCCTCGCGCACACCGACGCGGAGACCGGCAAGCCGTTCGTGGACATCGTGCTCGACCAGGCCGAGCAGAAGGGCACCGGCCGGTGGACCGTGCAGGATGCCCTGGACCTGGGCGTCCCGGTCAACGGCATCGCCGAGGCGGTGTTCGCCAGGTCGCTGTCCGGGCACGCCGACCTGCGCGGCGCCGCCCGCCAGCTGGCCGGCCCGACGCCGGGCACCCAGGTAAGCGACCAGTTCCCTGACCTGGTGGAGCAGGCGCTGTACGCCTCCAAGCTGGTGTCCTACGCGCAGGGCTGGAACATGATCGCCGCGGGCAGCGCCGAGTACAACTGGGGCATCGACCTGGCCGCGATGGCCACGATCTGGCGCGGCGGCTGCATCATCCGCGCGAAGTTCCTCGACCGGATCCGCACCGCCTACGAGGCGAGCCCGACGCTGACGACGCTGCTCGCCGACCCGGACTTCGCGAAGGAGATCGGCGATGCCCAGGACGCCTGGCGCGAGGTGGTCGCCACCGCCGTCAGGATCGGCGTCCCGGTCCCCGGGTTCTCGGCCGCGCTCGCCTACTACGACGCGCTGCGCGCCCGGCGGCTGCCCGCGGCGCTGATCCAGGGCCTGCGCGACTACTTCGGCGCGCACACCTACCACAGGACCGACCGCGAGGGCGCCTTCCACACGCTATGGGCGGAGGATCGCTCAGAGGTTTCCCGTTAGCCCCGCTCCCGTTCCCGTTATCCCGAACGGGCCCGTGGTAACTCCCTGACCTCCCGCACTCGCCAAACGGCATGATGTCCGCCTACCGGACTCCTGTCCGGATACGCAGCCGCACGGTGCAGTGATGTCCGCATGGCCGACATCACCGGTATATCTCATTTGTGCGTACCGCTAACGATTGCGCTTGACACCCGCAGCAGAACCCGACACGCTTCCGAACAAGCTCGACTAGCCGTGTTGCGGACATTAGTCCGTTACGCGGTGCCCGCCTTTGGCGCGCAAAAAAATCCGGTGGACCGGGCTGGCACCCGGCCCACCGGCCTAACCGCTAACCCACCTCCCAGTGAGCGAGCACAAAGGAGTTTAGCCGTGCCATCTATCCCGGCAATGCGGTGCCTCCGCCGCAGTACCGCCGTGGCGGCGTTCGCCGCCGCGGCGCTCGCGCTCGCTGCCTGCAGCAGCAGTAGCAGCAGCACGTCGTCTTCATCGTCATCCGCCGCGACGGCGAGCGCCGCGGCGGCCAAGAAGCCGATGACCATCGCGTACCTGTCGTTCGCAGTGGACAACACTTACGACGCCCCGATGCTCGCGGCGGCCCAGGCGGTGGCGTCGACCGACGGGGCGACGCTGAAGGTGTTCGACGCGGACAACAACCCGCAGACGCAGTACAACCAGCTGCAGACCGTCATCAACTCCGGCCAGTACAACGGCATCATCACGCAGCCGATCGTCAGCACCGGCCTCGTCACGCTGGTCCAGCAGGCGATCGGCAAGGGGATCAAGGTCGTCAACATGGACCAGATTCTCGGCACGAGCCTGAGCACGGACGCGCCGCAGGTCACGGGTCTGTCGGCCAACGTGACGTTCGTCCCGACCTTGATCGGGACCCAGCTCGGCCAGCAGGTGGTGCAGGCGTGCGCGTCGAAGAACCTGAACCCGTGCAAGGTCGGCTACCTGTACGACATCAAGGCGTCGTCGCTTGACACCGCGATCTACAGCGGGTTCAGCGCGGCGATCAAGGGCAGCCCGGTCCAGGTCGTCACCACCGGCCAGTCCTTCTTCACCCCCACCGACGGTGAGTCCGCCACGCAGACCATGCTCCAGGCGCAGCCGGGCCTGAACGTGATCACCGGGTCCGACCAGGGCATGGAGGGCGCCACGGTGGCGCTGTCGACCGCGCACAAGACCGGCCAGGTTCTTCTTGTCGGCTACGGCGCGAGCGACGCCGCGATCGCCGGCGTGGCTTCGGGTGCCTGGTTCTCCGACGTCGCCCAGGCGCCGGCCAGCGAGGGACGGCTCGCCGTCCAGGCGCTGGTGGCGGCCATCCAGGCCGGCAAGGTCAGCGGCGCCATCAACCCAGTGGCCGCCGAGCCGAACGGCGGCATTGTCACCAAGGCGACGGCCAGCCAGTTCACGGGTGAGTGGACGGGCTGATCGTGCCGGAAGCTGAACCATCCCTCCAGGGCGCGCATGTCGAGCTGAAGGACATTTCCAAGTCTTTCGGCGGAACGCGCGCCCTGGAGGGCGTCAGCCTGACCGTAGGGCGCGGCTCGATCCACGCACTGGTCGGGGAGAACGGGGCAGGCAAGTCCACCCTGGGGAAGATCATCGCGGGGGCACACGCCCCGGACAGCGGCCAGCTCCTGCTGGACGGCGAGCCGGTCAGGTTCCACTCGCCACGGGACGCGATCGCCCGTGGCGTCATCCTGATCGCCCAGGAGCTGGCGATCGTGCCGGCGCTCACCGTGGCGCAGAACGTCTTCCTCGGCGTCGAGCCCCGGCAGGCGGGCTTCCAGCAGCGCCGCGAGCTGCGCCGCAGGTACCGCGAGCTGGCCGCGTCGGCCGGCTTCGAGCTCGACGGCGACGCCAACGCCGGGTCGCTGCGGACAGCCGACCAGCAGAAGGTCGAGATCATGCGCGCGCTGAGCCGCAACGCCCGGCTCATCGTGATGGACGAGCCGACCGCCGCGCTGTCGCGGCCGGATGTGGAGGCGCTGCACGCGGTCATCCGCCAGCTCGCCAGCTCCGGCACGACCGTGGTGCTCGTCTCGCATTTCCTTGGCGAGGTGCTCGAGCTCGCCGACGAGGTGACGATCCTGCGTGACGGCCGCCTGGTGCGGACCGTGCCCGCCGCCGGGCAGACCGAGGAGTCGCTGATGGCGGCCATGCTCGGCCGGTCGCTCGACGCGACGTTCCCGGCTAAGCATCCCGTCGGCGCGGACACCCCGGTGGTCCTCTCGGTCCGCGACCTGGTCGCGCCAGGGGTGGCCGGCGTCTCTTTCGAGCTGCGCGCCGGGGAGATTCTCGGCCTGGCCGGCCTGGTCGGCGCGGGCCGCTCCGAGGTCGCCCGCGCGATCTACCGGGCGAACCGGGTCGCTGCCGGGACGGTCAGCGTCATCTCCGCGGGCAGGGAGCTGACCGTGACCGGGACACCCAGGACCGCGCTGCGGTCCGGGCTGGCGATGATCCCCGAATCCCGCAAGGAACAAGGCCTGCTGCTCAACCGCCCGGTGACGGAGAACGTCACCCTGTCCAGCCTCGCGCAGGTATGCCGCGCCGGGATGGTCCGGCGCGGGCCGGAGCGGCGCACTGTGCGGCAGATCCTGACGCGGGTAGACGTCCGCGGCGCCGGCCCGGCGGCGCGCGTCGCCGCGCTGTCCGGCGGCAACCAGCAGAAGCTGCTGTTCGGCCGGTCGCTGCTGCGCGACCCGCGGGTGCTGATCGCCGACGAGCCGACCAGGGGCGTCGACGTCGGAGCCAAGCGGGCGATCTACGAGCTGCTGGCCTCGCTGACCGGCAGCGGGCTCGGCGTCCTGCTGATCT
>DASXKI010000277.1:0-22214 GCA_036496945.1 Streptosporangiaceae bacterium | reverse complement strand
GCCGCGAGCACCAGGCTCAGGCGGCGAGTGCCGGCCTGGACCGACGACGCGGCGTAGTAGAACAATCGCACGACCCGATACTGCCACTGCTCAGCGCCGACGTCATAACTGGGCCGTACCGGCGGGCCTAGTCTTCTTCTTCGTCTTCCCCAAAGTCCTCGTCGCCGTCCCCGAACTCCTGGAACTGCGGCGTCGGCGAGCCCAGTGCCTGCGACCGCCTCACCGCGACGGTGAATACCAGCGTGCCTTGTCGATCCGGACAACGCCGGGTCTCAGGCGGTTTGCCGGCGCCTGGGCATGACGCATCTCCTCGGACCGTTAGGCACTACGGCTCGCGCTTGAGCTGTTCGAGCTTCTCCGCGAAATAACCGCGTCCGTCGATGACTTGCAACCAGCGCGGAACGGAGGGATGCTCCGGTTGCGTCGGAAATGGGGTTGACTCGCCCACCAGCGGTTGCTTAGCTTGGGCAAATAAGGTGTTTACCTGCCGGCCGGTAGGTGGCGCTAGTTGGGCGCCGCGGACGCGAGCTGGCCGGTCGGCCAGACGGAGGACCGTGGGGTGACGAGATCGGCCGGGCTGCGCACTCGGGCCAGCGAGCGTGGGCTAGCGACTGGTACCAGCAAGGATGAGGTCGGGACTGGCATCAGCCAGGACGGGGTCGGACCCGCGCGTGCTACCGGAGGTTGGACTGCTGCGGCGAACTCCCCGAGCCGTACGGTCCTGGCCTGGATCCTCGGCATCGCCGGTCTGGCCGCGTACAACTGGTGGCTGCTGGTTCTGGTCAAGCCCGGTCTCATGACCTCACCCGACGAGCTGTTCAGCAACCTCGAGGTCAGCGGCCAGCCCTATGCGACCGCGATGCAGCACGCCGACGTCGCATCCGGCCTGCTGCTGCTAGCGGCGTTCTGGGCCGCCGGCCATGGCACCAGCCTTGCTGGCCGCCGTGAGTGGCTGTCCATGCTCGGCTTCGCCGCGGCGGGCATTCTCGGTGGCCTCTTCCCCGAAGTGTGCGCGGACTCAGTCAACGCGGTATGCCACCGCCAGGAGTACCACTTGGAGCTGCCTGCCAGCCAGTACATTCACATGGCCGCCGGCTTTCTCGAGTTCGCCGCGATCACGGCTGCCCTGGCCTATGCAGTCAGCCGGACGCGCCACGAGCGCACGCGCCCTGCGGCCGCCTACCGTGCCCTGGCAATGGCGGCGCTCGTCGCTTATCCGCTGCTGGGCGCCGCGTACTTGTTCGACAGGCTTGGTGGCGTCATGGAGGCCGTGTTCTTCGCCGGGTTCACCGTGATGGTGATGACGCAGCTGGCCGAGCGCACGTCAGCAGCCCGGGCAGCATCGCGCGCCGTGGCGGCTATTCGTCATTACTGCCGGGTGTGACGAGTCCCGTCTCGTAGCCGTAGATCACGGCCTGCGCCCGATCGCGCAGCCCGAGCTTGGTGAGCACGCGTGTCACGTGGGTCTTGACCGTGCTCTCGCCGACGAACAGCTCGCACGCGATCTCTGCGTTCGACCGTCCGCGGATCATCAGGACCAACACCTCCCGCTCGCGCCCGGTCAGCCGCTCAAGTTCCGGCGCGGCACGCGGGCGGATCCGGGCGAACTCCTCTATCAGCCGCCTTGTCAGCGCGGGCGCCACCAGCGCGTGCCCGTCGGCCGCGGCACGGATGCCGAAGAGCAGTTCCTCGGGTGGCGCGTGCTTCAGCAAGAACCCGCTCGCGCCGGCGCTCATGGCGTCGAAGACATACTGGTCGAGGTCGAAGGTCGTGAGCATCACGACCTTGGCGGGGCTGTGCCCGAGCCCGAGTATCCGGCGGGCTGCCTCGATGCCGTCGAGCCGGGGCATGCGGATGTCCATGAGGACCACGTCCGGGCTTGACCGCGTCGCCTCGGCGATCGCCGCCAGTCCGTCGGCAGCCTCCCCGACGACTTCCAAGTCTGGCTGAGTCTCGATCAGCATGCGGATGCCCGCGCGCACGAGGGCCTGGTCGTCGGCCACCAGGACGCGGATCACTGGCGCACCGGCAGCCAGGCACGTACGGCGAAGCCTCCGTATGGCCGCGGGCCCGCGTGCAGGCTTCCGCCCAGGACCTGGGCGCGCTCTGCCAGCCCAGCCAGCCCGCGGCCCCCGCCGGCGCCGCAGGCCGCCAGAGGCCTCGCCTTAGTCGCGGTCGGGGCGGCGGCTACGAGCCCGGCGGTCGCCAGTTCCCCACTACCCAGACCGGTCGTCATGCCAGGACCGTCGTCTTCCACCAGGACTTCGAGGCCGCTGTCGGAGTAAGAGAGCCGGACCCAGGTCTGTGCCTTGGCGTAGCGCAGCGCATTCGTCAGCGATTCCTGAACGACCCGGTACGCCGCCAGCTCGACCGACGCGGGCAATGCGGGCGGCAGGCCGCAGACGTCAAGCTCCACGGCCAGGCCGGCCGCCCGCGCACCTGCGAGGAGGTCGGGCAGGTCGTCTAGGCGCGGCTGCGGACGGCGATCCAGCTGCTCGTCCGGGTCGCGCCTGAGCGCACCCACGATCCGGTTGAGGTCAGTCAGCCCCTCCCGGGCGATGTGCTCGATGTTGCTCACGACCTGCGCGGCCACACTCGGATCGTCGCGGCTCGCCATTCGCGCCGCGCCCGCCTGGATGGCGATGGCACTGAGCTGATGGGAGAGCACATCATGCAACTCGCGCGCAATGCGGGCCCGCTCCTTGTCGTGGACAACCCTTTCCGATGCGGTAGCGGCATCCCGGTTGGCCGCCGTGACTTCGCCAAGGCCGAGCGCCGTCGCCAGCAGCGCCAGCGGGAGCGCCTCGTTCCGGTAGCCGTGAGAGGTGACCAGGACGATCCCGGCGCCGAGGACGGCGACGACCGTCAGGATTCGGGCAGCTCGCCGGAGCTTCCGGCCACCCCAGGCCCCGAGACCAAAGGCCCCGACCAGGGTGGCCGCAGCCGCGGAGAAGGGGTTCAGGCCTACTCCCACTCGCCACGTGAGGACTGCCGCGGCGAGCGCGGCGGCGAGTAGCGGCCACCTGCGCCACCACAAGAACGGCAGTGACTGCGCCAGCATGAGGAGGACGAAGCCGAGGACGACCAGTGTCGAGGCGCTGTGACCAGGCGGGCGCCACCACCACGGCACGTCCGTAGCGCCCCACGCCAGCAGGCCGGCTGCGATCAGCCGGTCGGTGATCTTGGTCCGCTCCGTCGTCGCGCGGTTTCGGCCGCTGACGTGCGCGAGCCACTGGACCTTCATGCTGCACAGCGTAAGCACGGCTGGGCCGAACTGCGTCATCACGCGGGGGGACCTAGTGTCGGCCACACGGTGATGGCAGCTGCCAGATGGCCGATGCCCAGTCAGCAGCCGGCCGGACGACATCGAGCTCACGGCCGGGCAGGCTCGCCATCATGACCGGACAAGCCGAGCAAGCCAGCCCAGCCGAGGAACTGCCAGCGGTGGCCGCGAGGCAGCACGCGGGCCAGCAATCCGCTGCCAGCCGGGCGCTCTACCGCTGGCTCGTGCATCTCGGCCTCATCGCGACCGTCGTCGTGTCGCTGATCTTCGAGCCGCTGGTGCTGACGATTCACATTGTCGTGGGGCTCGTGTTCGCCGTGCTGGTCGGGGCTCACCTCCTACAGCGGCGGCGGGTCTCAGTCAATCTGGCCGCCCGCCTGGTCAGGGTGATGGGCCTCGGCCGTCGCGCCGGACGGCTGGCCCTGGCAGATGCCCTGCTGGCGGCGGTCACGCTGGCCATGCTGGCGTCTGGCTTCTGGGACTGGTTCACCGGACATCCGACCCGGATCCGCTGGCACGCGCTGACCGGTGTCGCGCTAGCAGTCTTGCTAGCCGTCCACACGATCAGGCGCAGGTCCCGGCTGCGTCGTTCGCAGGTGCGCTGACCGCTGGGCGCGTGCCGTCGTAACCGCCGCTGCCGAGAGTCACGCCTAGGCGGCGACGCCGATGTGCCTTCGCACGCTCGCCGGGTCGTCGACGAGTGCGAGCAGGCAGGCGGCAAGGTCAGCGCGGGAGACTCGGAAGCCATGCGGCAGGTTGCTGTCGATCGCGGTGCGGTATCGGGCGGTAGCCGGCTTGCTCGTGAGCGCTGGCGGCCGCACGATCGTCCAGTCGAGACCGCTGACTCGAACCTCGGACTCAGCCGCCCGCATGTCCGCACAGACATGCCGCAGGAAGGTGCGCCGCGCCAGCGGCTTCACCAGGCGCAGGTAAGGACTCTCGCCTTCGTCGGCCACGATCGAGCCGCTGAGCAGCAGCAGCCGCCGGCTGCCGGACTTCTCCATCGCCGCGATGATGGCGCGGGCGCTGTCCTGGATGACCGTCGTAGGACCAGTGCCACGGGGGCCTATCGCGGTCAGGACCGCGTCGGAGCCAGTGACCGCCGGCACGATCGAGTCCGGGTCCATGACATCGGCCGTGACGACGTGCAGCAGCGGATGCGCTGCAGCCGCCAGCCGGGCGGGGTCACGCACGACGGCGGTGACCTCGTGTCCGGCGGCTACTGCCTGGTCGGTGAGGTACGTCCCGGTGGCGCCCGTAGCGCCGAAGATGGTGAGCTTCATGCCGCGTCCCTTCCGTTCGGCCGGCGCCGCAGCAACTACTGGCGGCAGCGGAGTACATTCGTCTTGTGATTCATATAATACGAATAGCATATCATACGAGTTACGTACCAGTGCGCTGGCTGGCTGGTACGGGCGTGGGGGAGCGCGAGTGAGCGACGTAAGTGCCGCGCAGGAAAGGCGGCGGCTGAGCCGCGCGATCAAGGAAGGGCTACGCGAGGTGGGCTCCCAGCTGACCCGGCTCAATCACGGCGTGGGCAGTCGGCTCGACATGAAAGCCAGCGACCTGGAGTGCCTGGACATCGTCTCCCGCTACGGTCCGCTCAGTCCGACAGCGCTGGTCCGGCGCACAGGGCAGCACCCCGCCACCCTGACCGGGATCCTCGACCGGCTGGAGCGCGGCGGCTGGATCGCGCGCGACCGTGACCCGGCCGACAGGCGCGGCGTCGTCATCCGGGCCGAGCACGGCCGCGGTGCTGAGATACTCCGGCTCTATCTCGTCGACTCGGGGATGAATACGGCCCTCGACGAGATCCTGGCCGGCTACGCCGACGCCGATCTGGCCGTCGTTGCCGACTTCCTGCGCCGTACCGCTGAGGCGGGCCAGATGGCGGCCGAGCGTCTGCAATCGGCCGACTAGGCCAGTCGCTTCATTACGCGTGCTTGACACCTCGTTCACGACACGGGCTGGCGGTATTCGCCGCACCGCCACCTGACGGGCGTAGAAAAGCACCGGTCTGCACTCGCCGAAGAGAAAGAAGACTCCATGCGTCCTGTACGCCTCAGCAGGCCGAAGGCAGTAGCGGCCGCATCGGCGGTCCTGGCGAGCCTGGCCCTGGCCGGGCCCGCGCTTGCCGCCACGACTACAGCCCAGGCCCGGTCGGCTGCCACTCCTGCGGCCAAGCCTGTCTTCCACGTTAAGCAGATCCTGACCGGGATGAAGTTGTGGCACTCGTTTATCCCCGCAGGGTCCACCACCCGCCAGACCGAGCATCTGACTAAGCCCGACGACATCACGATGCTCGGCCGCTACTTGTTCACGGCCTTCCAGAACGGGGTCGGCCCGCA
The DNA here is from genome assembly GCA_036496945.1 of Streptosporangiaceae bacterium. Classification (GTDB taxonomy): domain Bacteria; phylum Actinomycetota; class Actinomycetes; order Streptosporangiales; family Streptosporangiaceae; genus JAJYUU01. The sequence goes on along the minus strand of DASXKI010000277.1, from coordinate 16,583 downwards.
GGGCGAGCCCAGCACCGCCGACGGCAACTCCGACAGCACCGTGGTGGAGTTCACTAGCGGCGGCCACGTCATCCACAAGTGGGACCTGCACGGCAAGGTCGACGGCCTGACGGCTGACCCCGCCGCTCGCACGGTGATCGCCACGGTGAACGAGGACGCGAGCTCGAGCATCTACACGATCAAGCCCGGCGCCAAGCCCGGCCGTCGGGTAAGTCACTACAACTACAACGAGGCGCTGCCACACTTCGGCGGCACCGACGCCATCTCGATCTACCACGGTCACGTGCTGGTGAGCGCCTCCGCGCCAGGCACCACGGGCACCGCCGCTCCGCAGCCCGGCTATCCGGCTGTCTACTCGGTGGTGTTCAACTCCGCCACCCACATCGCCACCGTCACGGCGGTCTTCAGCGACAAGGCGCAGGCCCGCGTGGCTAACCTCGGCGCCAGCCGGGGCAAGAAAGTCCAGCTTGCTCTGACCGATCCGGATTCGAACGAGGTCGTGCCAGCGACGGCTGCTCGTTTTGCGGGTGACTTCATGCTGACCAGCCAGGGCGACCAGGAGCAGATCTACCTGCGGCCCTACCTGCGCGGCTGGTCGGCCACGCACAGCCTGCGGGTGCTCGCGCTCTCGCAGTCGGTGGACGACACCGCCTGGGCCCGCGGCCGGGGTGGCAGTCTCTTTGGCTCGGACAACGGCGGCGACACCATCGACATGGTTACCGGCCCGTTCCGGCCCGGCATGGCCATCGTCGCGGTCACGCCGTGCGGCGCTAACAACGCGCCCGCCACGTGCCCGGCGGCTGGCTTCCCCGCCAGCTACCTCGGCGTGCTGAACCCGTGGACTGGCCACATCGCAACCCTGCCAGTGGCCGGGCCAGCCTTCACGCCGCAGGGCCTGGTGTTCGCCGGCTAACTCCGTGCTGCCAGCCCGCCGGGGCATCGCCAGGCCGCAGTGCCGGCATGGACCTGCTGACACTGCACCAGCGCCTGTACGAGCGAACCGGCGGGCTGGCAGGCCCTCAGTAGCGGCCCTGCAGTACGTAGGTGCCGGCGTGCCGAGCCGTGAGGCGTGTCCACGGGCCGGCCCGGGTGACGACCGCATCAGTCGCGCTGAGCAGCGGCGACCAGTGCACCCGGACGATGGTGGTTCCTGCATGGCTCATGCGCAGCGTGATCTGGGCAGGCGTGGTGCCTGCGACCGTCGCTGGCGGGCTGGCCAGCGGATCGGCGCCGACGACCCGGTAGAGCTGCCAGAACGCGTTATGCCAGATGAGCACCAGCCAGGGCTGGCCCTCGCGGACGGTCGCGGCCTCGGCGACGGCCGCGGGATCCGGCGTCGCAGCCGAGATGGCGACGTACCGCGCGGCGTTGTACTGGAGCCAGCTGTAGTAGGCGGCCGGAGTGAGGACGCTGCCGTAGAACAGCGGGTCGCGCTCGATGTCGACTTGCCGCTCCCAGCCGCGCGCTAGCGGGACAGCCGACGCCAGCTCCTGCGACTCCCAGTGACCGTACTGCGGCACAGCCTCGACTCGCGCGGTGTCGGCATGCAGGACCCGGAGCTCATGGACTAGGGCCGCTGTCTGCGGCGCGTAGGGCGGCGCATTGCCCTGGTGCAGGTCAGCGATTGGCTGAGCGACCTGCCAGATGGCGGCTGCCGAGAGCGCCACAGCGAGCAGCCACCGTCGCCTGGCGCTGCCTAGCCCGACCAGGAGCGGCCCGGCCAGCAGCTCGCCCAGCCTGGCCACATTCGAGCCCACCAGGCTGGGCACCAGAATGGTCAGGACGACGCCCAGGCCGTAGATGATCGCGCCAGCGCGCACGAGCCGCCAGCGGCGCGGGATCAGAAGTAGGACCGCTGCCACGGCGAGCAGGGGAGGCAGCCAGTTCTGCATGCTGATGGGCTGCGCTCCGCCGTCAGAGAACAGTGCCATGGCGGCCAGGGGCAGGCTCGCGGCCACGGCTATCACGACGGCCTGAGCCCAGTGCCGCGCGACCGCGAACGCCGCGGCCACCACGCCCAGGAACAGGGCCGCCACCGGACTCAGCAGGCAGCACAGCAGGGCCAGCGCGGCGGCGGCGAGCAGGCTAGCCGCCGCGAGCTGCCTGCCCCTGGTCCGGGTCATGCTGACATCGGCCATGGCCACACAGCCGAGGCCCGCCGCGAGGCCCAGCGTGAACGCGGCCCGGCCGGCCGACAGTTCTGTCCACAGCACAACGGCCACCCACACCGCCGCCGCGCGAGGGCGGGGCACGTGGTGGCGGACCAGCAGCAAGGACAGCAGCACTGCCGAGATGACAGCCGCTAGCGCCATCGCCAGCCTGGTGCCGACGAAGCCGAGCACGTAGGGCGCCAGCAGTGAGTAGCTCGCCGGATGGAAGCCGCCATACCAGCTGAACAGGTACGCCGACCCCGGGTACCGGCTGGCCCAGTCGGCCCGGGCCAGCGCTGCCGAGAGATCGGTCCCGACCCGGGGGAAGGCGACGATCCAGGCCAGCGCCCCCGCCGCTGTCAGCAAGCCGGCGATGACGACTGGGTACCCGACGGCCCGCCACGTCGACTGCTGCCAGCGTCCGTGGGCGGTGGCCTGCGGATCGGGGCGCTGTCGGCGGTCGGCGGACCGAGCGTCAACCGCCATCTGTCACCGCCATCAGTGCTGCGTAAGGCGGCCCGGCGCTACGCCGCGTCGGGCCGGTCCTGACAGGTTTCTACCAACCTACGCTGGCGAGCGAGATCGGCGGATGCGACCCCGTTCCTGGCTTATGGCGTGTGGCAGTTTCTCCAGCCAGTGCCCGGCCGGGAGTGCGCCAGGTTAGCCCAGACGGCGAGTGCGCTGCGCCTCGTACGTGACCGTATCGGCCGACCTGACCAGAATCCCGACCCCGGCCAGCACGGGTCGCTGAGCGTGGCATCGGCGGCGAGCGGCCTCGCACCGGCGGCTAGGCTCGGCAGACGTGGGCAGTCGCGCGATCGTGATGTTGCACGGCCAGCCGGGTTCGCGCTCGGACTGGCAGCAGCTCGCGGGCCTGCTGCCGGCTGACATGCGCCTGCTGGCGCTAGACCGGCCAGGGTATGCGGCCAGTCCGTACCCGGCTGGGGATTTCGCGTACAACGCCCGAGCTGTCCTGGCGGAAATGGACGCGGCCGACATCGAGCGCGCGGTGCTGGTCGGTCATTCCTACGGCGGAGGCGTCGCGCTTTCCGTGGCCGCCCTGGCGCCCGAGCGCGTGGCGGCGCTTGTGCTCCTGGCTAGCGTCGGCCCCGGCTGCCTGACGGGCTGGGACCGGCTGCTGGCCGCGCCGGTGGCCGGCGAGGTCTGCGCGGTCACGGCCTGGTGGGTGACGCCGTGGCTCGCCCGGGCCCGGCTTGCTGTCATCTCCCGGCGGCGGCATCAGGCCATTAGCGCTAGCGAGTATGTCAACTGGCATATCTGGGCAAGCGCGCACTACGATCGCGGCGCGCTGTGGCGCACGTTCCTCACCGAGCAGCGCGCCCTCGTGGGTGAGATCGCTGATCTCACCGCCTCACTCCCGGACGTGCGGCAGCCGACGCTGTTGCTCGCCGATCCGGCGGACACGCTGATCCCGGTCGAGACGACTTATCAGCTCGCGGCCGCATTGCCCGACGCCCGCGTCGAGCTCGTGCATAACATAGGCCACCATCTTCCCCTCCGCGGGGCAGCCGTTACCGCAGCCAGGATCGCTTCGTTTCTGGCGGCGCTGGACGGCCTGCCGGCCCCTTCCTGAGCTTCGGGAGGAGACGAACCGGCGCGCTCTCGCTACATTCGGGATAGGAGGCGAAGATGACCCGAGTTCTGTATACGGCGGAGGCGACCGTGACCGGCGGTCGCGCCGACGGCCACGGCCGCACCAGTGACGGAGCCTTGGATGTGCACCTCCGCGCGCCGACCGAGATGGGCGGCGACGGCGGCGGCACGAACCCCGAGCAGCTGTTTGCCGTGGGCTTCGCGGCGTGCTTCGAGAGTGCGCTCGGCGTCGTGGCTCGACGCGAGCGCGCCGAGGCCAGTGATGTCTCCATCGACAGTCGTGTCAGTCTCCTGCCGACGGAGGAGCGCGGTTTCAAGCTCGCAGTCGAGCTTGATGTGACCTTGCCGCAGGTCGAGGATCCCGCCGAGGCAGCCAGGATCGTGGCCGCCGCCCACCAGGTTTGCCCGTACTCGAATGCCACCCGAGGCAACATCGACGTCACGCTGACAGCCAACGGCCGCACCGTCACCTGAGCCAGCGTGCGCATCGACTGGGACGTGCCGGTCCCCATGGACGACGGCCTGGTGCTCCGAGCCGACGTGTTCCGCCCGGGCGCCGACGGCCGGTACCCGGTGATCATGACCCACGGGCCGTACGCCAAGTGGCTGGCCTTCCAGGACGGCTTCGCGCGCCAGTGGGCAAACCTGGAGGCCGAGCACCCGGATGCCCTGGCGGGCTCGTCGAACTGCTACCAGAACTGGGAGACGGCCGACCCGGAGAAGTGGGTACCCGACGGCTACGTGGTGATCAGGGTCGACTCGCGCGGCGCCGGGCGCTCGCCCGGCTATCTGGACATCTTCTCGGCCCGTGAGGCGCAGGATTACTACCAGTGCATCGAGTGGGCCGCGGCGCAGCCGTGGTGCACTGGCAAGGTCGGGCTGCTGGGCGTGTCGTATTACGCGATGAACCAGTGGCAGGTCGCCGCGCTTCAGCCGCCGCACCTGACGGCGATCTGCCCGTGGGAGGGTGGCAGCGACTTCTACCGGGACTTCACCCGCCACGGCGGCATCCTCAACGTCTTCGTCCGGCAGTGGTACCCGCCCCAGGTGGCGGGCGTCCAGCACGGCGTCGGGGAGCGGGGGCGCCGGCACCGGGTGACCGGCGGACCGGTTGCCGGGCCGGACACCCTGACCGAAGAACAACTGAAAGGGAACAGGGCCGACACCCCGGCTGCCGTCCTCGCGCGCCCGCTCGATGACGAGTATTACCGGGAGCGCAGCCCGGTTCTGGAGAAGATCACCGTGCCGGTGCTGTCATCGGCCAACTGGGCGCACCACCTGCACACGAGGGGCAACTTCGAGGGCTACAGCCGCGCCGCCAGCACCCAGAAGTGGCTGGAGGTGCACGGACTCCAGCACTGGGTCGAGTTCTACACCGACTACGGAGTCCGCCTGCAGAAGCGCTTCTTCGGGCATTTCCTCAAGGGCGAGGACACCGGGTGGGACGCACAGCCGCCGGTGGTCCTGCAGGTGCGGCAGGTGGATGGCAGTTTCACGGAGCGGGCCGAGACCGGATGGCCGCTGCCGCGTACGCAGTGGACCAGGTTCCACCTCGATGTCGCGGCCGCGCAGCTGGCCATGCAGCCGGATGCCGTCGAGCGGAGCGCGACGTTCGACGCGCTCGGCGCGGGCCTGACGTTCTGGACCCAGCCGCTCGACCAGGACCTGGAGATCACCGGTCCGGCGGCCGCCCGGCTCACCGTCGCATCCTCCACGGCGGACGCTGACCTGTTCCTGACGTTGCGGGTCGTCGACCCGGCGGGCCGCGACGTGACCTTCGCCAGCGGCCAGGACCCGAACGGCTGCGTCGGCTTCGGCTGGCTCCGCGCCTCGCAGCGCAAGACCGATCCTGAGCGCAGCCTCGCCTGGCGGCCGTGGCATACCCACGACGAGCGGCAGGCGCTGACGCCGGGGGAGCCGGTCACCGTCGACGTGGAGATCTGGCCGACGTCCGTGGTGATTCCGGCCGGTTACCGTCTCGGCGTATCCGTGCAGGGGCGTGACTTTCAGCTGCCCGGCGACGGGCCGTGGCCGATCGCGTTCGGCATCACCATGCGCGGCAACGGTATCTTCGTGCACACCGAGGCGGCCGACCGCCCGGCTGACATCTTCGGCGGCCAGACGACGCTGATATCTGGCGGTGCCTGTCCTTCCTATTTGCTGCTGCCCGTGATTCCGCGGTAGCCCGTGACTCCGCGGTGATGTCTCACGCCTCGCCGGATGAGACGGCCCGGCCGGGGCTGCCGCCAAGGAACGATTCGACGAAGGCGGGACTGTCGGCTAGCTCGGCCGGGGTCCCCTCCATCCGCAGCTGTCCGCCGCCGAGCACGTAAACGTGGTCGGAGATGGCCAGCACCGCCTTCGCTCGCTGCTCGACGATCAGCACCGCGGCGCCGCGCTCTGCCAGCTGGCGGACGTGCTCGGTCAGCAGTGACGCGGCGATCGCGGGCGCCAGGTTCGCGGTGGGCTCGTCCAGCAGGAAGATAGCGGGCTCGAGCATCAGGACGCGCCCCATGGCGAGCATCTTCCGCTCGCCGCCGCTGAGCTTGCCAGCAGGCCGCTGCAGCATCGTGCCGAGGCGCGGAAACACGGTGAGCACGTGCTCGATTCGCGGGCCGACCTGCTTCTTGGCCAGCAGGTAACCGCCCATCTCAAGGTTCTCCCGGACGCTGAGCGGTGCGAATACGTCGTCCACCTGCGGCACGTAGCCAACGCCGGCTCGGGCGACTTCCTCCGGTGCCAGGTTGGTCACCACCCGCTCGCCCACCAGTACCCGGCCCGAGGATACGCGTACGATCCCCACCAGGCTTTTGAGCAGCGTGCTCTTACCGGAGCCGTTGGGGCCGACGAGTGAGACGACCTGGCCGGGCTCCGCGTGCACAGTCACGCCCCGGATGACCGGGTCGCCGCCGTAGCCGGCAGTCACGTTCTCAGCGAGAATCCGCTCGCCGCTGACGGCGCGCCCGGCCGATCTGGCGTGCTCTGCTGGTGCGGCGTGCTCTGCTGGTGCCGCGTGCTCTGCTGGTGCCGTGCGCTCTGCTGGTGCCGCGTGCTCTGCTGGTGCCGCGCGCTGGGGCGACGCAGCCTGCTCAGCCGACAAGGTAGGCCTCCACGACTTCGGTGCGGTCCCGTAGCTCGGTCATCGTGCCTTGCGCCAGCACGGATCCCTCGGCCATCACGATGACCGGATCGCAGAACTCATCCATGATGGCGAGCTCGTGTTCCACCATCAGGATGGTCATCCCATCTGCGCACAAGGTGATCAGCGAGTTGCCGATGCGGCGCGCGAGCTCAGGATGTACCCCGGCCATCGGCTCGTCCAGCAGCAGCATGGTGGGCTGGGTCATCAGCGCGCGCATGATCTCGACGAGCCGGCGCTGGCCGCCGCTGAGGTTACCGGCGTACTCGTTGGCCAGCGACTCCAGGCCGAACCTGCGCAACACCGAGGTCGCCTGTTCTACAGCTGCCGCCTCGTCGTCGCGCCAGTACCAGCGTCCGGCCAGCGCGCCGACGAACGACTCACCGCGATTACCTGGCGCCGCCGAGAGCAGGTTCTCCATGACGGTCAGTTGCTTGAACTCGCTGGCCAGCTGGAATGTCCGGACTAGGCCCAGCCGGGCCCGACGGTATGCGGGAACCGCCGTTACGTCCTGTCCCTGGTAGACGATCTGGCCTGCTGACACCTGGTCAGTCCCGGCGAGCAGCGCCAGCAGCGTCGACTTGCCCGCGCCGTTCGGGCCGATGAGACCGGTCAGGCTGCCGCGCCGCACGGTCAGCGAGACGCCGGAGACGGCGTGTACGCCGCCGAAGGCCCGGCTGACATCGACCGCCTGCAAGACGATGTCCTGGCCGGGCGCAGGTGGCGGTGCAGGCGGCCCCGCCGCTCGTTCCGCCGTTGCCAGGCCGGCCTGGGCTGGTACCGGCACCGGCGGCAGGGCGATCACCCGTTTCCGTTCAGGCACGACCCCCTGCGGGCGGAACCACAAGAACAAGGCGATGAGCAACCCGATCGCCACCCACTGCAAAGAGGGAAGCAGGTTCGGCGGCAGGCTCGGATTCGCGTTGGAGATCAGCCGCGTGGATTCCTCGAACCCGACCGGGACTATGACGGCGCCGAGCACGGCGCCGAGGTGATTCCCGCGCCCGCCGATGATGACCGCGGCAAACAAGACGATCGTCTCGGCATAGGTCCACGCGGCCGGCGACCAGACGCTGATGAAGCTCACCAGCACGCCGCCGGACAGGCCAGCGATGGCTCCGCCCAGCAACAGCATCCCGGTCCGCAGCGACCGCAGGTTCTTGCCGAGCGAGTCAGCGACCTTGTCGTTGTCCCGCATGGCGCGCAACGTGCGTCCGTAGGGTGACTCGGTGATGTGACGGACAAACCAGTACACGCCGGCCGCGAGCACGACGATCGCGGCCGCGAACACCCACTGGTAAGCAGTCGACGTCGTGGTCATGACGTCTGAACGCAGCGGCGCGGGCACTAGCGCGAGCCCGGCATCGCCGTTGAACAGCGGCCGGTAGTTCATCACGAGCAGGTTCACGAGCACGGCTGTAACCAGCAGGCCGACCGCGGCGAAGTCGCCGCGGAGCCGGCGGCCGACGAGGAACGTGAACGGCAGCGCGAGGACGGCACCCGCCACCGCCGCGCCGATCAACGGCCACGGGAACGGCAGGTGCAAGCCGCCAAGATAGGTCTGGAAGCCGCCGTTAGCCTTATCTGAGGGGAGAGCCAGCATCGCCGCGGTGTACGCACCCGCTGCCTGGAAGATGATGAAGCCGAAATTCGTGACGCCGCCAATGCCGAACTGAAGGCTCAGTCCGAGGCACGCGATGACGTCGACCGCGCCGTACACCACCAGCGTGATGAGGTAGTACATCTGGCTCCCTGCCTGCGCTCACGCCCGCGCGCCGAAGAGACCGGACGGCCGCACGGCGAGCATGGCGAGCAGCACTACGAAGGCGATCACGTACTTGTAGTCGGGCTGGATATAGGCGGCGCTGACCTCCGTGGCGAGGCCGATGAGGAGGGCGCCGAGCATGGCGCCGTACGCATGACCCGGGCCGCCGAGGAAGACGGCAGCCAGGATCAGCACAACGAACAAGTCCGTGCTGGTCGGCCCGAAGCTCCCGATGTCGATGGCGAAAACCGTGCCTGCCAGGCCGCCTAGTGCGCCGGTGAGGGCCCAGGTGATGGTGATCACGCGGCTGGTCCTGATGCCGCAGTTGCGGGCCAGGGACCGATTGGCCGCCGTCGCCCGCATCGCCTTGCCCAGCTTGCTGTAGCGGAGCAATACGTGAACGCCGGCCATCACGACGATGCTGATAGCGATGATGACGAGCTGCACCGTCGTCAGGATGAGGCCACCGGCCCGCAACGTCGCTCCCTGGCCCATCGTGTAGGAGACGTTGACGCCACCGACGACGGCCTGAACGCCGAACTCGATGATCAGCGCCATGCCTAGCGACACGATCACGATGGTGATCGGCGACGAGCCGCGCCGCTGGAACGGGGCGTAGACGACGAGATTGAGCAACACCGACAGAGCCGAGCAGACGGCCATCGCCACGATCAGCGCGAGCCAGACTGACACCCCGGCATGGTTGATCCAGTAGGCGACGAAGGCACCGGCCGTCATGATCGCCGCGAACGCCAGGTTCAGCACGTCGGTGACAGCGAACTGCAGGGTGAAGCCGACGGCCGCGATCGCGAGGACAGCCGCTGTGATCAGCCCGAAGCCGACGGAAGCGGCGAAGATGCTCACGAGCCCATCACCCCACCCGGCCGCTTCGGGGCCGTAACGCCGGGTCCTTGACGGCCGGGCGGGGTTGCGTGCACTCGGGTCATCCGGAAACCGCGCGGAGCTGGGCGGCTGTGATGTTCCCCGACACCTGCACGGCGCCGGTGGCGGTGTAGGTGTCGATCTGGAAGATGCCAGGAGAGTCGTGGTAGGAATCGAAGCTGGTCGGACCGCCGGGCCCGACGTACCGAATCTTCTTGCCTGCCTTGAGCTCGGCAACGCCCTGGGCGAACGAGCTCACGACGACGGCACCGGGGACGCCGTCGCCAATCGAGGCGATGTAGGGCTGCCACTTCGCGGTGTCAGTGCTGCCCGCGGCGATCATGGCCAGTGCGGCCAGGTTCATTCCGTCGTACAGGTGCACGGCGCCGGGCGCAGTGAAGTAGGTAGTGAAGTTGCCGGTCTGCGCGTTCGCAACCTTGCCCTTGACTGCGAGCAGAGCCTGCGTGAACGCCTGGTAGGCCGGGCCGCTAGTAGCAGTCACCAGATTGTCGGCGTGGAAGTTGGCGGCAAAGGTAGCCGCGCCCAGCGCGCTGGCCGACGCCTGGTAGAAGGCCGGGGAGATTGCCGCTGACGTGCCAATCATCGGGATCATGTGGCCGCCGTTAAGCTGCTTGATCTCGGCAAACAAGGTTGGGTCGGCCGAGCCGAGCGCCTCGGTCATGATGGCGTCGGGGTGCGCCTGGACGATCTTTTCTGCTTCGGTGCGGAAGGTAGTGGCGTTCAGATCCAGCGTCTCGTTGGCCACGAGCGTCATCCCGGCCTTCGCGATCGCCGCGATGGCAGGCTGAACGAATGTCTGCGAGCCGGTGTCGTTCCCGAAGGCCAGCGCGATCCGCTTGTACCCGAGGTTCTGCGCGATCACGGTCATGGCGTACGACTCAGCCAGGTCGGGCGGCACCAGCCGGTAGAAGTAGGCGTAGTGGGTGTGGTCGAACTCGGACTGCCCGGTCATGCAGAACATGACGGTCTTGTGGCTGTTGACGATGGGGACGACGGCTGACGCCTCATCCGAGGTGCACCCGATGACGAGCTCCAGACTCGGCGTCCGGCTCAGCAGGCTGCCTATGGCCGGGACGGCGTCCGCCGGGTCGCCCTTGGTGTCGGCGGAGGTGCAGCTCACAGTGTGGCCGAGCACGCCACCTGCCTTGTTCATCGCATTCGCGGTGCCCTGGCAGGACACCAGGTACGTCGGCCCCAGCGCGGCGTCCGGACCGCTGAACGGGGCGACGTCCGCGAAGACGACCGAGCCCTTAGACCCGCTGCCGGAGGCACTGGTGCTGCTGCACGCGGCCAGGCCGCCCATGAGCGCCACGGCTGCTACCGCCGCCAGCACGCGGGCCGGACGGCCCTGCCTCACTCCACTGTCTCCTGCACGTCGCAGTATCCCCGCGGCTCGCGCCGCGGGCTCGCTAGACCTCAACATCATCGTCGCCTCCGTGCAGTCGTCGGTGGATAAGTCCTAAGCGGTGAACCTCTTCTGCCATTGGTTGTCTGCTGATCACGGCACTGCTGACCAGAGTGCTGTCGATCGTGGTGCTGCTGATCGTGGTTTTGATCGTGGTGCGGTTACCCGGGCGGCGGTGCGCTCAGATGCCGACTGCGGTTGACCCGGGCGGCCGCCATCGCCAGTCGCCCAGATCGACCTCCTCGGCGACGACTCGGTTGCGGATCGCGCCGAGGCCGTCGACAGCGACCTCGATGATGTCGCCGGGCTGCAGCCACACTGGCGGCTGCCGTGCGAACCCGACGCCGCCCGGCGTCCCGGTAGCGATGACGTCGCCAGGCCGCAGCCGGGTAAAGGACGAAAAGAACTCGATCGCGCTTGGAATGTCGACGATCATCTGCGATGTCCGGGCCGACTGCATTACTTCGCCGTTCAGCCTCGTGACCAGAGCCGCATCGGAGACGTCGGCTTCGTCGGTCGTGACGACCTCCGGCCCGATCGGCATCGTTCCCTCGAAGTTCTTGCCGCCGGTCCACTGCGTGGCGGCGCGCTGCCAGTCACGCGCTGAGGCATCGTTGAGTATGACGTAGCCCGCGATCGCGTCGAACGCCTTGTCCGCAGGGATGTAGCGGCCGCCCGCGCCGATGACGAGCCCGAGTTCGCCCTCGTAATCGAACCTGGTGGTGAGGGCCGGCTTGACGAGGTCGGCGTAGGGCCCGATCGCGCTACCTTCGCCGCGCACGAAGGCCTCGGGCCAGGTCGGCACCGCCCGGCCCCCTTCGATGGCGTGCTCGCGGTAATTGACACCGAGGCACAGGACCCGCCTCGGTTCGGGCACCGCCGGTCCGAAGTCCTCGGGCGCGAACTCTTGCCCGTCCCTGTCGAGCACGCCGCGGACGGCCTCCATGGCGGCCGGGCCTGCGTCCAGCAGTCCACGCAGCGACGAGAGTGCCGGGTCGCCGGTCGCCTCGCCGACGTCGACATGGCCGGAGTGCACCCGAACGTGCAGGCGCAGTCCCTGCGGGGTGGCGATCGTCGCGAGCCTCATCAGCGAACCTCCGGGTTCGGGCCACCATATCGGCCATATTGGTTGCCGTTAGCCGATTGGTTGAGCATAGGTCGCGTGAATTAAACGGGTCAAGGGATCTGAGCGGCTTTTGTTCACACGGATATAACAATTAGGCTCACCAATTGGTAAGATTGGTTGCACAGCTCGGGATACGGTAGTGACGGCAGTCTGGCGGGGCAGTGGACAGTCCGGCAGCGCAGCCGGACCGAGCCGAGCGGAGGGCGAGCGCGCATGCAGGCGATACCGGGACCTGATCCCGCGGATGTGGTCAGTGGACCGGCCACCGATACTGTCCGGCTGATCCCTGTGCCGCCGAGCGCTGTGCCGCCGAGCGCTGTGCCGCCGTCCGCCGAGCCGCCGCCACACCTCGCGCGCGGGCTCGCGCTCGCGGAACTCATCCTTGCGCAGTGGCAGGGTGCGGGCCCGCAGGCCGGGTCCCGCTTGCCGACAGAGCGGCAGCTCAGCCTCGACCTCGGCGTCACCCGCTCATCGGTGCGGTCCGCGCTGGCGCTGCTGGAGGCTCAGGGCCGTATCTCGCGTGAGGTCGGCCGTGGGACCTTCCTGCGTGCGCTACCGAATGCGAGGCGGGCAGCTGAGCACTATGAATTCGCCAGTTCAGGCCAGCACGGTGCAGGCCACCATGGTTCTAGCCAGCACGGGGCTAGCCAGCAGGGGCGCGGCACGCCGTCGACTGCGGACTTTGCTCCCGCCGACGTGATGACGATCAGGCGGTTGCTCGAGCCCCCCGCGATGGTTCTGGTAGTGGCGTGGGCGACCGCCGCTGACCTGGAGGAGATGGACCGCTGCCTCGCGCTCGGCGACCGGGCCGCCACCTTCGAGGAATTCGAGGCCTGCGACCTGGCCTTGCACCGATGCATTATGGCGGCGAGCCACAGTCCGCTGCTGGCTGCGCTGTATGGCGCGATCGAGGCCGCACGCCACGGGCAAGTCTGGGGAGACCTGAAGAGACGCAGCGGGTCGCCCGAGCGCCGCAGCCAGTACCACGCAGATCACCGGGCGATCGTCGAGGCACTGCGCTCCCGCGATTCCGGCGGTGCGGTGGAGGCTATGCGGCTGCATCTGGCCAGGGTGCAGCAGCACCTCAATGTTTCCGACCCGGCCGCGGGACTTACCTGGCGATAGTCACTGCCGGCTGCGGCTGGTCGGCGGCAGCCAGTGCGCGGACCGGGGCCGGGCCAGTCGAGCCGCGGACGACGAGCTCGGGCTCGAACAGCAGCTCCTCGTGGTGCATCGCGACGGACTCCATCTGGTTGACCAGCAGCGCGACGGCCGCCTTGCCCATCGACTCGATGGGCTGGCGGACCGTGGTCAGCGGCGGGTCCGTGCAGTTCAGCCAGCCGGAGTCGTCGAAGCCGACCACCGAGACATCGCCGGGCACTGACAATCCTGCCCGGCGCACCGCGCGGATGGCGCCGAGAGCGAGGACGTCGCTAGCACAGATGACGCCCGTCACGCCCTGCCGGAGCATGCGCGTGGTCGCGGCCTGCCCGCCCTCGAGCGAGAACAGCGCGTGCTCGACAGGCGTGACCGTCAAGCCCGCGCGCTGCACATGCTCCAGGAATGCGGCCAGCTTCCGGCGGGAGGGCATGTGGTCCTCGGGCCCGAGCACCAGCCCGATGCGCTCGTGCCCCAGCGAAGCCAGGTGCCGGAAGGACTGGTCGGCAGCGGTCACGTCGTCGGTGGATACGCAGGGGAAATCCAGGTTGTCGATCGCCGCGTTGACCAGCACGACCGGGATACCCCGGCTATGCAGCAGCCGGTAGTGGTCGTGTGGGGCGGCGAGCTCGGCGTAGTGCCCGCCCGCGAATACGACACCGGAGGCGTGCTGGTCGAGCAGCATGTCGACGTAGTCCGCCTCGGACAGGCCGCCAGCGGTCCGGGTGCAGAGCACCGGCGTGAAGCCACGCTGGGCGAGCGCACCCCCGATCACCTCCGCGAGCGCCGGGAAGATCGGATTCTGGAGTTCGGGCAGGACCAGGCCAATGAGCCGAGCGCGGTCGCCGCGCAGCTGGGTCGGGCGCTCGTATCCGAGCACATCCAGGGCAGTGAGGACAGCCTCTCTGGTGCTCTCGGACACGCCGGCCTTGCCGTTAAGCACGCGGCTCACGGTGGCTTCACTGACCCCGACCTTCTGTGCGACCTCAGCGAGGCGCCGGGCGGGAGTTCGCGTCATGCCGCAACAATACGACATCTACTGGCAAGACCTTGCGTTACTTAGATCACTGCTGGCGCAAGTCGACTGACCCCGTTCCCTCATGTTCTGCCGGTCAGTGCATGAAACTCAACCGTAACGAGGCTGCAACGGGGCTTCCTGCCGGACTCGTCCGTCAAACGCATAGATCGTCGTGATCAAGTTGTGTCCTTGCAATGTTTCATCAACATCTTGCTCTCAGATGTTCACCTCAGTATGTTCAGTTCAACAAAACAAGGCGCCCGAGGGCGTAGCGCAAGTCGGCCGGATTCGTGATCATTCATCGGATGCGGCTGGCCTGGCCGCGCCCTGCTGCCACCGCGGCCCAGGGCGCCCGAGATCGCCCACGTTCAGCCCAAGGAAGAAGGATTGATCGATGAGCAGACACATTCACCGGTGGTCTGGCAGCCGGAAGTTCGCTGCCGTGACCGCTGTCGCCGCGCTAGGGCTCGGGGCCGCGGCCTGCTCCAGCAGCCCCGCCCCGAGTGCATCGGGCGGCAAGGTGACCATCAGCATCAACTGCGCGCCGACGCAAGCGCAGAACCCGATTCAGCACAGGGAATGGGTCGCGGACGTCGCTAAGTTCGAGAAGGCCAACCCGAACATCACGATCGTGAGCGTCTACAACAACCCCTGCACAAACCTTCCGGTCTTCACCGCGCAGCTGCGGGCCGGGACCGAGCCGAACCTCACCTATATCAACTTCACGGACCTGCCGCAGGTCCTGACCGCTGGCCAGGCCGCCGACATCACCCAGTACGTGAACTCCAAGACCGTGCCAACGCTCAAGGACATCGTGCCCGCGGCGATGGCGGCAGTGACCGCGGGCAAGAGCATCTACGGCCTGCCAACCAGCAACTACACCCAGGGTCTGATTTACAACCGCGCGCTGTTCAGCCAGGCCGGGCTGAACCCGAACGACCCGCCGACGACCTGGGCACAGGTGGAGACGGACGCCAAGGCGATCTCAAAGCTCGGGCACGGCATCGAGGGCTGGGGCGACTACAGCGCGGGCAACAACGGCGGCTGGCACTTCGCGTCCTACATGGACGCACTCGGCGGCACGACGGTCAATACCAAGAACGCCCCGCCGACGGCGGCCTTCGACAACGCCAACGGCACTGCGATCCTGGAGGCGCTGCACACGCTGCGGTTCACTGACAACGCCATGAGCGCCACGCAGGGCCTGGCCTGGGGAGCGCTCCAGGTGCAGTTCGGTGCGGGCAAACTTGGAATGTACATCGCCGCGCCAGATGACATCTACAACCAGATCGTCGCGGTAGACAAGGGCAACATCAACGACATCGGCATGGGCCCCCTGCCCAGCGTGACCGGCAAGCCAGCCGGCTCACTCGGCGGCGGCAATGCCTACGTCTTCGCCAAGCACGACACGCCCGCGCAGATCGAGGCCGGCATCAAGTTCATCGCCTTCGAGGACCTGACGCCGGGCCAAGGGGTGACCTTCAACTACGCCAGGCAGAAGGCGGACGGGCTGCCGGTCGGCTTCGACGAGCCTTCACTGTTCGGCGGCGCTACCGGCACGCAGGTCCAGTCGCTGCGGAGCCAGTACACGACGATCAACCAGTCGTACTACCAGTCCTACGTCAACGCCAACGAGGCCAGCGACGGCGAGCCGTTCGATGCGCAAGCTGTCTACAAGACGCTGGACCCGATGATGCTGGCAGTGCTCACCGAGCCGAACGTCAACATCCCGGCACTGCTGAAGACTGCAGCGACCAACGTCAACACTCTGCTGCAATACAGCTCGTAAGGGCACAGTCGGGGAATCCCCGACAGCGCACAAGCGTGGGGGCCGGAGAGCGGGCCGGCCCCCACGCACTCAAACACGGGGTCCAAGGCAACAGGGAGACTTGATGGCAGATGTCGTGACGCTGCGCAAGCCGGACGCTAGCCGGCGGGCCAGGAGCCAGTTGGCCGCGGGCCTCGGGCAGAAGGCCAGCCGAAATCTGTCGGCGTACGGCTTCCTCATCGGCGCGGTTCTCTGCTTCACGTTCTTCTCCTGGTACCCGATCGTCCGCGAAGTGATCCTGAGCTTCCAGAAGGCGGTGTACGGGGGCGGCTACACCTGGGCTGGCTGGCTCAACTACGAACGCATCATCCATGACCCGACGTTCTGGCAGGCTTGGCGGAACACGGTGGAATTCAGCCTGCTCGCACTTGTCATCGGGTACGCGGTCCCGTTCTGCGTGGCGATCTTGCTGAATGAGTTGCGGCACGCGCGGGGCTACCTGCGCGTGCTCGTCTACCTACCGGTCATGCTGCCGCC
>DASXKI010000276.1:0-19728 GCA_036496945.1 Streptosporangiaceae bacterium | reverse complement strand
CGGCGCGGACGTCGCCCGCGACGAAGACACCCGGCACGCTGCTCTCCAGGTGATACGGCGCGCGATCCAGCGGCCAGCCGCTCGGCAGCTCCCCGCCGACGACCAGGTCGGGCCCCGCCAGGACGAAACCGTGATCGTCGCGAACGACGACGTCCTTCAGCCAGTCCGTCAGCGGGGCCGCGCCGATGAAGACGAAAAGATACTGGGCGTCTACGGTCTGCGTCTCGCCGGTAGTGCTGTCGCGCAGCGTGAGCCGCTCCAGGTGGTCGGTGCCGTGCGCCTCGACCACCTCAGTGCAGGGCCTGACCTTGATCGCCGGGATATTCTCGACCTGCTCGATGAGGTAGTGCGACATCGAGTTGGTCAGCGAGCTGGCGCGCACGAGGATGGACACCGACCGGGCACCCTTGGCGAGATAGACCGCCGCCTGACCTGCGGAGTTGGCGCCACCGACGATGTAGATGTCCTCGTTGATGCAGCTCGTCGCCTCGGTCAGCGCCGAGCCGTAATAGATGCCGCGTCCGGTGAGGTCGGTCACGCCAGGCGCCGTGAGCTTCCGGTACATGACACCGGTCGCGAGGATGACGGTGTGCGCGCTGATGGCCGAGCCGTCGGCGAAGCGAACGGTGCGCGCTGACCCGTTGACTTCCAGTCCCACGACTTCACGGGTGGTCAGCATTTCGGCGCCGAACTTGGCGGCCTGCCGTCGCGCCCGGTCGGTGAGCTGCGCGCCCGAGACGCCGTCCGGGAAGCCCAGGTAGTTCTCGATCCGCGAGCTCTGGCCCGCCTGGCCACCGGTGGCGGTGCGCTCGACCAGCACGGTCCGCAGTCCCTCGGACGCGCCGTAGACAGCCGCTCCGAGGCCGGCCGGACCGCCGCCGATGACGATCAGGTCGTAGAAGTCGGTGGACGGGTTGGTCGCGAGGCCCACGTGGTTCGCAAGGTCCGGCTCGGACGGCTCCACCAGTACCGTGCCGTCCGGCGCGATGATGACGGGCAGCGTCTGCCCATCGTGGCCCGCCGCCTCCAGGAGCCGACGTCCTTCCGGCTCGTCGGCGGCATACCAGCGATAGGGCACCTGATTGCGGGCGAGGAACTCGCGTGCGTCCGAGGAAGGTGCCGACCAGCGATGCCCGATCAGCTTCGTCTCGGGCACGGGCCGGTGATCCGACGACCGCCAGATGTCCAGCAGCGAGTCCACCACCGGGTACAGCTTCTCCTCGGGCGGATCCCACGGCTTGAGGAGGTAGTAGTCGAGATCGACCACGTTGATGGCCTCGATGGCGGCGCCCGTGTCCGCGTACGCAGTCAGCAGCGCGCGGCGCGCGCCTGGATAGATGTCCATCGCGCGCTCGAGGAACTCGATGCCGTTGAGCTGCGGCATCCGGTAATCGGCCAGGATGACCGCGACGAGGTCCCCGCGCAGCTTCATCTCCCGCAGGGCATCGAGGGCCGCTTCGCCCGATTCCGCGCGCACGATCCTGTGCTGCTCGCCGTAGCGGCGGCGCAGGTCCCTGGCGACGGCGCGGGAGACATCCGGGTCGTCGTCCACGGTCAGGATTGCGGGCCGGGGCCGGGATTCCTGGGCGGGCGCTGACGTTGAGGCGTCATTGTCGCGAGGCTCGGCCGCTGCGGCCTGGGCGTCTTCCATTCGCCTATCGTAAGTTCACGCCGATGCTCCGCCTCGCGCTGGCGGTGACTGCCGGCCCGTGACCACCGCCGTTTCGCGCTGACTTCGCTCTCGGCGTATTCGCCGTGAGCCGTAAGGCCGCTGATACCTCACAAAGTCTGCACAAGGCCGCCGTCGATGGCGTAGTCCGCGCCCGTGATATTCGCTGCCCGGTCGCTGGCCAGGAAGAGCACGAGGTCGGCGACCTCCGCAGGCGTCGTGAAGCGCCCGGTCACCATCTGGCTGGCCGCCTGGCTCGCCACGTCCTTCGCGGCAGCGCCGGTCGCCGCGCTCACTGTGGCGGCGACGCCGCTCGTGCCGAGCCACAACTCGGTGGCGACGGGCCCCGGGCTGACGGAGTTGACCCGGATGCCGCGCGGGCCTACTTCCTTCGACAGCGACTTGGCAAAGTTGGCTAGCGCTCCCTTGGCTGCGCTGTAGTCCATCACCGCCGGGTCGGGCAGGTACGCGTTGACCGAGCCGGTGTTGACGATCGCCCCGCGCCCGGCCGCGAGCATGGCCGGCAGGGCGGCGCGGGTCGTGCGCACGGCGGCCAGGAAGTTGATGGTGATCGTCGACAGCCAGTCCTCGTCGGTGATGCTGAGGAATCCGCCGGTCCTGGCAGGCGCGCCGCCGACGTTGTTGATCAGGATGTCGATCCGCTCGGCGGCCAGCGAGACCAGGGTGCCCGGCCCGTTGGCGTCGGTCAGGTCAACCTGGGCCACCTGGACCTGGCCGGCCTTGACCAGTTCGTCCAGCTCGTTCGAGGACGTTCGGGCGCCCGCTATGACGTGTGCGCCGTTCGCCGCCAGGCCGCGGACGATGGCAAGCCCGATGCCCTTGCTGGCACCGGTCACTACGGCGACCTTCCCGGTCAGGCCAAGATCCATGAGGTGCCGTCCTCTCCAGGTGCTGGGAATTCGTGTCATACCCGTGCTCTCTTGCCCGCGCTGTCATGCCCCCGCCCGCTGCGGGAAGAACTGGCGGCGCCTGATGGCGATGACTGTCCGAGCCGCGATTGCCAGCCACCAAGATCGTGATCAGGGCCAGTGTGGCGATGCCGAGCGCCTTGGCCCCGGCAGGCCGGGTCGCGGTCAGCCACAACAGCGCATCCACGGCAGCGGCCGCATAAGAGAACGTAAAGGCCCATCCTCAGCGCTCGTAACCTCTCGTCGACACGCGAGCCGGCGCACCCTGACCGCCCGCGGCGGCTTACCATGCTGGCCATGAGGCACAGGGGAAGCGCGAGCCTGCTGGTCACAGGGGTCGCGATGGCGGTGGTGGCAGCCGCTGGGTGCGCCGGGTCGGCCGGCGCAGGCGGTGCCCCGGAAGCGGCCTCGACCCATGCGCGCACGGCGACACCAGGCGGTAGCTCGCCCGGGGTGGATGCCACCGGGTCACCGTCACCGTCACCATCGCCCTCACCGTGGCCAGTGGTTGCCCTGGTGCCGCCCACGGGTGCTGGCCTGCATCAGACGAGTACGCGCCCGCCGGCGCACAGCCTGGCGTTCTGGTCTGAGATGACCGACCTGTGGGCGGGGGTGGCGTCCGGGCGGCCCGATCTCGCCATGCCGGCCTTCTTCCCGCTGGCCGCCTATCAGCAGGTCAAGGCCATTGCGTACCCGGCTGCCGACTGGCAAGGGCGCCTGGTGGTCAATTTCAGGGCCGACGTCATCGCCGCCCACCAGCTCCTCGGCGGCCAGGCCCGGCAGGCCACGCTCCTGCGGGTCATCGTGCCCGAAGATGAGGCCAACTGGATCAGTCCTGGCGTGTGCGCCAACACCGTCGGCTACTGGCACGTGGCCGGCGCGCGCCTGGTGTACAGAGTCGGCGGGCACGTGATGTCGTTTGGGATCGCCACGCTGATCTCCTGGCGCGGCCGCTGGTACGTCGTGCACCTGGGCGGCGAGTTGCGGACGTCCAGCGCGATGGTCGATCAGCCGGCGACAGGGCCTGGCGTGCCGGGCCCGCCAGGCGGCTGCTAGCCCGCGCCGGCCAGGGTCATAGCGGCACGGCGCCAGGCCCGTCGCCGGCCCCGGTGCTCGCCGCGTACAGATCGACCGCGCGCCAGCAGTACCAGGCCAAGACGCTGCGATACGGGCGGTAGGGCTCGCCGAGGCGATCGAGCTCTTTGGCAGTCGGCATCGGAACGGCCCAGGCCAGGCCGTAACCCCGCCGCACGCCCAGATCTCCCGTGGGCCACACGTCCAGCCGCCGGAGCTGGAAAATGAGGAACATCTCAGCGGTCCACGGCCCGATACCGCGCACGCTCGTCAGGCGCTCGGCGATCTCATCGTCGCTTTCCCGCCCCAGCCGCCGGGGCTCGAGGACAACCGTGCCGTCGAGCACCTTGGCGGACAGGTCGCGCAGCGAGGCGACCTTGTTGCCCGACAATCCCGCAGCACGCAGGGCCTCGTCTGAGAGCGCGAGCAGCCGGTCCGGACGTATCTCGTCCCCGAGCGCAGCGATCAAACGGCCGTGGATGGCGCGCGCTGCGTTGCCGGCGAGCTGCTGGTAGGTAATAGCACGCACGAGCGTGGCGAAGTGGGTCTCCGTGGGCACCGGGAAGGATGGCAGGCCGGCCTCGGCGACGAGTCGCGCCAGGACCGGATCGCGCTCAGCTAGCTGCCGCGCCCCCTCGCGCGCCGATACCTTGCGCGGCGATACCTTGCCGGGCGACGTCGTCCGGGGCGACGTCGTGCGGGGCGATGCGGTGCGCGGGTGCTCGGCAGGCGTGGCGGACATGGCGGCGCGCTCCCTTCGCGAGCTTCTCCTGCCGATAATGGCCTACGGCACCGACAGCCTGACGATTACCGTCATCATCGAGACGGTTCGCGGCATATGGTCCCCAGCTGGAGGACTGTGCCTGCTGCCCCTATCCTGGGTGGCTGGTGCGCCGGGAAGTCTGGTCGGCAAAGGTGGCGAAGCGGCGCCTGCGGGCGCGTCGACTGGGAGTCTGGCTATGGCATCGAGCGCGACCACTCATGGCCGAGCGTGCTGGCGGTAGCCGCGTTTGTCGCTGGCGCCGTCGTCAGCCTGGCGACGAGCTGGCTGCTCGTGTCTCGGCTGGAGCGCATCGGCGAGCGCCTTGGCATGTCCGAGGCGCTTCTTGGCATCGTCGCGGCGCTGGCGGCTGACGCGCCTGAGATTACGGCCGCGGTGACCGCGCTGAGCAGCCACCAGCAGAGCGTCGGAGCCGGGGTGGTACTGGGCTCCAACGTGTTCAACCTGGCCGCGCTGCTGGGCCTCGGCGCTGTCGTGGCTGGCCGGCTCGCCCTGCACCGCAAGGTCGTGGCGCTCAGCGGCGCGGTGGCGCTGTGGGTGGCCGTCGTCAGCCTGGGCGTAGTGACCGGCCTGGTGCCGATCGCCGTCGGCCTCGGCCTCGCCCTCGTCGTGCTCGGCCTCTACGTCCTCCTGCTCGGCACGGAAGGACAGGGCATGCAGTGGATGCGCCTGCCAGAGCGCTGGTGGACGTGGCTGCGCTCAGCGGTGACCGAGGAGGAGATCGAGCTCGAGGACGCCATCCGGCCCCGGCCCGCCAGGTGGCCGGACGCGGCGGTCGCCGCCGGCGCCCTGGTCGTGGTAGTGGCTGCCAGCGTACTGATGGAGCGGGCCGCATCCGATCTCGGCCGGCGCTACGGTGTGCCGCAGATCATCGTCGGCGGCCTGGTGCTGGCGGCCGTCACCAGCCTGCCGAACGCGGTCGCGGCCGTGTACCTGGCCGGGCGGGGCCGCGGAGCCGCGACGCTGAGCACGGCGCTGAACAGCAATGCGATCAACGTCGTGGCGGGCCTGCTGCTGCCCGGCGCTATTCTCGGCCTCGGGCAGTCATCCGGTCAGGCTGTGCTGGTCACCGCGTGGTACCTCGGCCTCACCCTGGTGGTGCTGGCCGTCGCCTACCGGCACCGGGGCCTGAGCCGCCGCGCGGGCACTCTGGTCATCGTTGCCTATGCCGCGTTCACCATCTCGCTCTTGGTGAGCGCGCGCGTCTAGGGCGCGCCCCAGCGATCCGGTTGTGCTCGGCCGGGGTCATCAGCTCGGTGAGGACGACCTCGGCGCAGGCCAACGAGAGTGCATTGGCGAACAGCGTGCCGCCGAGTGCGATCCCGGTCTCGGTCCCGGTCTCGTCACCGAGATTCTGCTCCACGAGAGCGGCCAGGTCGCTGGTCATGCCGCAGGCGCCAATGGGGATGCCGCCGGCGATCCCCTTGCCGCCGGTGACCATGTCGGGTGTCACGTCGTAGTGGGTGACGGTCCCGCCGTAGACGTCGAACTGGGTATGCGTCTCGTCCAGCACCAGCAGGGTGCCCCAGCTTCCCGCCATCGCAGGTCCAGGGTAAGGTCACGGGCTGGCTCGCCGGGGGAGCGACGTGGGGGGCGCGGTGCGCGGTCACGACGACCCCCGCGGTCATGAGCATCAGCGTGAGGACCTCCAGGACGATTCCGGCCGGGGTGCTGTTGAGCCTCTCGTTCAGCCAGACGTCGGCGAGGGCGATGGAGATGATCGGATCGCAGACGGTGATGATCGCGAGGACCGGCGCGATGAGGGTGCCCTGCTGGAATGCGTTCTCGTTGAGCAAGAAGCCGAGTGGTCCCACCACCGCCAGTGCGTAGATCGGCCAGTTGGTGAGCAGAGCCGGCAGGCCACCGCTGACATCAGAAACCACGAGCTTGACCAGGAACGCGGCGACACCGTAGCAAATGCCGCAGGCAAGGGCGAGCGCGAGCGGCCGAAGCGTATCGCTGCGCCGGGCCACGGCGAGGCAGCCCGCGATGGCGGCGACCAGGCCGACCGCCAGCGGCAGGACGACCTCGAATCCGACACTCGTCCGGCCTTTGGTCGGCTGCGCGACGACCAGGAAACCGGCCACGCCAGCCGCACTGGCGACCACCCCGCCGATCAGGACCGCATCCCACCGGTGGCGGAGGTAAGCGTTGATGAGGACGGCGAAGATCAGACCGCAGATCAGCAGCGGCTCGACCAGTGCCAGCGGCCCGTATCTGAGTGCAAGCACCTGGAGGGCAAATCCGAGCAGGGTCCCGCCGACCGACGCCAGCCACAGAGGCTGCCGCATCAGGTCGAGGAAGATCCGCGGCGACAGCGGCTGGCGGGACTTGACCCGCTTGGTACTGCGCTGGTCCGCCACAGACGCGATGCCGAATACCAGCGCGGCTGCGACGGCTGCCACCACGGCTATGACCGTGCTCAACTGCCCGTCCTCACTCCCGGTGGTCATGTGGACCGCGTTTAACCCACATTTGCCAGCACATACCCAGGGGGCCGTCAGTTGCATCCTGCTTACGCGGCGGACAAAACGGGCGGCCGTAAACTCATCGGTAGCGGAGCTGTAGCAGGCCGCCGGCGTGCTGAGCGACGAGCTTGGAGGCGTGACATGGCTCATCAGGATCATCCCGAAACGGTGCCGGCGGCTGCCGGCGGCTACACCTCATGAGCAGCCCGCTGACCGCGTTGGTTAGCCGCCGTGAATCGTTCAATGCCGCGCACCAGCTGTATGACCCAAGCCTGTCGGATGAGGAAAATCTCCGCCTGTTCGGGAAATGCGTGAATCTGCACGGACACAACTACGTCCTCGATGTCGTCGTGGCGGGCAAGATCGACGACGCCAGCGGCTATGTCTGGGACTTGAAGCAACTTTCCGGCATCATGTGCCGGCAGATCATCGACGACGTTGACCATCGGAATCTGAACACTGACGTGCCGTGGCTGAAGGGACGTATCCCGACGGCCGAGAACCTCGCCATGGCCTTCTGGGAAAGGCTTCAGCCCGAACTGCCGCACGGCCTGCTGCGGTCAGTGCGCGTTTCGGAGACTGACAAGAACTGGGCCGAGGTCGGTGATCACCTCTAACGGTCCGGCCCGGCCGGGGCGGGACGTGGCCAGGCGCTACACGGCTGCGGATCTTGCTGTGCTCACGTGCGACGAGGTAAGCCGCTTCGTGACTGTCGCCGGTGGCGACCCGCTGACCGACCCGGCTCTTGCGTGGGAGTTGCTGTACCGGCTGGAACCTGAGCTCTACGACCGGCTGGCCACTGCTGAGCGCCTTCATCCGGGTGTCCTGCGCTGGCTGCCCCGCAACTCGGGCCGGATCGTCGAGGTCGGGGCCGGCACAGGACGGCTGACGATGGAACTCCTGGACCGCGGACGAGAGATCGTTGCGGTCGAGCCTGTCGCGGCGTTTCGGCAGATTCTCAGACGCAAGCTAGCCGAGGCCGTGCACGGAGACCGCGCGCGGGTGGCTCACGGGTTCTTCGACGATCTGCCGGTGCCCGCCGGTTACGCCGACCTGGTCGTCGCGTGCTCGGTCCTCACGCCCGCGGCCAGCCACGGCGGCGAAGCCGGCCTGGACCAGATGGAGCGGGTTTGCCGGCCCGGCGGCTGCGTCGCCATCATCTGGCCGAACCACATCGACTGGCTCGCGGCCCACGGTTATCAGTACGTGAGCTTTGCCGGGCCCATGTCGGTCGACTTCACGAGCCACAGCGAAGCCGTTGAGCTGGCAGAGATCTTCTATCCGCATGCGGTGCGGGAGGTTCGCCGCCTTCGAGGCCGTCGGGTGCCCTTCGAGTTGCTGGGACTCAATCCGCCACGCGATCTCGCGTTCAAGGTCATGCCGCGATGAAGATCGCGATCGTCGCGCCTCTGGTGTCGGCCATCCGCGAACCGCAGGGCGGAGGATCGCAGGCCTTTGTCTCCGACCTGGCCCGCGGCCTGACGGGCCGAGGACACGAGGTCCATGTCTACGCGGCGAGCGGATCGCAGATCCCGGGGGTCACGGTGATCGATACCGGGGTCGATCCCAGGTCCCTGCTGGCCACGCTGTACAGGGCGGCTGCTCCGGCGCCTACCGGCCAGGACGCGGCCGCGCGTGCCTTTGCCGGCGTCTTTTCCAGCGTCGGACGTACCCGCTACGACGTCGTCCACAATCACGCCTTCGACGCCCCGGCGATCGAGCTCGCCGACTCGGTGGGCGTTCCTATGGTCCACACGCTGCACCTACCGCCGGAGCCGGCCATCGCGGCTGCACTCGGCGAAGCGGGGCGCAGCGGCCGGCCGCCGGCCGTGGCCTGCGTGTCCGCGTTCCAGGCGAGCGCCTGGAGCCAGGTCACCCGTGTCGACGCGATACTGCCGCCCTTCGTGCCGGTCCGCGCCATACCCTGGTCGGCCGCTGCGGGTAACGGCGCTCTGTTCGCAGGCAGGCTGAGTCCCGAGAAGGGAGCCGCCGAGGCCATCGACATCGCTCAGCTTGCCGGGATCGAGATCGATGTATACGGCGACGCCTACGACCCGGACTACGCCCGCGAGCGGATCGACCCCTGGCGCGATGTGCCTGGCGTCCGTGTTCATCCGGGAGTGGCCAGGACGTCCCTGTGGACCGTGATGACCCGCGCATCGGTGGTGCTGTGTCCGGCGCGGTGGGACGAGCCGTTCGGCATGGCCGCCGCCGAGGCGCAGGCCTGCGGGACTCCGGTGATCGCGTTTCACCGCGGCGGCCTTGGTGAGGTGATCGCCGACGGCGTGACCGGCTTCCTGGTCGCGCCGGACGACGTCCGGGGCGCGGCAGATAGCGTCCGAAGAGTGACCGGCATCTCGCGCTCGGCCTGCCGCAGCCATGCCGAGAGCCATCTCGACCTGGAACGGAGTCTGGAGGCTCATGAGCAGCTCTACGGGCGGGTCGTCAGTGCCGATGCCGGAACCGCGGTCGGGTGAAACAAGGCACTGGCTGGCCGGACGAGTGGCGGTGGTGACAGGTGCCAGCCGGGGGATCGGAGCCGCCACCGCCGAGGCTGTTGCCGCCGCCGGTGCGCACGTCGTACTCGCGGCCCGGGACAGCGAGGCACTCGCCGGTGTCGCCGGGCGGATCCGGGACGCCGGCGGCAAAGCCACGTCCGCGCCGGCAGACGTCAGCAAGGTGCACGACGTCGAGCGACTCTTCGCCGTGGCCGCTGAGGTCGGCCCCGTCGTCGCACTGGTGTCGGCGGCCGCGGTGCTCGAGGCGGCACCGTTTGCCGAGACCACGCCTGAGATCTGGGAAGAGACGCTGCGGGTCAACCTGACCGGCTCGTTCCTCTGCTGTCGGGCGGCGTTCACGGCCATGCGCCAGAGCGGCGAAGGCCGGATCGTGACGATCGGCTCGCTGTCCGGTGTCTACGCGACCGAGAAGTTCCCCGGACTCGCCGCGTACAACGTCTCGAAGTACGGCGTCATCGGGCTTACCGAGGCGATCGCGGTCGAGGGCCGGCCGCACGGCATCAGCGCCATCTGCGTGAGCCCCGGCGCCGTCGACACCGAGATGCTGCGCCGTGCCAATCCCAGCCTTCGTCCTGGCCTCACTCCGGCTGACGTCGCGCGGCTGATCGTCGCCCTGCTTGACAGCCCGCTCGCCCCGGCCAGCGGGGCGAACATCCCGCTCTTCTCCAACGTCAAAGCGGAGTAGAGCCGGCACCTAACCGTCAGTCACAGCGACCACAGATCCGCTTGATCGTCGGCTAGCAGGGCGCGGGCAGGCCGGGCCCGATTTGCTACCAGGCGGACGCAAGCCGCCATCTCGCCGGAGAGATCCAGCTCTGGGTCGCCGCCGCGGTCGAGCCCCACGGCGGCCTGCACCAGTCCCCCGGTCAGGTAGAACCCGATCAGCTTGCCCTCGTCCAGGCTCCCGCGGACCACGAACTCATCCCATGTCGCGGCGTGACCGACGTACTCCAGCTTGTGCTCATACTGATCGGACCAGAACGAATGAACGTAGTCGTAGGGGGCGGTCGAGCCGAGCATCGATCTCGCCGCAGCACGGCCCTGTTTCTCGGCGTTGTTGTAGTGCTCCACTCGGACCCGGCCGAATAGCGGGTGGAGCTGATTCGCAACATCACCAGCGGCATACACGTCAGGCGCGGTGGTCCGGCACAACTCATCCACGAGCAGACCGTTGTCTTGCGCGGCTGTCAGCCCGGCCATGCCAGTCAAGTCCGGTGCTATCCCGGTGCCCGCCACGGCGAAGTCGCAAGCTATGCGCATGCCGCTAGCGGTCCTGGCTGCCTGGAGTCGCCCGGATCCTTCGAACTCGGCAATCTGCTCCCCGGCCAGCAGCTCAACGCCGTTCGCCCGGTGGAAGGCGCTGATCAGCGCGCCCACCTCGGCGCCCAGGACCCGCTCAAGCGGAACCTTCCCCGGAAAGACCGCGGTCACGTGCACCCCGAGCTGGGTCAGGGAGGCTGCGACCTCGCAGCCGATGAACCCCATACCCACGACGACCGCGTGCCGGCCGGGCCGGGCCTCTCGCTTAATCGCGTCGCAGTCGGCCACCCTGCGCAGATAGTGGAGGCCGGGCAGGTCCGCGCCGGGGATCTCGAGCCGCCGGACTCGGCCTCCGGTCGCTGCCAGGAGCTTCTGATACCCGAGTTCCTGACCTGAGTCGAGCAACACGGATTGCGTGGTCGCGTCGATGTTCACGACACTGGCCTGGCCTGGGCGTTCGACGTCGTGCTCTTCGTACCAGCTGGCTGGTTTCACGTACCAGCCGTCGAGATCCTCCTCCGACCGCAAGTACGTCTTGGAGAGCGGTGGTCGGCCAAACGGTATCCCTGGCTCCGGGCTGACGAGCACGACCCGGCCCCGGTAGCCCTCCTGCCGCAAGGTCACGGCAGCATTGCCCCCGGCCATGCCGCCGCCGACGATCACTATCGGGCGGGATGCGGTTCTGTCAGTCATCGACTACTCCTCCTGCCCGGCCAGGTCGGGCGAAATCTCGCCGTCTCGCGCAGGTGACGGCTGGTCCGTATCACCTGAAACGGGCGAGGCGCGTACGTCTAACGAATGCCACAGTGAGCACGAGGTATGCCGCTTGAGCCAGGTGAATGACGGGGAGCCTGGGCGGCATGCGCCGGTTGGAGCAATTATGCGCAAGGCCGCGATCGCCAGCGGAGTGATCGGAGTGATCCTGCTCGTTGCCGGCGGGCTGCTGGCGTGGTGGATAACCCCGAGTTATATCGCTCGCCTGCCGAGTAACTACAACAAGACGCGTACGTATACCGGGACGATCCGCAGCCTGGTCAATCCGGCCGCGCTGGCGACCGGCAACCTGTCGGCCGCGATCAGGACCGGGCTGCCAGCTACGCTGACCGATCACGTCCAGACGCTGCAGACGTCGGGCAACACAGCGCAAATACGGGACACCAGGACGATTACCACCGCGGGCAGTCCGGTCGCCAAGACCGTCACGAACTACGCGGTCGACAGGCAGACCCTGGAAGCGACGGCCAGTCACCCGAGCAACTGGAGCGTGACCGCGGCCAAGGGGCTGACCGTCAGCTGGCCGCTAGGCGCTAAGAAGCAGAACTACACAGGATGGGTCTATCTCACCGACACGACGACACCGCTGAAGTTCGTGAAGCAGGCACAGCAAGGCGGGATCAACACCTTCGAGTATCAGGCCACCGTTCCGGCGACCCCGATCAAGAACTCACAGGTACTGGCGAACCTTCCCAAGGCGCTGCCAGTCTCGCTGCTGACGGAAATCAGGGCGGCCGGGCTTATCACGCCGAGCGAGCTTGGCGGCCTGACACGGGCGTTCCCGAATGCGACCTCGGTCCCGCTCGCCTACACGTATCAGGCCACCAACACCTACTTTGTCGCGCCGTCCACTGGACTGGTCGTGAACGTCAGCACGAATGAGACTGAGACGGGCGGCATCGCCCTGCCGACCGGCACGATCATCCCGCTGATCCCGGTCCTGGCGGACACCTACCACGCCAGCCCCTCGAGCTTGCAAGCGGCAGTGACCGATGCCAACAACGGCAGCGGCACGATCACGACGTGGGGCGTCACCGTGCCGATCATCGCAGCCGCCCTAGGATTCGTGCTCGTGGTCCTCGCCGTCTTCCTGTGGATGCGCGGGCGCAGCAGGGGGCGGCCGGTCGATATCAGTCAAGGTGAGCGCCACCCGAGCCCGGCCGGGTCGATCAGCTGACAGCTAGATAGCTGCTAGCTAGATCGTCAGCGTCCTGGAGTGTGCACCGGCGGCCGTCGGCTCGAACGGAGTAGTACATGCGGTTTGTCTATCGGGCCGCTCTGGCGGTTGCGGTTGTACTGATCGCGGCCTGCGCGTCGACGGCGCCGACAGCGTCGACGGCGCCGATGGGCCGGGGTATCCCGTCGGCCTCGGCTTCCGGCACTCCGCGGCCGTCCGCGAGCGCCAAGGTCCGCGCCGTCCCGCCGCCGCCCGCGCCCCGGGTGATCGTGTCCAGCTTCCGGGCTGCCGACGGCAGTGTGGTGACACTGGCCAGATTCACGGGTCCAGTGCAGTACCGGCTGCACAGCGGCAGCGTGGACCCTGGCGCCGCCGCGCTGTCGGTGGCTCGCGCCGGACCGAGCATTGGCGGCCTGGAACAGCGCCGGGTGCTCGCCGCGTTCAACGGCGGATTCCTGTTGTCCGCGGGTGCTGGCGGCTACGAGCAGGAGGGGCACGTCATCGTGCCCCTCAGGGCCGGGCTGGCGAGCCTGGTCATTGACAGCTCGGGCGCTGCCCGCATCGGGGTCTGGGGCGTGAGCCTGCCGCACCCTGGCGAGGCAGTATTCAGTGTCCGGCAGAACCTGTGGTTGCTGGTCAGGCAGGGGCAACCGACGCCAGCCGCTGCGGACTGGACGCAGTGGGGAGCCACCCTCGGCGGTGGGGAGTACGTGGCGCGCAGCGCGGTTGGCGAGGACGCGGCAGGCGAGCTTATCTATGCCGGCGGCATGTCGACTACGCCGGCGGATCTCGCCGCAGCGCTTGTCAGCGCTGGCGCGCTCAGGGCCATGGAGCTCGACATCAATCCCGAGTGGGTCCAGCTGGACGTCGCAGGTGCGCCGGGGTCGAGCCTTGAAGCCGCCATACCCGGCCAGGCCCGCCCGGCAGACCAGTACACACTCGGATGGACGCGCGACTTCATCACCGTTCTCGGATAGCGAGCAGGCCAGTTGCAGCCGATGCAATGATCGTGTGACCGCAAAGTTAGTCGCTCTCTAATGTTATACTGGCTGCACTATGTCATCGGTGCCCGTCACTTCCCCGCTGCCAGCTGAGCCTTCGTCGCTCCGGGAGCGCAAGAAGCTGGCTACCCGCCTTTGTATCCGGCGAGCCGCACTGGATCTGTTCGCGGACCGGGGGTTTTCGCAC
Organism: Streptosporangiaceae bacterium; assembly: GCA_036496945.1. GTDB lineage: Bacteria > Actinomycetota > Actinomycetes > Streptosporangiales > Streptosporangiaceae > JAJYUU01. Next base: position 5,889 of record DASXKI010000276.1, on the reverse strand, counting down.
GTCACCGTCGAGGACATTGCCGCGGCCGCGGACGTCTCGCCGCGGACCTTCTTTAACTACTTCCCGTCGAAGGAAGCGGTGCTCTTCAGTGCCGATCCGGACCGAGCCGAGCAGCTGCGCGCGCGCCTGGTCCATGACATGCCTGGTCATACCGGGCTGGAGGTGCTGCGCGCGGCGCTAGCGAGCCATGCGCGCGAGGTCGCCGGCGAGCTGGCAGACCTGGGCGGCGATCCGGCCCGATGGGTCAGGCAGATGAAGGCGGCGCACGCCGATCCCCAGCTGCGGGCGGCGCAGGCCGCGCACATGGCGCAGGTCGAGGCCGGCATCGCCAGGGGCCTCGCCGAACGGCTTGGCATCGACCCGAGCCGCGATCCGTATCCGTTGCTTCTGGCTAGCGCGGCCACGGGCGTCCTCAGGGCGACCCTGACGTTCTGGGCTGCCTCCGGCGGCGCCGTGCCGATGGAGCAGCTTGCCGACGCTGCTTATCAGTTGCTGGCCGACGGGTTCCCCGAGAACTGCGCACTGCGCGGCCTTGCCCAGCATGCCGCCTCCCAGCAGGCCGCCTCCCAGCAGGCCGCCTCCCAGCAAGCCGTCACCCAGCCAGCCCTCTCCGAGCAACACAGAAAGGACGACCGCGCATGAGCGCGTCTGACCCCTCCGCCGAGGGAAGCTCACCGCAGGACGCTTCGGTTTCCAGCGCGGCCATCGCGGCGCGCGCTAGCGGATCCGGCGACGGCAACGGCGCGCTGCCTGGCCTCAGCCACCGTTCTATCCTGCTGATCATCGGCGCGCTGATGCTCGGCATGCTGCTCGCCGCGCTCGACCAGACCATCGTCTCGACCGCCCTCCCGACGATCGTCGGTGACCTCAAGGGCGGCTCGCATATCGCCTGGGTTATCACCGCGTATCTGCTGGCGACCACCGTGTCGACACCGCTGTGGGGCAAGCTGGGAGACCAGTACGGCCGGAAGGTCTTCTTCCAGGCCGCGATCGTCATCTTCCTCATAGGCTCGGTCCTGTCCGGCCTCAGTCACTCCATGGTCGAGCTCATCGCGTTCCGCGCGATCCAGGGCCTGGGCAGCGGCGGCCTGATGGTCGGCGCCCAGGCCATCGTCGGCGACATCGTCTCGCCCCGCGAGCGCGGCCGCTACGTGGGCCTGTTCGGCGCGGTCTTCGGCGTGTCCAGCATCGTTGGCCCGCTGCTGGGCGGCGTGTTCGTCGACAACCTGACCTGGCGTTGGATCTTCTACATCAACGTGCCGATCGGCATCATCGCGCTCATGGTGGTCGCCAGCCAGGTGCCGGGCAAGCTCAGCCGGGTACACCACGTCATCGACTACATCGGCACGGTGGTGCTGGCCCTTGCCGCGACGTCGTTCATCCTGCTGACTAGCCTGGGCGGGACGACCTATGCCTGGGGCTCGGCGCCTATCTGGATCCTGGGCGTCTGCGGCGTCGTGCTGGTCGGCGTATTCGTGCTCGTCGAGCGGAAGGCCAAGGAGCCGGTCCTGCCGCTGCACCTGTTCCGGCTGCGCGCGTTCTCCGTGACATCCATCGTCGGCTTCATCGTCGGCTTTGCCATGTTCGGCGCCATCACCTACCTCCCGGCCTTCTTCCAGGTCGTCCGGGGAGTATCGCCGACCCTGTCCGGCGTCCAGTTGCTGCCGCTCATGGCCGGGCTGCTCGTGGTCTCGATCGGATCCGGCCAGATCATCAGCAGGACCGGCAGGTACCGGTTCTGGCCCATCGCCGGCGCCGGAGCGACGACGCTCGGCCTCTACCTGCTCTCGCTCATGGGGGTTGGCACCTCAACGGTGCTGGACTCGCTCTACATGCTCGTGCTCGGCATGGGCATCGGCGGCGTGATGCAGGTACTCGTCATCATCGTGCAGAACGCCGTACCCCACTCCGAGCTCGGCGTCGCCACCTCGGGGGCGACGTTCTTCCGGTCGATCGGCGGATCCTTCGGGACCGCGATCTTCGGCGCCATCTTCTCCAACGTGCTCATCGGCAACCTGACCAGGCACCTGCACGGCGTCCCTCTTCCGGCCGGGTTCTCCAGCTCCAACGCCACGCCGGCTCTCCTGGCGCACCTGCCCGCAGCGATCCACGCTGGCTTCGTTGCTGGCTACGCCGAGTCGATCCAGACGGTCTTCATCGTGGCCGTCCCGATCGCCGCGCTGGCCTTCCTCGCCACCTGGCTCATTCCCCAGGTTGAGCTCAAGAAGTGGCCGTCCGCCGAATCCGTGCCGGCCGCGGAGTCACCGGCCGATGAGAGTCTGGCAGCGAGGTGACCGCGCGCTGCGTGGGCGGCCGCGCCTCGCGCGCCTCTCGCGCCGCGCGGTCGTCGTCGCCGTCGTCCTACTGCTCGCTCTGACGGCGGCCAGCTTTCTCTATGACATTGGCACCAACGGCCCCGTTCCCCGCCCTCGTGGCTTGCGCATGCTCAGGGCTGGCGGGTTTGACACGCGGTATCTCAGGTGGGGTACCAGTGGTTCGCCGGTGGTCCTGGTGCCGGGCGCCTTCGAGACCGCTGACACCTTCAGCGCTCTGGGCGCCGCGCTCGGGACTGATCACCGGGTGTTCGCCCTTGACCTGACCGGCACCGGGTACAGCACGCCTAGCCCGCCGTTCGACGCCGGCCATCTCGCGGATCAGCTGCTGGCGTTCCTGGACGCGATGCGGCTGACCGGCCCCGCCGCGCCGGTGCTCGTCGGCCATTCCAGCGGTGCGGCGGTCGTCGGGATGGCGGCGTTGCGCGGCCGTCACGTCGCTTCCGGCGTCGTCTTCCTGGACGGCGACGCCACTCCGCTGCCGGTCCCGTCGCTCGCCGGCTGGCTCGTCATCAATCCGTACCGGACAACGATCCTGCGGCTCGCGCTCAGCTCCGGGTGGATCATCCGGTCGGTCTACAGTTCCCAGTGCGGCCCTGCCTGCCCGCAGCTGAGCGCGGCCGGGGTGGAGACATGGCGCCGTCCGCTGCAGCAGCCGGGATTCGCCTCCGTCATCGCCTATACGCTGCACCACGGTATCCCGAGCATGACGGGCGCGCAGTTGCGCCAGCTTCGCGGTGAGGACCTGCCGAAGCGGGTGATATTCGGCGCCAGCGATCCCCAGCTCAGCCCTTCGGCGGCCGCTCAGGCCGCGGCCCGGATCGGCGCGCCCCCGCCGACGGCGGTGCCCGGGCGGCACCTGACCATGATCTCCTCACCCCGGCAGCTCGCCGCCGCGATCAGCGCATTCATCGAGTCCATCAGGTGAGGAGGAGTGAGCTTAGCGGTCAGCTGGCGTCGCCGGACTGACCGCCGGAGTATCGCGCCGGCCGGCGGGTACTTCAAGCGGAGGATGCGGCACGCGCGAGGAGGACCGATGGCAGCGACAGGCGAGCCGGTTGCGGTTCTCGGCATCGGGACAATGGGTCACGGGATGGCAGCCAGTGCCTTGCGTGCCGGCATCTCGACGATCGTCTGGGATCGCCACCCGGAAGCGACCCGTGACCTTTCCGAGCGCGGCGCGGAAGTCGCCGACAGCGCCGCCGACGCGGCGCGGCGGGCGGGGATCGTCGTCACGATGGTGCCCGACGCCGATGCCGTCATCTCGGTCGCACGAGACCAGGGAATGCTGACCGCTCTTGCTCCGAGCGCGATCTGGGTCCAGATGGCCACGATCGGCCTGGCCGGGACCAACAACGTCTTGGCCATGGTCGACCGCGAGCGTCCCGACGTCATCGTCGTTGACGCGCCGGTGTCGGGAAGTAAGGATCCGGCCGCCCAGGGCCAGCTGATCATCTTCGCCTCAGGGCCGGACGAGGCACGACCGCGGGTCGCTCCACTCTTCGACGCGCTCGGCCGGCGAACCGTCTGGGTCGGCCCGGCGGGGGCCGGGACGCGACTGAAGCTGGTCAACAACACCTGGCTTGCCTTCGTGACCGAAGCGGTCGCCGCGTCCGTGGCGCTCGCGCGCCGGCTGGGTCTTCAGACGGAAACAGTGGTCGACGCGCTCGACGGCAGCCCGATTGTCTCGCCGTGGCAGGCAGCCAAGCTGCAACGGATCGCCGCGGGAGAGTTCTCGGCCCAGTTCGCGCTGGCGCTCGCGCTCAAGGACGTGCGCCTCGCATTGCAGGCGGCCGGCGAGGACCGGCTTGCCGTCCTCGGCTGCCTTGCTGACGAATGGCAGCAGGTCGTCGACTCCGGACTCGGTGAGCAGGACCTGACCGTCGTGACGCGCGTGCTCGAGCAGGAGGAGGGCGCAGACTAACCGCGTTGATCGCCGGATGATCGCCATCGACGCCACCGCGATCGCGGCCAGGCCGATGGCGCAGCCGAGCGTGGCGCGGAAGTCGCCGAACGCTTGCGCGCCGAATCCGACGGCAATGACAGGCACGGTCAGGCCGACGTAGGCGAACACGAAATAGGTGGAGATGACCTGCCCGCGGGTCTGAGCGGGGGCGAGCCGGTTGGCGACGGCGAGGCTGCCCATGAAGACAGCACCGATCGCCACACCGCTGACGACCGTTCCGGCCAGGAAGATCGGCAACGATGCGGCGGAGAGCCCGGCGACGAAGAGGGCGAGCGCCGCCAGGAACATAACCAGGCCGGCCAGCATCACCGGCCGGCTCGGCAGCCGGGACCCAGCCAGCTGGGTACATACGCCCACGGCAAACGCCAGGAAGACCACGAGACCCGCGGTCGCGTGGCTCGTGTCATGCAGCACGCCGCTGAGGAACGTCGGGACAAGGGAGCTGAACAGCCCGAGCAGGGAGAACGCGGCGAATCCGGCGAACCCGGCGGCGATGAACTCAGACCTGCCTGCCTGCGGGATGCCCAGGCCGCGGAACCTGAGAGACAACGGAGCGCGCTCGCTGACCGTCTCCGGCACGACCAGCAGGCCGAGCCCGGCGACTGCCACGAGCCCGAGCTGGACCAGGAACGGCAGCACGGTTGGCCTGGGAGCGTACTCCGCCAGCAGCCCGGCGAGCAGCGGACCGAGACCAAGGCCGCCCATGTTGGCGGTCGTAGAGACCAGCGACGCGCGGTGCCCTGAACCCGGCCGCACCGTCTCAGTGAGTGCGGCGGTGGCCGTGCCGGTCATCAGCCCGGCCGACAGGCCCGAGAGTAGCCGCCCGACGAACAGCCAGCCGACGGCTGGCGCGAGGATGAACGTCACTGCCGAGGCGATGCTCAGCCCGATCGCTGCAGCCAGCACGGGCCGCCGGCCTACCTGGTCAGATGAGCGCCCGGCGCCCAGCAGCGCGACGAGCACGCCGACTGCATACACGGCGTAGATCAGTGTGATCAGGCTCGTGGCGAAATGAAATTGCGCCTGGTAAATCACATACAGGGGAGTCGGCAGCGTTGTGCCGAGCATGGTGACCGCGAACATGTAAGCAATCAGCCAGAATGCGGCCGGACGGGACAGCCGCAGCCGCCGGACGGGCTTGGCGGCGGCCACCGATGTATCGAGCACAGAGGGATCGAGGCAGTCGACGCACGGCCGGTCAGCCGTGCGGCGGCCGGTCGTGCCTGTGTTCATATCTGTGCTCCCATCGCGCCCAGGCACCCTGAGATCTCTAGCCGTGCCCGGTTCCGGCGGCCTGCAATCGAGCACGCCACCTGCCGGGCAGGACCTTCATCAGGGGGACCTTCGGGGGAGCGGAGACCATGCGCGTACAAACCGACCGGTGACCTGAGAGCCGCGAGCTGAAGCCCCCAGCCGTGACCGCGACGAGATATGGTGGCATGGTGCTGTTTGGATGGCTGTTACTCGCGCTAGTTAGTGCGGCAGTCTTCTATTACATCGTGAGGGCCGCTGTCCGTGACGGCATCCTGGCGGCGTGGAAGATCCGCGAATCTCAGCGACGCCAGGCCGGGCACGACACCGATAGCTGAG
>DASXKI010000275.1:0-8223 GCA_036496945.1 Streptosporangiaceae bacterium | reverse complement strand
GGTATCCAGCAGACGGGTCAAGAGTCTTAACCTCCACCACGCTCACCCCTGCGGAGGTCAGATCATCCAGCACACGGTTCAGCAGCAACGTTCCGGCTCCGCGCCCGCGCCTTAATGGGTCGACCGCCATCCACAAGATCTCCGCCCCGGCCGCCGACTTCCTCTTGGCGATAGCAAAGCCCGCGATCTCGCCCGAGTCTGCGACAACCCAGCCACCGTGGCTCGCGCAGTCGGTCTCGACGTGCTCGGCAACGTCGTCGGTGAAGTAATCGGGCAGGCCCTGGACGATGGCCACGATGGCCGGAACGTCCCCGGCCGCTAGGTCGCGGACAGCCAGCACCGCATCAGTCTCCCCGTAGCCTGGCCGACACGTCTACTCAATTCGCCGATAGCCGCGCGGATCCATCGCAGGACGCCGAGCTGGGGTAGGTGTCAGCGAAAGCAGGGCGAGGTTCCTCGATGGTGCTGAGGTCAGTGGGCTGTCCAGCCGCCGTCGACGGGCAGGACGGCGCCGGTGAGATAGCTGGCTTGCGGGTCGGTGAGCAAGAGGGCGGCGCCGGCGATCTCGCCGGGCGAGGCCCACCGGCCCAGGGGGATCTCGGCGGTCAGGAATCGTCGTACCTGCGGATCATCGTCCATGCCGGCGTTGAGGGGCGTGCGGAACGGGCCAGGTGCCAGCGCGTTGACGGTTATCCCGGTTCCGGCCAGTTCGACTGCCAGGCTGCGGGTGAGCTGAACTACAGCGCCCTTGCTCGCGGCATATCCAGATCGGGCCGCGGCCCCGACCAGTCCCAGCGCGCTGGCGAGGGTCACGATGCGGCCGTATCCGGCTGTCCGCATCGGCCGGGTGGCTTCCCGGCATGCAAGCCACGTTCCCACGACGTTGACGTCCAGGCAGGCGCGTAGCGCCGCGACGTCGAGCTGCTCGAGCGTGCCGCGCGCCTGCACTCCGGCACTGGTGACCAGCACATCGAGGCGGCCGTGGTCGGTGAGCACCCCGTCGACCAGCGCCGCGACGGCGGCTTCGTCGGTGACGTCACACCCGCGGCCGGTCACCCGCCCTCCGGTCTGCGCAGACACGGCCGCAGCGGCCTGCTGACAACGGTCCTCCGACCGGCTCGCCAGCACCACGTTGGAGCCCGCCGCCGCCAGCGCGGTCGCGATCCACAGGCCAAGCCCAGCCGACCCGCCGGTAACAAGCGCTACCTGACCAGCGCGTGAACTCCATACCGGAGGCATGCCGACGTCTGCCCGCTGGTCGTGATCGCCTTCGCCTGCCATTTGCGCATGATCCCAGACATCGCCGCACCGGGCACCGAGTTACCCGCGAGGCACACATGGGGTGCCGGTGCTTCTACATGGCATGCTGCCGGCGCCACGGCTAGGCTGCTCATCCCGGCAGGCGGCGAGACGGTCCGATGGCAGCCGAGTGGCTGCGGTGAGCGCGCAGAGCCTGCACCGGAAGGCTCCGCCCCGGGCCGCAAGGTGGAGGATGGGAACTGTGAAGATTCGAGCCGCTGTAGTTCGATGGCTACCTGGGACCAGAAGGCAGCCGCCGCCAGCATCCGGAACGCTGATGACCTGGCGGGCCTGCCGCGCGTATCCCACGGCCAGCGGCGCTGGCTCGCGCGTCGTCGGACAGATCCAGGCGGTGTCGGCCGATGCTGCCTAATCACGAGCCCGGCCCGCAGCAGCCGGCATCGGTGACCCGAGATGAGGTTGGCCGTCTTGTCCAGGCTGGCGCGCAACTCGTCGAGGTGCTGCCCCAAGAGGAGTTCGACGATGAGCACCTACCGGACGCCATCAACCTCCCGCTCAGGTCACTCACTGCCGAGACATCAGCCCAACTCGACAGGTCCCGGCCAGTCATCGTCTACTGCTGGGACGGGCTTTGAGATATGAGCCCGCGAGCCGCGTGCCGGCTCACCCAACTCGGGTTCGCGCCCGTCTACGACTACACCCTCGGCAAGGTCGACTGGATCGCCGCCGGTCTCCCCACCGTCAGGACAGGCCAGCCCAGCAGCAGAGTCCTCGACGCCGTCCGGCGCGATGTGCCCACCTGCGCTCCCGACGCCCCTGCCGGGCCGGCCGTGCAGCAAGCACTCTCACAAGGATGGGACCGCTGCGTAGTCATCGCCGAACAGCGCACCGTTATCGGGGTCTTGCGAGCCAACCGGATCAGTGCCAGCGAGCAAGCCCCGGCTGCCGATGTAATGCAGCCAGGCCCGCCCACCGTTCGAGCCCACGAAGACCTCGACGCCACCAGGCAGCGAATGCACGACCACCACGTCGCGTACCTGCTGGTCACCACCCCAGACGGCACCCTCATCGGCGTTGTGGGCGCTGATGACGCCGGCTGAGCAGCCGGCCCGCGCCGCTGACGGCGGCCTCGCGTCTACCTGAACAGCGGCAACCGTCCCACGCCCGCGCATACGTGCCGAGATGAGTGCGGTGCCATGGCCGGCCCGGGGTTTCGAGCGGGATTCGCCGGAGCTACCCGAGCTGGTCACGGCGGCGTGTCAGGTAGGCGATCTCGGCGGTGTTGCTCGCCAGCCCGATGGCTTTGTCGTACGCCGCGCGCGATTTCTGACTGCGGCCCAGACGGCGCAGCAGGTCGGCGCGGGTCGCGTGGTAGGCGTGATAGCCGGCCAGCCTGTCCTCAAGACGGTCGACGGCCGCGAGGGCCACCTCCGGGCCGTCAATCTCGGCGACCGCGATGGCCCGGTTGAGGGCGATGATCGGCGACGGGTCAAGACGGACGAGCTGGTCGTAGAGGGCGACGACCTGCGACCAGTCAGTGTCGCGCACGTCGCGGGCCGAGGTGTGCACGGCGCTGATCGCTGCAAGGATCTGGTAGCGACCCGGAGCCACCCCGGTGGCCAGGCGCTCGCGCACCAGCTGATGCCCCTCGGCGATCAGCCCTGCGTCCCAGGCCCCGCGGTCCTGCTCGCCGAGCGTGACCAGTTCGCCGCTCACCGAAACCCGGGCGGTGCGGCGGGCCTCAGTGAGGAGCATCAGCGCGAGCAGCCCGGCCACCTCACCGTCCTGCGGCAGGAGGGCACGGATCAAGCGAGTGAGCCGGATCGCCTCTGCGATCAGGTCGTGACGTACAGGATCGGTGTCGGGGCCGGTCGCCAGGTAGCCCTCGTTGAAAACGAGGAAGAGGACAGCGAGGACGCCGGAGACGCGTCCTGGGAGATCCTCCGCGGACGGCACCCGATAAGGGATGCGAGCCGCCTTGATCTTGGCCTTCGCACGGGTGATCCGCCGCCCCATGGCTGGCTCCTGCACCAGAAAGGCACGGGCGATCTCGGGCACGGTCAGACCGCCGACCATGCGCAGTGTCAGCGCCACGCGGGTCTCCATCGCGAGCGCCGGGTGACAGCAGGTGAAGATCAGCCGGAGCCGCTCGTCGTCGATGACGTCCAGAGGCTCCCGCGGGTCGTCGTCGTACAACAGCTGAGCCTCCTTCTGCTTGTCGTCGCGCTTGTTCTCGCGCCGGATCCGGTCGATGGCCTTGCGGTTGGCGGTGGTGGTCAGCCAGGCGCCGGGGCTGGGCGGTACGCCGTCGGCCGGCCATCGCTGTACAGCGGTCGCGAACGCCTCTGCCGCCGCCTCCTCCGCGATGTCGAGGTCACCGAAACGCCTGGCCAGGGAGGCGACCACCCGGGCCCACTCCTCGTGGTGGGCCTGAGTGACCGCCTCCTCGACGTCGCTCACAGGAACGGCCGCACCTCTATCTTCCGATCGCAGACCTTCGACGCCTCGGTGGCGAGCTTGAGCGCCACATCCAGATCGGGGGCCTCCCACACCCAGACGCCGGCGAGATACTCCTTCGACTCCACGAAAGGCCCGTCGCTGAACACCGCCTGCTCGCCCCGGTTGTCGATGACCGTGGCCGCGTCGGTGTCCGCGAGTCCGCCCGCGAAAACCCAGTAGCCCTCGGCGATAAGTCGTTCGTTGAACGCGCTGATAGCAGGCTCCCTGTCCGTACTGCCGGGATTGTCCTTGTCATCGATCACGGAAACCAGGTACTGCATCTCGGATCATCTCCTGTGCTTTTGGGACGCCCTCGTGGGCGGCCGCTCACCCCTGCTACGAACCCCCCTGCCCCGATCCGACATCGCCGACCAGATCTCCTTTCAAGAACTCTCTAGTACGCCGGTCGACAACGATCCGACTCGTCGAAGCCATCCCTGGACACCTGCACCGCCGCAGGTGCGGCCGGCGGCGACTGGCGATTCGTTCATCCGCCCGCGATTGCGGGCAGATTTTCCAGCAGCCTGCGACCTATAAGGCAGGCTAACTGCGGACACTGAGCACAGAGGAGCGAGCAGATGACGACCGCACTGGAATCGATCAGCAGCCTTCTGCACGAAGCGGGTGAGACCCACCATCGGGTGTTCCGGATCGTCGATGGAGCTGATGACGACTGGGCGAGCTGGTATGCGGATTGGCTAGTGCACCTGTCCGAGCTACCGGATGTCCTGGGGCTCAAGCCCGTCCGCAGTGAGCTGACCTACCTCCTGGTCAGCCTGGACAAGCAGTACATTGCTGAGCAGCCTGCCGAGCCATGGGAGGACTATTACGCCCAGCGGATTGCTGGCCACTTTCGGGCAGGAAGCTGAGCCAGTCTGGCGACAGCGACAAGGCTGTCACTGGCCGACGCGGCCGTCGATCCGTTCCCGCAGCAGGTCGGCATGGCCGCAGTGGCGGGCGTACTCCTCGATCATGTGGACCAGCACCCCTGGCACACCGCAGATGGTGTCAGGATGGTCGGCATGTCTGGTCGCGCCCTGAGCTTCGGAGTGATGGCGAAAGCATACGAGCGATTCCGGCCGGGGTATCCGGTGGAGCTCTTCGACATGGTGATGACGTACGCGGGTCAGCCAGTGCGGACTGCCCTGGAGATTGGGGCTGGGACGGGCAAGGCAACCCGCCTGTTCGCTCAACCGGAGGTCACGGTCACCGCGACCGACCCTGACGGGGCCATGCTCGCCGAGCTGCTTAAGCACGTGCCAGCAAACGTCAAGACGGTGCAAGCCGCGTTCGAGGACTTGCGACCGAGCGAGAGCTACGGGCTGGTCTATGCGGCAGCGGCGCTGCACTGGACGAACCCGGATGGCCGGTGGTCGCGGATGGCTGCGCTGCTGGAGCCTGGTGGCGTTTTTGCCTCGTTCGGCGGACCAGCCCAGCTGGCTGACCCGGCTGTGGAGCAAGCTGTCCGCGCGGCCCGGGCGCCCTTCTTGGACAGCGACGAGGTTCCGTCGCCAGATGGGACGCCACCGGGTGATGACATGCAGTGGCCGGGTACCGAACTCCAGCGGTCTGAGTGGTTCGCCGATGTTCAGCAGTTCGTGATCGAGCGGCGGTTGACGATGAGCGCTCGCGACTACGTTGGCCATCTGTCGACCATCTCGGCTTATCTTGAATTGCCGGCCTCGGTGCAACAGCAGGCGTATAGCCAGATCATGCAGGTCCTGCCTGAGACGGTCGAGGTAGCCGCCGACATCACCGTCCATCTCGCCCGTCGGCGCCGCGGCCGGTAGTGCCTGCCGACTCTAGGTAGCGCGGGAGTGCACCTGGTGCTGTGCACGGTCGGGGCGACCCGGACGGCCCCGCCCGCTTCACCTTCGACAAGCCAAGCGATAGGTTCGGCAGCTTCGCCGACCCGGCCGTCACCGCTGTCGGGGCCTCGTGGATCGTGTCACAGCTGGCCGTGCTGGACGCCGGTGCCCTCCACCTCGCGGCCTGCCCGGCAACCGCACTCCCGAACACCCCGACGGCCAGCCCGTCACCGCGCCAGACATCCGCAACGACGACTGACGCGCGATGCCCTCACGAGCCCGAACTCCTCGCGATCGTCAGCGCCTGCCTCGCCCGCGGCGACTAGCGCCGCATCCTAGGTGACGCCGCCTGGGCGGGTGGATTCGAGGAGTGCGCACATTTGATCTGGCCAACGGGCATCAGCTAGCGGGCAGCGTTTGCTCAGCCCAGGGCGCGGTCGAGATTGAAGGCCGCGCTGATCAGCGCCAGGTGGGTCAGTGCCTGCGGGAAGTTGCCCTGTTGCTCGCCGGTGAGGCTGATCTGCTCGGCGTACAGGCCCAGGTGGTTGGCGTAGGTGAGCATCTTTTCGAACGCTAGCCGGGCCTCCTCCAGGCGTCCGGCACGGGTGAGCGCCTCGACGTACCAGAACGAGCAGGCCGAGAAGGTGCCCTCCTCACCGCGCAGCCCGTCCGGGCTGGCCTCCGGGTCGTACCGGTAGACGAGGGAATCGGAGACCAGGCGGGTGGCAAGCGCGTCGAGCGTGGACAGCCACTTCGGGTCGGTCGGCGATATGAACTTGACCAGCGGCATCATCAAGACCGCTGCGTCGAGGACCTCTGCGCCTTCATATTGGACGAACGCTTGGAGCGCTGGTGACCAATCTTGGTCCATGATCCGCCGGTAGATGGCATCGCGAACGTGGCGCCAGCGTTCCAGGTCCGCCGGCAGGCCCCTGCGGTTGGCCATCCGGATGGCCCGTTCCATGGCCACCCAGCACATGAGCTGGGAGTACATGAACTTCCTGGGGCCGCCGCGAGTCTCCCAGATGCCCTCGTCGGGCTGGTCCCAGTGATCGCAAAGCCATTCGGCCCGGGTCGTGATCACATCCCAGTGGGCGCTGGAGATGGGTTCATGCCAGTCGTCGTAGAGGTAGACCGAATCCATGAGCTCGCCGTAGATGTCGAGCTGAAGCTGGTCGGCCGCGGCGTTGCCGATCCGCACTGGCCGCGAGCCGAGGTGGCCGGCGAGGTTGGGCAGTTCCCGCTCGGTCAGGTCGGTGCGCCCGTCAATGCCATACATGACCTGCATTGGCCCAGAGGCACCAGCCGGTCCCGCAGTGGCGTATTTGGAAATGAAGCGCATGAAAGCATCGGCCTCGCTGGTGAAGCCCAGCCGCAGCAGCGCGTAGGTGCAGAAGGCCGCGTCCCGGACCCAGACGTAGCGGTAGTCCCAGTTCCGCTCCCCGCCGATCTGCTCGGGCAGACTGGTCGTCGGCGCGGCCACGATGGCGCCCGTCGGGGCATAGGTCAGCAGCTTCAGCGTCAGCGCCGAGCGGTGCACTATCTCCCGCCACCTGCCCCGGTACCGGGACGCCGAGAGCCAGCTCCGCCAGAAAGCGATTGTGGCGTCCCCCAGCTCCTCCGCCTCCTGGCGGGAACATCCGTGCGGCACGGCGCCGCCGCTCACCTCGTCCAGCGCGAATACCGCCGACTCACCCTCAGCCAGCTTGAACTCCGCGGTCACATCGCGCCCGTCATGCTCGACCGGCACCGTCGCGCTGAGACCCACAGTCAGGCTGTCGGAGGTGAAAACTACGCCAGAATCTGTCTCGGTGAGGGTGTGCGGGTCCGTCCCGTAGCCAAACCGGGGCGCGATCCGAGCCCGGAACGGCATAGCTCCCCGCACGCATACCACTCGCCGGATCAGCCGGTGCCGCTGCACCTCAGCCGCGCCGCCGACCGGCATGAAATCCTGGATCTCTCCCACGCCGTCCTGCGCGGAAAAACGGGTGATCAGCACGTTCGTATCAGGCAGATAGAACTGCCGGGTCTTCGCTGGCACGGCGGCGGCCAGCTCAAAGCATCCGCCGTCGTCCGCGTCCAGGATCGATCCGAAAAAGCTCGGGGCGTCGAAAGACGGGCTGCAATGCCAGTCGATAGTCCCGTTGGTTCCCACCAGCGCCACGGTGTGCAGGTCACCGATCAGCCCATGGTCAGACACCGGCCGATAATCCGACCAATTAGCCATTTCTGGGCCGGGCTGCGGCGACCTGCTGGAGTCAGCCATGTCCGGCACCGGTGACCGTTCTGATGCCACCTGACTTGTCCTTCCGTGAGCGGACCGTGGCTTAGGCCGGAGGTTGCGGCTGGCCATGCCTAGTTAGCCGCATCCTCCGGCCAGTCTTGGTCGGTCAGCCTCCATTCATTCGGTAGCTCCCGTGGCGGAAGTCGTCGGCAAGCGCGGGATGGGACGGATGCCAGCCGGGCACGACTCGAGCCTTGGCCGGGTCGACGGCCTGGTCGAGCAGAAGGACTTCGGCGAAATAGTCGCCCAGGCGTGACCGGGCCTCATCGTCGGAACCGGCGACCGCTCCCGGTGCGCCGGCGGCGACGGCGGCCGCCTCCGTTAGCTCGGCAACGGTCGGGTTCGATCCGTCACCGAGGACGTAGCGGCCAC
>DASXKI010000274.1:0-22739 GCA_036496945.1 Streptosporangiaceae bacterium | reverse complement strand
GGCGTGCCGTACATCCGGCGAGCCCACCGCGGCAGGGTCGCGTAGCCGAGCACGTTCATCGGCGGGACGAGCAGCCGCAGCGGGCGCAAGCGCGGCGGCAGCTTCGGCGTGAAGGACAGCCGCAATGCGTGCCTGGCCTCGGCGCAGGCGTACAGCCGGGGCCGCAGCTGCTCGTAGTACGCGTCCAGCTCGGCCATGCTGGCCGGGACGATCGCCGGGTGCAGGCCGACGACAGCGGCACTGCGGCGCTGCTCGTCGACGAATGCATCAAGCTCGGGGCGCGTCACGTGGACGCCGCTGCGGCGCGCGATCTCGGCGTAGGAACCGACCTCGCCGCAGTGCACCCATAGCAGGAGCTCGGGATCGTCGAGGCGGAACTCCTGGCCGTCCGCGTCCACGCCGCGCAGCGAGGCATGAACCTTGCGCAGGCGGGCCCCCATGCGTTCCACCTCGGCGGTGGTGCCATAGGTGCGCACGCGGACGAACTCGACAGTCCGCGTGAAGCGGCCCCACGCCTCCTCCGGCTTGGCGAACGCCGTGTTCTGCCAGGTGCCCTTCATGACCCGCGGGTGCAGGGCCTGCAGGTACATGGCCCGCAGCCCGGCGATCCACATCACCGGCTCGCTGAGTACCCGCCAGGTGACCGAGTCAGGCCCGAACAGCCCGCTGTCCCGCGGTTCTGCCTGTCCGGGCCGGCCTGTCACTGCGGCCTCGTCTCCTCCGCTAGCCAGTCGAGGTAGGACTGGGAGCCGGCCACGATCGGGGTGGCGATGATCTCCGGGTCGTCGTAGCTGTGCCGCTCGGCCAGGAACGCGGCCAGGTCGTCGAATCGATCCGCCGGCAGCTTCAGCATAATCAGCCACTCCTCGGCCTTCTCCAGGCCATCCTCCCACCAGTAAGTGCTGGCGATAGGGCCCGCGACCTGGGCGCACGCGGCCAGCCGTCCCTCGACTGCGGCCTGCGCCAGCTCCACCGCCTCGGCCCGCGAGTCGGTGGTGGTCTGCACCTGAAGAAACTGCGGCTCGGTGCCCGCCGTCCGCCGCTGCGCTGGCATGGGCTGATCGTACGCCCGCGGGCCACGGCGCGGCGCCGGTAACCTGTCCGCAGCAGCAGCGGGGCTAACGGGGCCGCCGGACGCGACGGAGGCCAGGTGCACCGCTTCTCTCTCATCGTGAACCCGGCCGCTGGCCGCGGGCGCGCGCTCGCGGCGGTGCCGCACGTCACGGCTGCCCTGGACGCGGCCGGCGCCAGCTACGAGGTATCGGTGTCGGCGAGCTTGCGGCACGCCACCGAGCTGGCAGCCCGCGCGGCAGCCGCGGGCAGCGTGATCGTCGCCGTCGGCGGCGACGGCATGGCCGGCGCGCTCGCAGGCACCACTGCCCGGCTCGGCGGCACCTACGGCATCATCCCGGCCGGCCGGGGCAACGACCTGGCCCGCGCGCTCGGGCTCCCCGTCGACCCGGCCGCGGCGGCCGCCGTGCTGGCCGCGGCCACGACCAGGCAGATCGACCTCATCGGCGTGGCCGCGCCGAGTGAGCCCGAGGTCATCGTCGCGGGCAGCGTCTACGCAGGCGTGCCCTCGGTCGCCGGCGAGATCGCCAACGCCGCCCGCTGGCTCAGGGGTCCCCTGGTGTACCCGGTGGCCGCGCTGCGCGCGGTGGCCGGGTGGCGGCCGGCCCGGTTCGAGATCACTGGCGAGTGCCAGCACTATGACGTCACCGGCTACGCGATCGTCGTGGCCAACTCGGCGTACTTCGGCGCCGGCATGATGGTCGCGCCGCCCGCGCGCATCGACGACGGGATCCTGGACCTCGTGCTCATGCGGCACGGGCCCAAGCTCGCGTTCGTCCGGGCACTGTCCAGGATCAAGGACGGCTCGCACACGTCGCTGGCCGAGGTCAGCCTCGAGCGCGACACCGCCGTCACGCTGACCGTGGACCGGGCGATGCCGGTCGCCGCTGACGGCGAGACGCTGCCCTTCGCTGCGCCGTTGTCAGCCGGCACGCCGCTGCGCATCCGCGTGCTGCCGGCCGCGCTCACCGTGATAGCGCCGTCCGGATTCTGACCACGGTCGGGTCGGCGTCCTCGCCCATCAGCGCGTGCGAGAGCCGGTCCAGCATGCGTGCCAGGTCGGCGTGCTGCTCCGGCGACCAGTCAGCCAGCAGCCGTTCGAGGCCTTCCCGGCGCGCAGCGAACAGCCGGTCGGCCGCCGCCGACCCGGCCATGGTCAGCACCAGCATGCCGTCGTCGCGCCGCACCATGCCACGCTCGACCAGCCTGTCCACGTACGGCCGACCCGTCTCGAGGCTCACCCCGGCTTCCCTGGCCAGCTCCACCCCGGCTACGTCGCCATGCCTGGCCAGCCGTGCGAGTACCCAGCAGCTGCCGGCCGGCAGGTCCAGGCCAGCCAGCGCCGCGACCCGCTCGTATCCCTTCAGGCGCAGGTCACCCTCGGTCAGGCGCAACAAGGCACGCTCGATCTCCTCGACCGAGGTGCGCTGCGCCGAGCCTGCGCCCAGGCCCTCGCCAAGGTCGGCCGCGCCCGCCGTCTTGCGCAGCGGCATTTCCTTCAGGAACCACGACAGGACGAAGGCCGCCGCCGCGACCGGCACGGCGTACAGGAAGATCCGGTCGATCGACTGGGCGTAGGCATGCAGCACGCCGGCGCGGACTGAGGACGGCAGCCGCTTGAGCAGGGCCGGGTTAGCCTGCGCGCCGGCGATGTTGAAGCCCGCCGGCAGTGTGGTGCCCGACAATAGCTGCAGCAGTTCGGTGGCGAGCCGGTTGGAGAAGATCGACCCGGCGATGGCCACGCCGAACGCACCGCCGATGGACCGGAAGAACGTGATGCCCGATGTGGCCGCGCCGAGGTCGGCGTAGTCGGCGGAGTTCTGCACGGCGATCACGAGCACCTGGGTGATCAGGCCCAGGCTGAGGCCCAGGATGAAGAAGTAGGTGTTCACCATCAGGGCCGACGTGTGCTCCGACAAGCGCGACAGCAGGATCAGCGCGATCACCAGCAGCGCCGTACCGACGACGGGGAAGATCTTGTACCGGCCGTACCTCGAGATGAGCTGGCCGCTGCCGATCGACGTCAGCAGCAGCCCGAGCACCATCGGCAGCAGGTAGACGCCGGAGATCGTGGGCGAGACACCGCGGACCACCTGAAGGAACAGCGGCAGGAACGACAGCGCCCCGAACATCGCGAAGCCGGCGGCGAACGCGATGCCTCCGCAGACGGAGAACACGCGGTTCTTGAACAGCCGGAGCGGGAGCACCGGCTCGGCCGCGCGCCGTTCCGCCAGCCACCAGCCGAACGCCAGGACCACCGCCAGGATGCCGAGACCGAAGATGACGGGAGAATCCCACTTGTACTGCGTTCCGCCCCAGGACGTCAGCAGCACGATGCAGGTGGCGGCGCCCGCCAGGAGCAGGGCCCCGAGGTAGTCGATCTGGTGCCGCTGGCCCTTGGGCGTGGCGGGCAGCGCGATAGCGATGACGACGAGCGCAACGATGCCGATCGGCAGGTTGATGTAGAAGATCCAGGGCCAGCTCAGGTTGTCGACGACGAACCCGCCGAGCAGCGGGCCTGCCACGCTGGCCACGCCGAAGACCGCACCGAACACGCCCTGGTACTTGCCGCGCTGACGCGGCGACACCACGTCGCCGATGATGGCCTGCGCCAGCACGATCAGTCCGCCGCCGCCAAGACCCTGAAGCGCGCGGAACGCGATCAGCTCAATCAGGTTGTGCGACTGCCCGCACAAGGCGGAGCCGATCAGGAAGATAACGATCGATGCCTGGAAGAGCGTCTTACGGCCGAACTGGTCACCGAGCTTGCCCCACAGCGGAGTCGACGCGGTCGTGGCCAGAATGTAGGCGGTGACAACCCACGACAGATGGCTAAGGCCGCCAAGGTCGCCGACGATCGTCGGCAGCGCGGTCGCCACGATCGTCTGGTCCAGCGCCGCGAGCAAGATGGCCAGCATCAGGGCCGTGAAGATGATCGGCAGGCCGCCGCGCTGGCGGATCGGGGGACCGGGGGCAGCCGCGACCTGGGGTGCCGGTGACTCCGTCATTCGCGATATCTACCCGAATAGCAAGAAGAGCTTCCCGGCAGGGTGCTTGGAAGTTCTTCTCGCCAGCCTATGGCTGCGTTATGGCCCGGCGGTGCCCGTCGTCAGCACTCGGTCGCTGCAGCCCGCCCTAGTAGCCGTAACCGCCGCCGGAACTCGACGAAGACGACGACCCCGACGGCGACTTGGCGAGCTTGGCGCCCGACGGCGTCATCGCCCACCACAGGCCGCCGGACAAGTTGAGCCCGTTGCCGCCGATCTGACCCGGAGCATGATCGGCCACATAGGTGTAGAGCGGGTGCCCGTCGTAGGTCGCCTGCACCTTGCCATCCGTCCTGGTGATCGTGCCGAACCCGTGCGCCAGCGACGTACCCGCCGCCGCGGCTGCCTTGCCGAGGACCGGCGGCCAGTAAGTCGCGCACGAGCCGGTGCAGTTCGACATGGAGGCCGTGTCGATCGCGAACCAGTAGATCGTCCTGCCCTGAGCGGTGGCCAGCACCGTGCCCTTGCCCGTGCTATGAGTCATGATCGTTGCCGTCGTCGACGAGGCGTTGGTGCCGCTCTGCTGTGAGGTCGCCGGACTCGCCCCGCCTGCCGCCGGCGTCGACGCGCTCGTCGAAGGGGCACCCGAACTACCGCACGCCGCCAGCAGGGCTGCTCCACCTGCCAGGATCGGCGCCGCCCACCATCGGTTGCGCATTTGCCACGTCTCCGTTCATCGTCACCTAAGACCTTCTTTACCTCCCACTACGTAAGGCGACCGAGGAACGTTCACATGACCTTCCCGGCAGGGCCGGCGGCACCAGGCAGCCCGGCCTGCCGGTGCCTCAGCCCGGTGCCTCAGCCCGGGCTAGCCGGCGGCATGCGCTGGCAGAGCCAGGCGAGCGACATCGGGTACCGGTAGTCGATCCCGGCATGAGTCGCGTCGAACAGCTCATACCGGACGACCTCGTCGGCGACGCCGATAACACGCAATTGCGCCCGGAAGGCCTCAGCCCCCACATCGAGGAAGTAATCATCCCTGGTGCCGGCGTCAATCCAGATCGACCGCATCGACCGCAGCGCGGCCGAGTACCCCGGCGCCATCCGGACCGGGTCCCAGTCCAGCCAGCGCTGCCACACCTCTGGCCGCACGACGCCCGTACGCGGGTCGAACGGCAGGTCCGCGGTGCCGTCCTGGCGGGCGGAGAAGGCCGCCGCGACGCCGAGGATACCGAGCAGCGTGGCATCGGCCGGGTGGGTGAACGCGACCCGGGACCCGAAATCGGCCCACCACGCCCCGATGTCAGCGTCGTAGTCCCGGAGCAGCCGGACGGCTGTGCCGAACTCGCGCAGGTAGCACTGCTCGTACAGGGCGTCGCCGGCGTGCGTGGCCAGGCCGCTGAACAGGTCAGGCCGCAGCATCGGGGTGATCATCGAGCCGAAACCGCCGCTGGACTTCCCCATGATCGCCCGGTACTCCCGGTCGGCCAATGTGCGGTACCGCGCGTCGACCCACGGCACGACCTCGTCGCACAGGTAGGAGTGGTACTGCCCGGTGCCGGGCGAGTCGACGAACTGGCTCCCGCCGTAGCTGGTCCAGGCATCGACATAGACCAGGATCGCCGGCGGCGCCTGGCCGGACGCAAAGACCTGATCGGCAGTCTCGGGGAAGGTCAGGCGGAACGGCGACCTGTTGTGCCACATGGCCAGGTGCCCGGTGTAGCCCTGAATGACATACACCGACGGGTAGCGGCGGTCCGGCTCGTCTGCGTAGCCGGGCGGGGTGTAGACCCACAGCGGCCGCTCGTGCGGGTCGCCGAGCGGATTGCCGCGCAGCAACTCGCTGGTGATCACGTGCTCGTTGAGAACGCCGGCCAGCGGGGCAGACCATGGCAGCACGAAGGCCTCCAGGATGCGGTCGTGTGATGGTGACGGGCCCCATCACACCACCGGTCGCCTGGTCCCTGCCGACCTGGCCCCCGCCATTCGCAGCCGAGGCTCGTCACCGCGGATTCACCCGCGCGCTACCAATCCGGCCGTGCGCGCACCGCGCCAGTGGCATACCGTCACAGAATGAGTGCCGCGTCCGCTGCCGCCGGGCAGGATCTGGCGGAGCAGCGCCTGGCGGGCGCCATCCGCGAGCTGAGCGCCGTCCAGCCGGGCGCCTGGCCCGCTCCCTACGACGCGATCCGGCCCGGCAGCGGCTTGTCGATTGCCCGGACCCTGGAGCTGTTCGATGCCCAGCTAGCAAGCCGGCACCTGGACCTCGCTGCCCGGTGGCTGCGCGCCCGCGAGGCGGGCTACTACACCATCGGCTCGGCCGGCCACGAGGGCAACGCCGCCGTCGCCGCGGCGCTTCGCCTCACCGACCCAGCGCTGCTGCACTACCGGTCCGGAGCTTTCTACCTGGTCCGTGCGGCGCAGGCGAGCCCGCCGCGAGACGGCGTTCCCGACGTACTTCTCGGCCTCGTCGCCGCGGCGGCCGAGCCAATCGCCGGCGGCCGGCACAAGGTATTCGGCCATCCCGAGCTGCACGTGATTCCGCAGACGTCGACCATCGCCTCGCACCTGCCGCGCGCGGTTGGCCTGGCGTTCTCGGTCACGCGGGCGGCGAAGCTCGGCCTCGATACCCCGTGGCCGTCCGACTGCCTCGTGGTGGCCAGCTTCGGGGACGCGTCGGTAAACCACTCGACGGCCACCGGCGCCATGAACACCGCGTCCTGGTGCGCCTACCAGGGCCTGCCGATGCCATTGCTGCTGGTGTGCGAGGACAACGGCATCGGCATCAGCGTCCGGACACCGAGCGGGTGGATCGAGTCGGTGAGCTCAGGCCGGCCGCGGATCAAGTACTTCGCTGCCGACGGGGCCGACCTGGCGCAGACCTACGACGTGGCCGCCGCCGCAGCGGACTGGGTCCGGGAGCGTCGCGCACCTGCCTTCCTGCACGTGCGCACGGTGCGGCTCGGCGGGCACGCGGGCACCGACGTCGAGTCGGCCTACCGCACGCCGGCCGAGATCGCGGCCGACACCGCGCGCGATCCGCTGCTTGGCACCGCCCGGCTGCTTGTCACGGCCGGCGCTCTGACCCCGGCCGCGGTGCTCGACCGGTACGAGGCGATGCGGGCGCGAGTGCTCGCGATGGCCGCGGCAGTCGTCGGCGCGCCGCGCCTGGCCACGGCGGAGCAGGTCATGGCCCCCATCGCACCGCGCCGCCCGGCCACACTCACCGCAAACCTGACCGCCCGCGCGAGGCAGGCCCAGTCGAAGCAAGCACAGGCGACCCAGGCACAGTCGACCCAGGCACAGTCGACCCAGGCACAGGCGACGCACGAGAACCCAAGCCCGCTCACGCTGGCGCAGGCCATCAACCGCACGCTGGCCGACGAGATGGCCGACCGGCCGGGCATGCTCGTGTTCGGCGAAGACGTCGCCCGCAAAGGCGGCGTCTACGGCGTCACCCGGGGCCTGCTACGCACGTTCGGCCCGGGCCGGGTCTTCGACTCACCGCTGGACGAGCAGTCCATCCTCGGCATGGCTCTCGGTGCTGGCCTGGCCGGCCTGCTGCCGGTGCCGGAAATCCAGTACCTGGCCTATCTGCACAATGCGGCCGACCAGATCCGGGGCGAGGCGGCCACGCTCTCGTTCTTCTCCCGCGCTCAGTATCGCAATCCGCTCGTCGTGCGGGTGCCGGGCCTGGCCTACCAGCAGGGCTTCGGCGGCCACTTCCACAACGACAACGGTCTCGCGGCGCTGCGCGACATACCCGGCCTGGTCGTGGCCTGCCCCGCGCGGCCCGACGACGCGGCCGCGATGCTGCGCACGTGCCTGGCTGCGGCCGAACTCGACGGCAGCGTCAGCATCTTCCTCGAGCCCATTGCCCTCTACCACGAGCGCGACCTGTACGAGGCCGGCGACGGCGGCTGGCTGGCTGGCTACGAGCCGCCAGAGCGGTGGGCGATGACGCACGTGCCGCTGGGCAGCGGCCGGCTGTACGGCAGCGGTCAGGATCTGACGATCATTTCTTTCGGGAACGGGGTTCGGCTCAGCCTTCGCGCCGCCCGAACGCTCGCGGCCGACGGCATCGCCTGCCGCGTCCTGGACCTGCGCTGGCTCGCTCCGCTGCCATACGAGGACTTGCTGCGCGCGGCGGCGGCCACCGGCCGGGTCCTGGTGGCCGACGAGACGCGCCGCACCGGCGGGGTCTCCGAGAGCGTGATCACCACGCTGGTCGACGCCGGCTTCACCGGGCGGATCGCCCGGGTGGCCAGTCAGGACAGCTTCCTGCCGCTCGGCGATGCCACGGCCGCGGTCCTGCTCTCGGAGGCAGCCATCGAAGATGCCGCCCGCGACATGCTCCGCGGCTGACGCCAGCGCCCTGCGTTACTCCAGCACGAAGACAGGCACCGCCTCGTAGTCGGCGTCCGCACGCTGGAACTCGATGCGCAGCCGACGGCCGGGAGTGAGCGCCTCCGCGGCCGGAGCCGGGTCCCCGGCTAGCTGCGTCCACCACCACGGCCCCTCGTCTAGCTCGCCGATCACCAGGACCGTCTGGCGCGGCGGCTCGCCGCCGGACGGCCGGCTCCAGCTCACCGCCCAGCTCACCAGCGTCGCGCCGCCGCAGGCCGGGACCCAGTGCAGGTCGGTTCTCGCACAGGTCGTGCACGCCGCCGCGGCCGGCTCGCTGACGTGACCTGCCGGACACGATCGCAGCAGGAACCGCCCGGCCGCCGCGCCGTCGAAGAACTCGGCCGTCGCCTCGTCCCGTGTCACCGGCCCGACGCTCATGCCGCACCCGCCTCGCTCGCCAGGACGAGGGTGCCGTGATGGTCGAGCACGCCGCCGTTGCCGGACACGAGCACGACGTCGTGCTCGTGTGCCTGCCGCGCGCCACCTTGGCCGCGAGCCTGGATCACCGCCTCCGACAGCGGGGTCATCCCCCACATGTAGTAGCCGGACAGCTGCCCGCCGCCGGTGTTGAGCCGCAGCTTCCCGGCCGGGCCGAGCACGCCGCTCGCGGCGAAGGGACCGCCCTCGCCCTTCGGGCAGAAGCCGTAGTCCTCGAGCGTCAGCAGCACGGTGAAGGTGTAGCAGTCATAGAGCTCGACGACATCGACGTCGGCCAGGTCGCGCCCGGCCATGGCGAGGGCGGCTGGCCCTGCCGTCGCTGCCCCCGACACCAGCCCGAAGTCAGGATGCCGCCGCAGGTACCGGCCAGGATGTGACTGTGCCCAGCCCAGGACGTGCACGGGTGGCTGGGCCAGCGCAGCGGCACGCTCCGCCGTGGTCACGATCACGGCGATGCCGCCGTTGGAGACCAGGCAGCAGTCCAGCAAGTGGAACGGCTCGGCTATCCAGCGGGACGCCTGATGCTCGGCGACGGTGATGGGCTCGCGCATCTGCGCGGCCGGGTTCAGGACCGCCCAGTCACGCTGGGCCACCGCGATGTGGCCGAGCTGCTCGCTCGTCGTGCCGTAGCGCTCCATATGCCGGCGGGCGGCGAGCGCGTACATCGAATTGGCGCCCACGACGCCGCTCGCGCCGAGCAGGCCCCACCAGCCGGCCGGCGCACGCCGGGAGCCGTAGACCGCGCCGGCGCTGCGCTCTGGCTGGAGCGGGCTGTCAGCGAACACGCACGCGACCACGCTGGCCATGCCCGACTGCACCGCCAGAGACGCGAACTGCACCATCGCGGCCGCCGTCGACCCGTACGCCTGCATATGCGAGAGCAGCCGCAGATCGGTCAGCGCGAGGTCTCGCTGCAGGTCGATGGAGATGCCGCCGCTCACGCCGGAGGATGTCAGCAGCCCGTCCACATCAGCCAGGCTGAGCCCCGCGTCGGCCACGGCCAGCCGGACGGCGTCAGCGGCGAACTGCGCCGAGGTCGGCCCGTAGACCTTGCCTAGCGGCGTCATGCCGAGGCCGGCGATCACCGGCCGCCGGGCGGCTGGCCACGACTGCGGCCCGGTGTCGCCGGACGGAAAGGGTGATTCAGTCACAAGCGCATCATCGCAGCGCCGCCTGCTCGCGCACTAGCCTCGCGGGCACTGCCTGCAGTACGGGCGTTATTGTCACTGGTATGAGCACGCATCCTGCCCCGCACGGTGGCCCTTCCCTGCCGCAGCACCGCAACCTGGTCACCGAGATTCCCGGCCCGATGTCCCGCGAGCTGTTCGAGCGCCGCCAGCGGAGCGTCGCCCGCGGCCTCAGCCACGTCCTGCCGGTCTTCGTGACCGCGGCCGGCGGTGGCGTCGTCGTGGACGTCGACGGCAATTCGCTCATCGACTTCGGCTCCGGCATCGCCGTCACTTCGGTGGGCAATAGCGCGGACCTGGTCGTGAACCGGGTGATCGAGCAGGTGGCCCAGTTCACTCACACGTGCTTCATGGTGGCGCCGTACGAGGGCTACGTCGAGGTGTGCGAGCAGCTCAACCGGCTGACGCCGGGCACGCACGAGAAGCGGTCAGCGCTGTTCAACTCCGGTGCCGAGGCCGTCGAAAACGGCGTCAAGGTCGCCCGGCACGCCACCGGCCGGGACGCCGTCGTCGTCTTCGACCACGCCTACCACGGCCGGACCAACCTGACGATGGCGATGACCGCCAAGAACATGCCGTACAAGGAGGGCTTCGGGCCGTTCGCCGGCGAGGTCTACCGGATGCCGATGGCATATCCGTTCCGCTGGCCCGGCGGCCCCGCCAGGTGCGCCGAGGAAGCGCTCGACGTCGTGACTGGCCTGATCCACGCGCAGGTCGGCGAGGAGAACGTCGCAGCCGTGGTCATCGAGCCTGTCCAGGGCGAAGGCGGCTTCATCGTGCCACCGGACGGCTTCCTGCCTGGCCTGGCCGCGTACTGCCAGGCCAACGGCATCGTCTTCATCGCCGACGAGATCCAGTCCGGCTTCTGCCGCACGGGTGACTGGTTCGCCTGCGACTACGAGCATGTCGTGCCCGATCTGGTCACGACAGCCAAGGGCATCGCCGGCGGCCTGCCACTGGCCGGCCTTACCGGCCGGGCCGACCTGATGGACTCGGTCCACCCTGGCGGCCTCGGCGGCACTTACGGCGGCAACCCCGTCGCCTGCGCTGCCGCGCTCGGCGCGATCGAGACCATGGAGAAGGAAGACCTGGTCGGCGCCGCCCGGTCGATCGAGGCGACCATGCTGCCGCGTCTGCACAAGCTGGCCGAGGACAACCCCGTCATCGGCGACGTGCGCGGCCGTGGCGCGATGCTCGCCGTCGAGCTGGTGAAGCCAGGGACGCTGGAGCCAGACAGTGCGGCGGCCGCAAAGGTAGCCAAGACCTGCCATGGCAACGGGATGATCGTGCTCACCTGCGGGACGTTTGGCAACGTCTTGCGGTTCCTGCCGCCGCTGGTCATCGGCCAGAGCCTGCTCAGCGAGGGCCTGTCCGTCCTGGAGGACGCGTTCGCTACCCTGTGAGCCGGTCGGGCTTGTGGTGGTCGTCCCGTTAGGAGTGGATGATCTCGGTGTCGTGGCAGAAGTGCACCCGGTCCGGTGCGGCGGACCGGATCCTGCCAACCGATGCCCGCCATGCGCCGACGTCGCTCGCCTGCCCGTCCGGCAGGTCGTCGCTGGCGGGGTCGAGGTACTGCCGCGGCGTGTAAGCGGCATCGCCGACGAGCACGTCGGACTGGCCGTCGGCCGAGTCGACGAGCACCGACTGGTGCCCGACAGTATGACCGGGCGTAGCCACCAGCCGCAGTCCGGGCAGCACCTCGGCGTCCCCGTCGACCAGCTCGAACCGGGCATTCATGAAGTCGAACCAGTCGGTCAGCTTGGGCGACTCGACGCGCGCCCGCTCGAGCTCGGCGCGCTGCACGTAGAACGCGGCGTGCTTGAACACAGCGTTCTGCCCGCAGTGGTCGAAGTGCAGGTGGGTATTGATGACCAGCCCGATGTCACCCGGCGTCATGTCGAGCTCGTCCAGGGCGTCGGCTACCGACCGGTTGACGACACGCCAGTCGTCCAGCCACCGCTGCGGGCCGCCAGCGCCCGTATCGACGAGCGCAGCGCCGCCAGGGAATCTGACGACGAAGCCGTGCACCGGCCAGGTCAGCCCGTCTACGCCGCGCAGGTGCGCCAGTGTCAGCCGCTGGATCTGTAGTGCCACCGGGCACCCGGCCCTTCTGTTCGGTGCTGCCCGCTCGCCAGTAGATACGATAACCTGCCGATTTGCGGTGTCTTGCCGGAACTGGGCACCGAAGACGTCCTGCCGTCCTGTTGGACGACTCCCCACCGCCCGGAGACGGCGAGCAGGACCAGCAGGCCTACGGCGGTCAGCAGCAGGGCCGGCGTGATCCTGTGCACCAGCACGACGTCCATCCGGCCCAGCGCCGTGGCCGTGACGCCGTCGGGATTGCCGGGCATGTTCGCGAGCGTAGACACGCCGAGCCGGCCCACCACCAGCCAGTCAAGACGTGAGGCTGGAAAGAGCACCAGCACGCAGATGATCATCGTGTCGTACCAGGGCAGCTGGTAGGGCCACATGAACACAAAGGCCACGCTGATGGCCAGTGCGGGGCGGATGGCTGGGCGCAGGCGGTCACCAGGGGGCATGCGCCACAGCAGCAGTGCCGCCATGCCGATGAAGGCCAGCAGCGCCAGGTAGATCAGATATTTCGAGTTCGTCAGGTGGGCGGCCCGCCAGAAGCTGTCCTGTGAGGTCAGGCCCCGCGCGCTAGACAGCGCCTTGATGGCCGGCGTGCCCAGCGCCGCGTAGGTGGGTCCGAGGATGGCCAGCGCGCCGGCGACGGCCGCGAGCAGCGCGGGCACCGACCGGCGCAGTGCCCACGCCAGGCCGAGCCCGAACACGGCAAAGTCGATCTTGAACGCGACGGCCAGGCCGACCAGCGCTCCGGCCACCACGGCACGCCAGATCTTAGGCTGCACTCCGGCAGGCTGGCGGCCGACGGCCAGCAGGCCCAGGATGCCGGCCGCCGCGGCGACGACGTCGATGTGGCCTGCGGCCATCAGGCCCCACAACAGCAGCGGATTGACAGTCCACAGCAGGTGCCCGCGGAGCCGGGCGGCCGGGTTCCGCCGCAGTACCCGGTCCAGCACGAACGCGACGGCACCGAAGGCCAGGGCATTCCACATCTTGAGCCAGAACACGACCCGTGCGATCGATTCGCCGCCAAGTTTGGCAGCGACGTACTGCTCCAGGGTCGCCGCCGGCCCGTACAGGCTGACCTGGTGCTCCCAGCGAACCGGCACCGACTGGCCGAAGATCGGGTCGGTGATCCGCAGGTATATCGGCGACGCCACGTACGGGTTGTGGCCGAGCAGGGCAAGCCGGCCATACGAGGCGTAGTCCAGCGCGTCCGTCGAGCCGACAGGCGGCGCCAGCATCAGGGCTAGCACGGCCAGCGCCCCGCCGATCAGTATCAGCCGGATCGGGCCGCGGGCGCCGCGCCGCGCGGCCACCAGCCCCGCGACCAGGCCGACCACTGCCAGCACGACCGCCACCCACAGCCCGGTGGCCACCAGCCTGCCAGAAATGTGCTGGTGGAGCTCGAACGGCGGCCCGACCGCCGGGACCTGAACTTCGGGGACCATCCAGTCCTGACGGACAAACGACGCACCGGCCATCAGGAGGATCGCACCGCCGATGCCGACTGCCGATATCCAGCCGAGCAGGCGGACGGGCTTGCCATCGCCTGGCGGGTTGGCGGGGACGGCAGCATGGCGCTGCAGCCGGACTGAATCGGTCATGTAAAAACCCTCGTGGCCGTGATCGGTCGCGCGGACAAGCGCCAAGTCAGACCTGTACCCAGCAGACACGGAGAGTGAACGCCCGGACCTGGGCTCAGGCGTCAGCTCAGGGTAAAACCCGGGTGTGCCTCGAGGGCCAGTGACGGTCCATTCGCATGCCCGTTTGCATGCTCTGGCGGGTCATTCGCATCCTCTGGCGGGTCAGCAGCCCGGCGGACGTCAGGTTCGCCGGAAAATAGGTCTAGCCTCACGACTATGGACACGCTCACGCTCGACCAGATTGCAACCAAGATCGCCACGGCAGAGCGCGGCCTTGCCACGGCGACAGACCCATACGACCGCAACATGCTGATCCAGATCCGCGACGAGTACCGGCGGTACGCCGTCGAGCGGGGTAAGCAGGAGGCCAAGCGGGCCGCAGCGGCCGCCGAGGTCGCTACGCCGGCGGCAAGCTAGCCCGCATCGCTCCCGTGCCCTGGTAGAACTAGCCCTGGTAGAACCTGCCGATCGCAGCCAGCGCCTCGTCCAGGATCGCCAGGCCCTCCTTGGCCTCCGACTCCGAGACCGTGCACGGCGGCACGACGTGCAGCCGGTTGTAGTTCGTGAAGGGCATCAGCCCACGCGCCTTGCACTCGGCCACCAGCGTGGTCATCGCCTCCGACGCGCCCCCGTAGGGCGCCAGCATCTCCCGCGTCTCCCGGTTGGACACCAGGTCCAGCGCCCAGAACACCGCGGTCCCGCGGACCTCGCCGATGACCGGGTGGCGCTCGGCTAGCGCACGCAGCCCGGGCCCAAGGACGTGCTCGCCGACGCGGACCCCGTTCCCGATAATGTCTTCTTCTTTCATGGCGTCGATGGTCGCGACGATCGACGCCATAGCAAGCGGGTGGCCAGAATAGGTCAGCCCGCCAGGGAAGACCCGCTCGTCGAAGGTGGCCGCGATCGGGTCAGAGATGATCACGCCGCCGGCCGGGACGTAGCCGGAGTTGGATCCTTTGGCGAACACGATCAGGTCGGGCACGACGGCGTGGTCCTCGAACGCGAACCACCGCCCGGCCCGGCCGAAGCCGCACATGACCTCGTCGGCGATGTAGACGATCCCGTACCTGTCGCAGAGCGCGCGCACCCCGGCGAGGTAACCGGGCGGCGGGATCAGCACGCCCGCCGTGCCGACGATCGACTCCACCAGCACCGCCGCGATCGTGGCCGGGCCCTCCATCTGGATGACCTGCTCCAGGTGGGCGAGGGCGCGCTCGCACTCCTGCTCGGGTGTGGTGGCCCAGAACGCCGACCGGTACAGGTACGGCCCGAAGAAGTGCACGTGGCCGACGCCGAACTCGTTCGGCCACCGTCGCGGGTCACCGGTGGCGTTGATCGCCGCGCCGGTGTTGCCGTGGTAGGAGCGGTAGAAGCTCAGCACCTTCGACCTGCCGGTGTGCAGGCGCGCCATCCGGATTGCGTTCTCGATGGCGTCCGCGCCGCCGTTAGTGAAGAACACCTTCTCCATGCCGTCAGGGGCCAGCGCAGCCAGCCGGGTCGCTGCCTCGCCGCGGGCTTCGTTCGCGTGCTGTGGCGCGATGGTCGTGAGCGTGGCCGCCTGGGCGGCGATGGCCGCGGTCACCTTCGGGTGCTGGTGGCCGATGTTGGTGTTCACCAGCTGGCTGGAGAAGTCCAGGTACCGATTGCCGTCGTAGTCCCAGAAGTACGAGCCCTCAGCGCCTGCGATCGCCAGCGGCTTCAGTGCCTGCTGTGCCGACCAGGAGTGGAAGACGTGCGCCCGGTCCATCGCGTACACCTGCGCGCCGCGGGCGGGATCTGGCTGATAGCTGCTCATAGCCGTGTGACTCTCCTGCTGGTTGACGCTGCTGGTTGACGCTGCTGGTTGACGCTACTGGTTCACCGGGAAGCCGAGGTTCACGCCGCCGTGACTCGGGTCCAGCCAGCGGGAGGTGACAGCCTTCCCGCGCGTGTAGAAGTGCACGCCCTCGGTGCCGTGCACGTGCGTGTCGCCGAACAGCGACGACTTCCAGCCGCCAAACGAGTAGAACGCCATGGGGACCGGGATCGGCACGTTGACGCCGACCATGCCGACCTCGACCTCGTGGGTGAACCGGCGCGCCGCTCCCCCGTCGTTGGTGAAGATGGCGGTGCCGTTCCCGTAGGGGTTGGCGTTCACGACCGCGAGGGCCTCGTCGTAGCTGGCCGCGCGGACGACCGACAGCACCGGCCCGAAGATCTCGTCCTGGTATGCACGCATCTGCGGCGTGACGTGATCGAGCACGGTGGGGCCGAGCCAGAAGCCGTCGGCGGCCTCTCCCGTCACCGGGTGATCGCGGCCGTCCACGGCCAGGCTGGCGCCATCCTCTACTCCGGTGTCCAGGTAGCTGGCAACCTTGTCCCGGTGCTGCCTGGTCACCAGCGGGCCCATCTCGGAGGTCTCGCTGTCACCGGGTCCGACCTTGAGGCCCGCGATCCGGTCTTTGATCTTGCTGATGAGCTCGTCGCCGATCGGGTCGACGGCAACGAGCACGGAGATCGCCATGCAGCGCTCGCCGGCCGAGCCGAAGCCCGCGTTGACCGCCGCGTCCGCAGCCAGGTCCAGGTCCGCGTCGGGCAGGACGACCATGTGGTTCTTGGCGCCGCCGAGCGCCTGGACCCGCTTGCCGTGGCTGGTCGCCGTCTCCGCGACGTATCGCGCGATGGGCGTTGAGCCGACGAAACTGACCGCTCGGACCTGGGGGTGGGTGAGGAGCGCGTCGACCGCCGGCTTGGCGCCATGCACCACGTTGAAAGCGCCGTCGGGCAGGCCGGCCTCCGCCAGCAGCTCGGCGATCAGCAGGGACGCCGACGGATCCTTCTCTGACGGCTTGAGGATGAACGTGTTGCCGCAGGCCAGCGCGATCGGGAACATCCACATCGGCACCATGGCGGGGAAGTTGAACGGGGTGATCCCGGCGACGACGCCGACCGGCTGGCGGATCGAGTAGGCATCGACGCCGGTCGAGACGTTCTCGGAGAAGCCGCCCTTAAGCAGGTGCGGGATGCCGCAGGCGACGTCGACGACCTCCAGGCCCCTGGCGACCTCACCAGCCGCGTCGGAGACCACCTTGCCGTGCTCAGCGGTGATCAGCGCGGCCAGGTCGGACTGGCGCTGGCGGACGAGCTCGCGGAAGGCGAACATCACGCCAGCGCGCCTGACCAGGGACGTCTCGCGCCAGGCCGGCAGGGCCGCCGTGGCCGCGGCAACAGCGGCGTCGACCTCGGCCGCAGTAGCGTAGTCCACCGTTCCGCTGATCTTGCCGGTCGCCGGGTTGTAGATATCGCCGCGCGTCGCCGCCTCGCCTGTCCACGGCTTGCCGTTGATCCAGTGCGTCCGGTGCGTGCTTACCTCGTCCATGGCGTTGCTCAGCTTTCCGGGGCCTAGCCTGCGGGAGCCCTATTTTCCGGGTCGGTTCATCCCATGGTCTCCCCTCCGCTCAGTCTGTCGCGAGGCCGAGGCCGTGCCAAGTTACGATCTGTCAGGGAACGGGGTAGCTGGCATACAGTGTGTTGTCCTGCACTTCTGTTTGTTCGCCACTCTGTTGTCGCACGAGGGTAACGATCGCGAGGGGCCCATGACGACGCTGTCCACCGTCGTGCTGCCGACGGTAGCCGAGGTCCTTGGGCTCGAGCCGGTGCGCAGCGGGGCGCCGCGCGTCCTGGCTGGCGCCGACCGGCTGGGCGCGCCAGTCCGCTGGGTCCACGTCATCGAGCTGGCTCACCCAGCCCATCTGCTCCGCGGCAGCGAGCTGGTGCTCTCGACCGGGATCGCGCTGCCAGACGACGCGGCCGGGCTCGGGCGGTACGTCGCAGAGCTCGCCTCCGTCGGGGTCAGCGCACTGGCCGTCGAGCTGGGCTCGCGCTACGCACGGAGCCTGCCGCCGGCCCTGGTGGCGGCCGCCGCCGACCACCAGCTGCCGCTCATCGTCCTGGAGCGGGAGACCCAGTTCATCGAGATCACCGAGGCCGTGCACGCCCGCATCATCGACGCCCAGGTGGCCGAGCTGCGCTCGGCCGAGCGGCTGCACCAGGTGTTCACCGAGCTGGCCGTGTCCGGCGCGGCCGCCGATGAGGTCGTGGCGCAGGCCTCGACGCTCGCGGGCTGCCCGGTCATCCTGGCCAACCTGGCGCACCAGGTTCTCGCCTGTGCCCCGCTAGGACAGGACGCAGCCAGCCTGCTCGCCGGGTTCTCCGGCCGCTCCCGTGCTGTCCGGGTAGCGGGCCGGACCGGATTCGACGCGACGTCGGGATGGCTGGTCACCAGCGTCGGGGCGCGGGGTCAGGACTGGGGCAGGCTCATCCTGGTCCGGGGTGCCCCGCCCGCACCGGGCGACGAGGCACTGATCGAGCGGGCAGCGACGACGCTGGCGCTCGGCCGCCTGCTCGACCATCAGCGCGAGAGCCTGGAACGTCAGGCACACCGGACCGTCCTCGCCACCTTCCTCGGGATGGGGTATGGCGAGCGGGCCGAGGCGGAAGCCAGGGCTCGGGCGCTGGGCGTCCCGGTGGCCGGGCGCCTGCTCGTGGCCGTGGTCGTCCGCGTCGCCAAACGCGGTCCGGTGATGGGCATTCGGGGAGCCCGGTCGCCGGCACTCGGGTCGCCGGCACTCGGGTCGCCGGCACTCGAGCCGTCAGCGACGGCCTCCGTCGCGGCGGCCGCCGTCGCCGACGCCTTCGCCGACGTGTGCCGCCAGCTGCGGGTGCCCGCGCTCGTGAGCTCGCTGGACGACGACAGGGTCGCCGCGGTGCTGGCTCTGTCACCCCGAGCCAACCCGGATGCAGTGCTGACCCGCCTCGCCGCCGAACTCCGGCCGCGGCTGCACGAAGATGACGTGATCGGAGCCGGATCGGCGGTGGACTCGGTTAGCGCGGTCCAGCGCTCGCTCCTCGAGGCGGACCATGTCGCCGCGGCCGCGCCCGGGGGCGGCGCGCGCCAGCCCTTTTACCGGCTGCCGGACCTGCGGCTGCGCGGACTGCTGCACCTGCTCCGGGACGATCCCCGGCTCCAGGCGTTCGCCGAGCGTGAGCTGGGCCCGCTCCTCGTCCACGACGACTCGGCCGGCACTCAGCTCATGGCGGCACTGACCGCCTACCTGGCGGCGGGCGGCAACAAGGCGGAGGCCGCCAAAAACGCCCACCTGGCGCGGCCGACCATGTACGAGCGGATCCGGCAGATCGAGGATGTGCTCGGCGTGGACCTCGAGCCAGCCGAGTCCCGCCTGTCCCTGCATGTCGCCCTGCTCGCGCTCCGTGCCGGGACGCGTTCCTGACTTCGCCTCTGCTGGAACCCACGCTCCTCCTCCGCCGCCACGGTGGCGACGTTGTAGGACTTCGGCACGGCGAATCGGACATTGTAGGAGTTTGGCGTGGACGAATACGTACAAAATTGGGCGCGAAAGCGCGCCCAACTCCTACAACGTGCCGGGAAGGTGTCCGAGCGGGCGGGGGGCCGACCGGTTGACGGCCGGCCGACGTGACCTAGTGTGCGGCGAGTGGGATCAGTGCTGATAGCGGGGACCTCCTCAGATGCGGGCAAATCGGTAGTTACCGCCGGGATATGCCGGTGGCTGGCGCGCCAGGGCTTCTCGGTGGCGCCCTTCAAGGCCCAGAACATGTCACTCAACTCGTTCGTCACACGCGGCGGCGGGGAGATCGGCCGAGCTCAGGCGGCGCAGGCGCGCGCTTGCGGCATCGAGCCGATAGCGACGATGAACCCCATCCTGCTGAAGCCCGGCAGTGACACCAACAGCCAGCTCATCGTCCTCGGCGAGGCCGTCGCGGAGACGGACGCGGCCGGCTACTGGACCGGCGGGCATCGGGGCCGGCTCCTCGACATCGTGGTCGGGGCCTACCGGGACCTGGCCGCACGCTTCGAGATGGTGATCTGCGAGGGCGCGGGCAGCCCCGCCGAGATCAACCTCCGCGATAGCGACATCGTCAACATGGGCTTCGCCCGTGCGGTCGGAGTGCCGACGCTACTGGTTGGCGACATCGACCGGGGCGGCGTGTTCGCCTCGTTCGTCGGCACGCTGGCCGTGCTCGACCTCGCCGATCAGGAGCTCATCGCCGGCTTCCTGGTGAACAAGTTCCGCGGTGACGTCGGCCTGTTGAAACCAGGGCTGGACATGCTCGAGCAGCTCACCGGCCGTCCGACCTTCGGGGTACTGCCCTTCGCTGACGGCATCGGCGTCGACGCCGAGGACTCGATCGACTGGGCGCTGCTGCGCTCGGGCGGACCGCCGCTGGGCGCCGACGTGCTGCGCGTCACCGTCGTCGCGCTGCCCCGGATGAGCAACCACACCGACGCGGACGCGCTGGCATGCGAGCCAGGCGTCATCGTGCGCTTCGCGCGACAGGCGGCCGAGCTCGCGGACGCGGACCTCATCGTGCTGCCTGGCACGCGGGCGACCGTCAGCGATCTGGCGTGGCTGCGGGATCGCGGCATTGACGAAGCGATCAGGCGGCATGTGGCCCGCGGCCTGCCGGTACTCGGAATCTGCGGCGGCTATCAGATGCTCGGCACCGTGATCGACGACGACGTCGAGAGCGGCGCTGGCCAGGTGCCAGGCATGGGCCTCCTGCCGGTCCAGACCACGTTCGGGCGGAAGAAGATCCTGGCCCGGCCATCGCGGACGCTGGCTGACGGGGTGGTGGTCGACGGGTACGAGATCCACCACGGCGTGCTCAGCCGGGACGGCGGCGAGCCGTTCTTCGCCGACGAGGGATGCCGGGTCGAGGCCGTGGCCGGGACGGTCTGGCATGGCCTGCTAGAGAACGACAGCTTCCGGCGGGAGTATCTCAGCTACGTAGCCCGGGTCGCCGGACGCGGATTCACCGGCGCGCAGGACGTCTGCTTCGAGGCCATCAGGGACGCGCAGCTCGACCGGCTGGCCGACCTGATCGCCGAGCACGTCGACCGGGACCGGCTGACGGGCCTGCTCACCGGCCGTCACCGGGCCGGCCCGGCGCTGCGGCTCACGCTCGGCCCGGTGAGCGGCTGAGCTCGGCTGGCACGCGCAGCTCGTCGCAGACGCGGGGCTCGTCGCGGACGCTTAGCCCGGCGACAGTGGCCGGATCACCCGGCCCTGGCGGATTCCGCAGCGGATCGCCAGGGCGGGTGCCGTGTGGCGGGCTAGCAGCCGTCGTACGGCGCCCAGGGCGAGGTGCCGTCCTGCGCGTACAGGAGGCTGAACGCCGCCTTCTGCTGGGCAACAGACGCCTGCCCGGCTGTGCCGGAGAAGCCGAGTGACGCCCAGGTGACGGGAAGGATGCCGAACAGCCCGGCCGAGGATGCTGTCGGGTTGTCGCCGCTCTCGCGCCAGGCCACGCACTGCTCGAATGAGGACATGCCCGCTGTCAGCGGCTGGCTGACCGTGACCGGCTGAGTCTGCGCGGGGGCCGGCGCCCTGTTGCTCGCAGCTTGCCTGGTGCCGGCCGCGCGGTTCGCCGTGGCACTGGCCGCCTTCTGCGCAGCGGCCCGGACGTGTGGCCGGGCCGGCTTGGCAGCAGCGGCGGGCTTGGCAGTGGTGGCGGGCTTGGCAGCAGTGGCCGCCGCGACGTGCGTCGCGACGCGGGCACGGGCGGGGGCGGGGGCCGCATGGGCGAACGGCATCGCCGTCAGCACGACGCCAGCCAAGGTTGCGGGTACGAGCTTGGCAGCAGCGATCTGGGAGATCTTCATGGGAGGGGGGCCTCCTGCGTCCGCCCTCAGCGCTTCGCGGCGTGCGCGACTAGCAGTCTTGGGCGTGACTCGGTGTGGACTCGGGGGGGTGAGCTCTACCGCACATACAACTGACCGAACGGGTGGCGAGCATCCTTCTGAGGCCAGCTATGGGACTTGTCACTATTACCCAAGCCGGGAATAACGTCCCTGAGCTGCTTATATGCGCGAGCCTCACTTAGCAGCCGCCTGCGAGCGCCGAGCCGCATGGCCCACGCCTGCGTCCTAGTCGCCGGGCTGGCGGAGCGCCAGGCGGCCGAGCCAGACCGCGGCGACGCCGACGATCCCCCCGATGACGGTGTCGGCGAAGCGCAGGACCGGCTGCTCCCATGCACGCTGCGGGGTGACATCGGCTAGCACCATCACGACGGCGGTGGTAGTCGCCGCTACGGCCGCATCGCCTGGCCTGCCCATCAGGATCCTGACGAGCGCACTCGCCAGCTAGGCTGCCGGCTGAGGCTCGGTCATCAGCACGTAGCCATACAGATCGACGTGCGAGGAACCGTCGAACTGCGTCCCGCATTTCAGGCCAGGCAATGGCACGAGGCGCTGGCCGGCCTGGCCGCTGACTTCAGGTGCACGGCTCGCGGCGCCCCCAGGAACCCATTGCAACTGGGCGCGACGTTCTGGCACTTCCGTCACGAGAGCCGGCCTACCTCTCCTCCTGTCTGGGTTCAGGACATCGTGCTGCCACCGCTATGGCTGCTGGCCAAGATCGTCGGCAAGCGAGCGTATTACGACCACTGGGACAGCCGTACTGACAACTTGGACGCCGGGAGTCAATAGGAAGCACGAGCCACTAACACGGATGGTGCTCGGCAAGATCGCCTGCTTGCCTCGCCAGCAGCGGCAGATCCGGACGTTCACAACGTCAGCGATCGTGGATAAGTATGCAGTATCGCCGGATCATTCGGATGGCGACGCTGCAAACGGCATGAGGTGCTGAACGGCTTTGGCGCGCGCGCTGCCTGCCGTGCCCGGCTGTTACCGGCGGCTGAGGGTGACGTGGGTGACGCCGCTGGGGCTGGTTACGGCCTCGATCTGGAAGCGGTCTTCGAGCGCCTCCAGACTGTCCCAGAGCCGCTCCCCGCGGCCAAGCACGATCGGCACCACGACGATGTGCAGGTAGTCGATCAGGCCGGCGGCCAGGAACTCGCGGATGGTGGACGGGCCGCCGCCGATGCGGACATCCCCT
>DASXKI010000273.1:0-8376 GCA_036496945.1 Streptosporangiaceae bacterium | reverse complement strand
CGCTGACTTTGCGCAGTGGCGGCTGCTGGAGGGCCTCGACGACGTGGCGCTGACCTTGCGCCATGACACCTCAATCGAGGCCTACGAGTCGACTCGCCCGACCTGGATGCCGAACCTTGAGGTCAGCGAGGCGAGTCCGGGCTAAGTGCGCTACTGTAGACTGGACTAATCAGCGATCAACTGTCGGGCAGGTACTAGTCGTGAGTCACCGCTACCTGAGTCAGCATCTCAGGCACCTCGTACTTATTATCACGTAGCGCGAAGCCCGTACGGGCGTCGCGCTACAACCTCTTTGCCACACGGCAGGGAGGTTTTTTGTTGGACTACCAAGCAAATTAGGAGCCTCCCGTGCAAGAGCTCACCGGAGCCCAGGCACTCGTCCGCAGTCTTGAGCAGCAAGGCGTCGAGGTGGTATTCGGCCTGCCTGGCGGGACGATCCTGCCGACCTACGACCCGCTGCTGTCCTCCTCGCTCCGGCATGTACTTGTCCGGCACGAGCAGGGCGCCGGGCACGCGGCTGAGGGCTACGCCTGGGCGACGGGACGGCCGGGCGTCTGCATGGCGACGAGCGGGCCCGGCGCGACGAATCTGGTCACCGCGCTCTCCGACGCTTACATGGACTCGGTGCCGATGGTCGCGATCACCGGCCAGGTCGGGACGAGCATGATCGGCACGGATGCATTCCAGGAAGCCGACATCACCGGGATCACCCTGCCGATCACCAAGCACAACGAACTGGTGACCAGTGTCGAGCGGATTCCGGCCGCGGTCGCCGAGGCGTTTCACATCGCCACCACCGGCCGTCCGGGCCCAGTCCTGATCGACGTGCCGAAGGACATCCAGCAGGCCAGCGGGCCATGGCGACTGGCAGAGGGTGAGTGGCCGCCCGCCATGGATCTGCCGGGCTACCGGCTGCCCGGGCCACCGGACCAGGCAGCGATCGAGGCGGCGGCCGTGATGCTGCTGCAGGCGCGCCGGCCCGTCCTGTACGTCGGCGGCGGCGTGATCAAATCCGACTCCCATGGCGACCTGCTCCGGCTGGCCGAGCTCGCGCAGGCGCCGGTCACCACGACGCTGATGGCCCGTGGCGCGTTCCCCGACAAGCACCCGCTGGCTCTCGGCATGCCGGGCATGCACGGCACGTACCCCGCGGTGGCCGCGCTGCAGGAGGCCGACCTCGTCGTCGCGCTTGGCGCGCGGTTCGATGACCGGGTTACCGGCCAGCTGGCGGCATTCGCGCCCCGTGCCCGGATCGTGCACGCCGACATCGACCCGGCCGAGATCGGGAAGAACCGGCGGCCGGACATCGCGATCGCCGGCGACCTGCGGCTGACGATGGGCCGACTGGCGGACGCGGTCGCGGCTGAGCTGGCCCGCGGCGCGCACCCCGACACCAGCACGTGGCTGGCCACGCTGGATGGCTGGAAGTTCCAGTTCCCGCTGCGCTACACGCAGGACCCGGACGGCCCGCTGAAGCCGCAGTACGTGACCGAGCGGCTGTCGGCACTGACCGGCGGCAATGCGATCGTGGTGGCCGGCGTCGGTCAGCACCAGATGCACGCATCCCAGCACTACTCCTTCACCAAGCCGCGCAGCTGGATCAACTCCGGCGGAGCGGGAACCATGGGCTTCGCGGTCCCGGCCGCGATGGGTGCTCAGGTGGGCCGCCCCGGCGAGCTGGTCGTCGCGATCGATGGCGACGGCTGCTTCCAGATGACCGCGCAGGAGCTGGCCACCTGCGCGATCGAGAGGATCCCGATCAAGGTCCTGATCTTCAACAACGGCTTCCTTGGCATGGTGCGCCAGTGGCAGGAGCTGTTCTACGACGAGCGCTACTCCTCGGTGGAGCTCGGCACGGACATCCCGGACTACGTGAAGCTCGCCGAGGCCTACGGCTGCGTCGGGCTGCGCTGCGACCGGGCCGACGAGGTGGACGCGGTGCTCGACAAGGCTCTCGCGCCGAGCGACGTGCCGGTGGTGGTGGACTTCAGGACGCACGACCGGGAGGGCGTCTTCCCGATGGTGCCGGCCGGCAAGCCGAACGACGACATCGTGCTAGGCCCGGAGTTCAGCGAGGACGAGCAGCGCGCCGCGATGCGCCGAGAAGTGAAGGGATGACCCGATGAGCACGCACACGCTGTCGGTCCTGGTGGAAAACAAGCCCGGCGTGCTGTCGCACGTCGCGGGCCTGTTCTCCCGGCGGGCGTTCAACATTGCCTCACTCGCTGTCGGGCCGACCCACGACGAGCGAGTCAGCCGGATCACGATCGTGGTCGACGGTGCCACGACGCCGGTCGAGCAGGTCAAGGCCCAGCTCGACAAGCTGGTCCGGGTCCTGAAGGTGGTCGAGCTGCACGACGGCTCGGCTGTCGAGCGCGAGCTGGCACTGATCAAGGTGCGGGCCGATCCAGCGCTGCGCGGCCAGCTACTGGAGGTCGCCAGCGTCTTCGGCGCCAGCGTCGTCGACATGGGCCCCACCACGCTTGTGCTTGAGGCGGTCAGCAGCCCTGCCAAGCTCGACGCGCTGCTCGCCATGCTCGACAGCTACGGCACGTGCGAGCTCGTGCGCACGGGCCGCATCGGGCTCGCCCGCGGCGCCGGCGTCATCACCGATGGCGGACCGGCACTGACGGCAGTGACCGATCAAGCCGAGTCAGCTGCCTGACACCCCGTTCCCAGCAATTTCAATCTTTTACGAGAGGACGTTTTCCGACATGGCCACCGTGTACTACGACAGCGACGCAGATCTCGGCCTGATTCAGTCCCGCAAGATCGCCGTGCTCGGCTACGGCTCGCAGGGCCACGCGCACGCGCTCAGCCTGCGCGACTCCGGCTGCGATGTGCGGGTCGGCCTGCCTGAGGGCTCCCGGTCCCGCAAGCGCGCTGAGGCCGCCGGGCTCGAGGTGACGACGCCGGAGCAGGCCAGCGCCTGGGCGGACGTGATCATGGTGCTGACCCCGGACACGACGCAGCGCAAGCTCTACACCGAGGCGATCGCGCCGCACCTGAAGCCGGGCGACGCCCTGTTCTTCGCGCACGGCTTCAACATCCACTTCGGCTACATCACGGCGCCGGACACCGTCGACGTCGCGATGGTGGCGCCGAAGGCACCCGGCCACCTGGTCCGCCGCCAGTACGAGGAGGGCCACGGCACACCGGTGCTAGTGGCCGTAGCACAGGATGCCACCGGCAAGGCCTGGGACCTGGCCAAGTCGTACGCGGCCGCGATCGGCGGGACGAAGGCAGGCGCCCTGGTCACCACGTTCCAGGAGGAGACCGAGAGCGACCTGTTCGGCGAGCAGGCCGTGCTCTGTGGCGGCGTGACCGCGCTGGTGAACGCGGGCTTCGAGACGCTCGTGAACGCCGGCTACCAGCCGGAGGTCGCCTACTTCGAGTGCCTGCACGAGCTCAAGCTCATCGTCGACCTAATGTACGAGGGCGGCGAGAGCTGGATGCGCTACTCGGTCAGCGACACGGCCGAGTACGGCGACCTGACCCGCGGGCCGCGCGTGATCGGGCAGGCCAGCAAGGACGCGATGGCCAAGCTCCTGGCCGACATCCAGTCCGGCGAGTTCGCCCGCGAGTGGGTGGCCGAGGACGACGCTGGCCGGCCGAACTTCGAGAGGCTGCGCGCCGAGGCCAAGACCGCTCAGGTCGAGCAGGTGGGCAAGCCGCTGCGCAAGATGATGAGCTGGCTCAACGCGGCCGCGAACGAGATGGACGAGTAATGGGCGACCTATCGGCGGGCGATGTAGCCGCAGACGGCGGCGAGCTCGGGAAGCGCACCCACGTCGTCACGCACCTGCCGGGCGACGGCGTGGGTCCCGAGGTCACCGAGGTCGCACGTGAGTGCGTCAACGCGGTCGGCGCCAGGCACGGCTTCGCCATCGACTGGCGCAGGTGCGAGCTCGGTGGCAAGCACTACCTGGCGACAGGCGAGGTGCTGCCCGACGCGGTGCTGGCTGACCTGCGCAAGTCCGACGCCATCCTGCTCGGCGCGGTGGGCACGCCAGAGGTGCCGCCGGGCGTGCTGGAGCGCGGGCTGCTGCTGCGGCTGCGGTTCGAGCTTGACCTCTACGTCAACCTGCGGCCGTCCAAGCTGCGCGCGGGCGTCGGCGGCGCGGTGGGCAAGCACCGGCTGGAGGACCTCGACTTCGTCATCGTCCGGGAGAACACCGAGGGCTTGTACGCGGGCGCTGGCGGCACCGTGCACCGGGGCACTGACTTCGAGACGGCCACCGAGGAGTCGCTCAACACCTGGGCTGGCGTGCGGCGGTGCGTCCAGTACGCGGCGAAGCTCGCGGCGCGGCGGTCCGGCCGGCTCACGCTGGTGCACAAGACCAACGTCCTCACGCACGCGGGCGACCTCTGGCAACGCATCGCCACCGAAGTCGCCGCGGCGGAGGGCGTGCAGCTCAGCTACGCGCACGTCGACGCGGCGTGCCTGTGGATGGTCGACGACCCCGGCAGGTTCGACGTGATTGTCACCGACAACCTATTTGGCGACATCATCTCCGACCTCGGCGCGGCGCTTACCGGCGGTCTTGGCTACGCGCCGAGTGGCAACCTCAACCCGGATCGCACCGGGCCGTCGATCTTCGAGCCGGTGCACGGCTCGGCGCCGGACATCGCGGGCAAGGGCCTGGCCAATCCGGCCGGCGCCGTGCTGTCGGCCGGGCTGATGCTCTCGCACCTCGGCGAGGACGCGGCGGCGGCGGACCTGGACGCGGCCGTGAACGCGGTGCTGGCCGCGGGCGCGCCAGCGAGCACGGGGGAGTGGGAGAAGGCCCTGCTCAGTCAGCTAGCTCAGCTAGGTCAGCGCGGTCAGGTAGCTCAGGCCGGTCAGGTTGGGGGGACGTGATGACGATGCCGACACCGAAGGTTGAGATCTACGACACGACCCTGCGGGACGGCTCGCAGCAGGTCGGCCTTGACCTGACGGTCGCCGACAAGCTGCGCGTGGCGGCCGCGCTGGACGGGCTTGGCGTCGACGTGATCGAGGGCGGCTGGCCCGGATCTAACCCGAAGGACGCCGAGTTCTTCGAGCGGGCCAAGAAGATCGATTTCAGCCACGCGACGCTGGCAGCGTTCGGTGCGACACGGCTGCCCGGCCGCAAGGTCGAGGACGACGCGAGCCTGCGCGCGCTGCTGGACGCCGAGACGCCGATCGTCACGCTGGTCGGCAAGGCCTGGACGCTGCACGTCGACGAGGCGCTGCGCACGACCAGGGCGGAGAACCTCGCCATGGTCGCCGACTCGATCGCCTACATGGCCGCGGCCGGGCGCCGCGTGGTGTTCGACGCCGAGCACTTCTTCGACGGCTACTTCGCCGACCGTGGCTACGCGCTGGACGTGCTGGCCGCGGCCGCGGACGCTGGCGCCGACACCCTGGTGCTCTGCGACACCAACGGCGGCACCCTGCCCGATGACGTGGCCCGCATCGTCGCGGAGGTCGCGGACAGGTCGCGCACGGCCATCGGCGTGCACTTCCACAACGACGCGGCCTGCGCCGTCGCCAACTCGGTGGTCGCGGTGGCGGCCGGCAGCCTGCACGTGCAGGGCGCGGCCAACGGGTACGGCGAGCGGTGCGGCAACGCCGACCTGTTCTCCGTCATCGCGGACCTGGAGCTCAAGCGCGGCCATGAGCTGCTGCCACCGGGCAGGCTCACGGCGCTGGCCACGACCGCGCGGACGATCGCCGAGGTCGCGAACCTGCCGTTCGAGGCCAGGCAGCCCTACGTCGGCTCCTCGGCGTTCGCCACGAAAGCAGGGCTGCACGCCTCGGCCATCGCCAGGCGGCCGGACGCCTACTCGCACGTCGACCCCGGCACCGTCGGCAACAAGGCCCAGGTGCTGGTCAGCGAGCTGGCCGGGCGCAGCAACGTCGTCGCCAAGGCGGCCGAGCTCGGGATCGACCTATCGGACAACCCGGCCCTGGCCGGCCGGGTGCTCGACCAGGTCAAGGAGGCCGAGCACCGCGGCTACGCGTTCGAGGCGGCCGATGCCTCGTTCGAGCTGCTCGTGCGCAAGAGCGCTGGCGTGCTGCCAACGTGGTTTGAGCTTGAGGGCTACCGTGTCGTCATCGAGCGTGGTGGTCCCCCCGGCGAGCACATCGCTGATCGCAGCGAGGCGATCGTGCGGCTGCGGCTTGGCGGTCACGAAGTGACCGACAGGGTGGTCGCGGTCGGCGAGGGCGTGGGACCGGTACACGCCCTCGACCAGGCGCTGCGGCGCGGGCTGGCCGAGGTCTATCCGGAGCTGGCGGGCATCCACCTGGTCGACTACAAGGTCCGCATCCTGGACGGCCGGGCCGCCACCAGCGCGGTTACCCGGGTCATGCTGACCTCGGCCGACGCCGACGGTGAGTGGACGACAGTCGGCGTGTCCGACGACA
Source organism: Streptosporangiaceae bacterium (assembly GCA_036496945.1). Classification (GTDB taxonomy): domain Bacteria; phylum Actinomycetota; class Actinomycetes; order Streptosporangiales; family Streptosporangiaceae; genus JAJYUU01. The sequence goes on along the minus strand of DASXKI010000273.1, from coordinate 1,982 downwards.
TCGTGACCGCCTCATGGGAGGCGCTGACCGATGGCGTGGTCTTCGGGCTGCTGCGAGCCGGGGCCGAGCCGCTCGCCGAGGAGATCTCGGAGGCTGTGTAGATAAGCGGCTTCTCAGCTGGCCTGCGCTGGGCTGGCCTGTGCTGGCGGCAGCGCCAGGACCTCGGCGGCATCGCAGTATGCCCGGCCGGCCGGCCCGGTCACGCACGGGAATCACGCCGCGCGCGTCACATGTTGGAAATAAATGTGGGCCACACTTAGCCCCGGGTAGTTCTCTGCTGCTCCGGTATGGGTGGTAATGGCGGATCGGCAGGACCGTGGCCCATCTCGTTGTTTGATCATTCCGGCAGCCAGCGCAGCTGTCTTCGCGGCGCGCGCGCGTACCTGAGGGGTGTACAGGAAGTGACCGAGACCACAACAGCGGGCGGCACCGCGGTGATCGAGGCCGATGTTCGTGAAGGCACATATGGCGACAAGATAGCGACGATCGAGCCTGGCGGGGCCGAGTACATCCCGCTGAGCGAACGGCACGGCAAGCCACTCCAGCAGCTCTGGACGTGGGTCTCGCCCAACATGGAGTTCGCCACGATCTTTGTCGGCATCATCGGGGTCTGGTTCTTCGGTCAGTCGTTCTGGCTGGCGACGCTCGCGATCGTCCTCGGCACCGCGCTTGGCTCGCTGTCGATGGGCGCTCTCGCCGCGCGCGGTCCGCTGTTCGGGGTGCCGCAGATGGTGCTGTCGCGGATCAGCTTCGGGCGGCTCGGCAACATCCTGCCGGCGGGCATCAACGCGCTCGTCGCCGGCGTCGGCTGGTTCGCGGTCAACAGCGTCAGCGGCGCCTTCGCGCTGAACGCGCTGCTGAACTGGAACACCAAGCTCTGCCTGGTGATCATCGTGGTCGTTCAGCTCGCGATCGCGTTCTTCGGGCACAACCTGGTGCACGCGTTCGAGCGGTGGGCGTTCCCGGTCCTGGTCGTGGTCTTCCTGATCGCCTCGGTTGTCATCCTGTCGAAGTCGCATCCCGGGGCGCACATCGCGGCGCCGGACGGTGGCCGGCTGGGCGGCTGGCTGATCACGTTCGGTGCGGCGTTCGGGTACGCCGCCGGCTGGAACCCGTACGCCAGCGACTACACGCGGTACCTGCCCAAGGACACCAACCGGAGGGCAACCGGCCTGTGGGCAGGCTTTGGCGTATTCATCTCCTGCGTGGTGCTCGAGGTCGTCGGCGCCGCCGCGGCGACCATCACGGACGTCGGCAAGTACAACAGCAACCCGACCGCGGGATTCGTCAGCCACCTGCCGACCGGGATCGCCGACGTCACCTTGCTAGCGATCGCGCTCGGCGCGGTGTGCGCGAACGCGCTGAACGTGTACTCCGGCTCGATGTCCTTCCTGGCTCTCGGCATCAAGCTGCCGCTGACGCTGCGCCGCGCCATCGTGGCCGTCGTCTTCGGCGTCGCCGGGTTCTTCGTCGCGCTGTCCGGCCTCAGCGACGCGGGCACCAAGTACAACAACTTCCTGCTGGTCATCGCGTACTGGATCGGGCCGTGGCTCGGCGTGTTCTTCGCCGACCAGTTGCTGCGCCGGGGCAAGCACGTGGCCGGCTTCCTGTTCGACCGCAAGCACAACCCGTGGGCCGGGTTCGCCGCCATGGCGATCGCGATCGGCGTCTCGATCTGGCTGTTTGCCAACCAGACCGACTACAAGGGCCTGGTGCCCAAGCACCACCCGGCCTTCGGCGACCTCACCTTCGAGGTCGGGTTCACGCTGGCGGCCCTGCTGTACTGGCTCTTCTTCCGGATCCAGGGCGAGAGCAAGCGGGAAGAGACCCTGGTTGTGCCAGGTGAGGCGGCACCTGTCGAGGCCTGACATACAAGGCCAATCAGATCAGGAACGGGGCCGGCGGCGCCCGCCACATCCTGGCTGGCGCCGTCGCTCATGTCCGCAGGAAGGTGACCGGCTCCTCGGTGCCATCCCAGATCA
>DASXKI010000272.1:0-14717 GCA_036496945.1 Streptosporangiaceae bacterium | reverse complement strand
CGTCTGGCTCGACAGTCCACGCCTGCCCGGATGTGCCGTTGCAGGGGCGCAACGTGACGGCGCCGAACCGCTGCCCGACAACGCGCTGGTTGCTCGCGCAGTACCCAGGGATCCCCGAGGTAAGCGGCCCGGCTGGGAGGGTCCACCGTTGGCTCGACCACGTGACCCGGCAGAGCGCCGCGACGGCCCGAGCGCCGTTCCTGGCACCGGTGTCCGAGAGGCACTTACCGGCACTGAGATACCTCAGCATCGCGTTCGTGCCAAGCTGCCAGCGCTGCGTACCGTTGCACGCCGTGATGGCGAGCGCCCCAGCTGCCTTTGCCGTCAGGCACGACCCGCTGACGCGGACGGTGCCGTCGGCGGCGATCGTCCAGTGCTGGTTGCCCGCCGTGCTACACGGCTCGATGGCGATGTCCGTCGCCGACAGAGCCGCGAGGCACTTGCCGTCCCGGCTCAGCCGGATGTGCCCGGCCGGCCCATGCCCGCTGGCCCTCGCGATCGTCCACACGAACGAGCCTGTCGCCAGCGCAGTGCCCGAGCTGTCGGTCACCTGAACGTGGACGGTGTACCGGCCGCTGGTCGAAGGCCAGCCGGAGATCAGTCCGCAGTCGGTCATCGTCAGACCGCTCGGCAGGCCCGAAGCGGAGAACTGGAGCGTACAGCCGGGCAGCCCGTCCGCCGCCGCTACCTGATACCGGACCGGGCTGCCGACCGAGCCCGTCCGGCTACTCAGCGCGCCGAGTGAGACCGTGCCGTGAACGTCCCACGTGAAGCTCTGGGTAAAGCTCGGGCCGCCTGCGGCCGATGTAGTCATAGAAACCGGGAACGTGGCCGCAGACCCTGGCAGCTGACCCGTCACCACGCCGGTGCTTGCGTCAATCTGGAGCCCCGTCGGTAGCGTGGGTGCGCTGAACGTGACAGCCCCACCGCCAGCGAGCACATGGAGCGGCCGGCTGATCTGGCTCCCTGTCTGGTCGCTCTGGTTACCGGGTGCCCTCAGCCAGCTTGCATCCGTTTTGGCTTGGACCCCGGGCACCGTCGCCGCATTGGTGTACTGCCAGTAGGTCCAGTTGCCGGCCCAGGCCCCGGGCATCGCCGGCGTGCTGGCGTAGCTCGCGATCCAGAGTGGATCTGCGGTGAAAGCCGCGCTGTCGCCAGTGCAGGTGTCCCACCAGCCCTGCGTGCTGTAGATGACGGGGAGCTGCCCTGTTTTCAGCTGGGCCTCGGTGACGAACGCCGAGATCCAGGCGACCATCGCCGGCTGAGTTAGCCCGTAGCACCACCCTTTAGTGCCGTCGCCGCCCTGGGACACCGGCCTGGCGTACGGGTCGTACTCGATGTCAAGGATCAGCGGGAGCGTCAGCCCGGGTGCGGCCTTGCTCGCTTGAACGAGCGCGTCGTCCGCCTGCACCTGCGCCGTGCCGCCGGAGTCGTTAGGGATCGCGAACGCGTACGGCGCGGCGAACATCCCGGCGCTCCTGGCTCCGTTGGCGTCGGCGGGGTAATAGGGATTGGTGTAGTAACTGCCCTCGGACGCCTTGATGAACGCGAACTTGTACCCAGCCTGTGCCACCTGGGTCCAGTTGATGGCTACGCCGTTCGGGTGCTGGAACGACGCCACGTCGATGCCCTGGACGATCGACGAGGCCGTGGCGAGCGCAGCCGACTGGGGCCGCACTACGGCCGGGGCGGCGAGTGAGGCTGGGCCTGAGACTGAAACCGGGCCCGCGACTGAAGCAGGTACCGGATGGCCAGCGAGCTGTCGCTCAAGCTCGGGTGAGTGAGTCGCGCCAACGTTGAACCGGGAAATCTTATTGCCGCTGCTTGAGCCGGTCTGAGCTCCAACGGCTGCCGCATCGACGGACGCGGCGGCGACTGAAGCAGTGCCCGTGGACGGGGCGGCGACTGAAGCAGTGCCCGCGGAAGCGGTGCCGGCAGAGACACAGAACATTATGGTTGCGATCAGAGCGGCTGCCGTAGCCAACGCTCGGCGCATAGAACTTGTCATCTCCTAAGCTGGATGATCGTGGCTGGGGCCACGCGACAAACCCACGATATTAGTGCAAATGCACGGGGCTTGCGCGCCGAATGGCTCAGATTGTCAGGGCCAGCGGATGCTGGGAAGCCAGTGCGCGGCGTCAAGCTGGACTAGCCCGCTGCGGCCGGGCCTTCGCCGCGCGCTCACCTCAGCCGGGCTGGCAGTCTGCAGGGCGCCGATCGTCAGTGCGTCCGTTGGCTACACAAGGCAGACGATGTCCAGCTAGCGCGCAACGACCGCGTGCGATGTGCGAGCAGAGGTCCCGGTCAGGGCCGCGGCACACGGCCACGGCGGCGGCGTCCTTGGTCGAGGCTTGCTCGCACCAGGATCACCGGTGTAGCTGCGCGGCGACCTCCATGCTGGAAACGTCCCGCGCTGCCGAGCTTGCGGAGGACGTGAACCGAACTGTTAACCGGCCCGCTCATGAAAGGAGGCCACCGGGTGATTGACCGTGGTCGGCTCCCAATGCGTTGATCAATCCGTCGAGGTCAGCCACCGTCACGGTCAGCGCCGAGTGGCCACTTCGGCGTAGCGGTGATGGCACTTTCTCCGCGAAGTGGATGCACACCCCCGCCTCGTGGTTCGTTCCAAAGCTCAGCCCGTCGTCGACCATCGATCCACGAACGCCGAACGCGGTCCACCAGCGGTAGTTCCGAGTGACGTGCGCCTCGGTGACGTTGGCCAACGGCGTCCTCATCTTGAAGAAGCCGAAGGTCGCCAGGAGGGAGCCATCGTCGGTGAGCGTGACGCCGTCTCTTGAAACTCGCAGCCCGAACGGCAGCAACAACGGCAAATATCGCTTGTCAATGGCGTAAGCAAAACGCTTAGACATCATTAGCCCGATCCCTAGACGGCAAACGCAATAGCCACCTTGTAGGTCTCGAATGATCAGAATCGCTCAGGACGGCCAGCAGCAGCGCGTTCAGCTCATCTGTGACTCCGGGACGACGTTCGCTGTGATCGATCATGTGTTCCCCGATCGCGGGCGCCGAACCCGCTCCGACGCCGGGTTCTGACGCACGGCAGGCCGAGCAAAGCTTCGGGCCGTAGGCGGGCCACTCTCGGCCACGCCCGGCGCCAGGCACGGCATCGGGCACCGGCCGCCCGCAGCGATCAGGCTGGAACCACCGGTGCCCGGCGGGGTGCGTTACCTGACCGGCAACGGGCGGACCCGGTAGAGCCGCGTGGCCCACAGGTAAGCGCCCAGCGCAACACCCGCGCCCCAGGCGACTGCGATGATCGCGCTGCTGCCGACCGCCCCGCCGGTGAGCAGCGCACGCACGGCCTGGGTGATCGGCGTGAACGGCTGGTACTCGGCGAACCAGCGCAGCCCGGCCGGCAGCGTGCTGGTCGGCACGAAACCGCTGCCCAGGAACGGCAGCAGCAGCAGGAACATCGGGCTGTTACTGGCACCTTCGACGGTCTTGGCTGTCAGGCCGAACACTACCGACAGCCAGGTCAGCGCGAAGGTCGCGAGGGTGAGCAACCCGATGACGCCGAGCCAGGCCAGCGGGCTCGCAGCCGAGCGGAAGCCAACGAGGAGCGCGAGCCCGGTCACGATCGTGACCCCGAGCAGCGACTGGATCACGCTGCCCAGCACATGACCTGTCAGCACGCATGCACGCGAGATGGGCATGGTGCGGAAGCGGGCGATGATGCCGGTGGTCATGTCCATCGCAACCGAGACCGAAGTCGCCTGGGCCGCAGAGGCCACCGTCAGCAGCAGAATGCCAGGCGTGACGTACCGGATGTAGGCGGCGCGGCTATCCGAGACGTGGCCCAGCCCGGCTCCGAGCGTGCCGCCAAAGACGTAGACGAAGATCAGCAGAAGGATGGCCGGCACGCCGAGGAGCATCGCGGTCATCGCGGGATAACGCAGCATGTGCCGCAAGTTGCGGCGCAGCATCGTCGCGGAGTCGCTGACGGCATAGCTCAGCGCGGTCATCGGGCACCTGCTTTCTGCGAGTCCGGCTGGCCGGTGAGGGCAAAGAAAACGTCGTCCAGGTCGGGCGTGTGAATCGACAGCCGCTGTACCTGGACCGACGCGCTGTCCAGAGCGTCGAGCAGTTCGCGCAGGGACTGAACACTCCCGTCGCTGGGCACTTGCAGCGAGAGCGCATCGTCGTCACGAGCCATGGCGGCAACCGCGCGCGCGGCTGCCGCCAACTCCTCGGAGGACGCCATGTGCAGTTCGATGTGCCCGCCCGGGACGCGCCGCTTGAGTTCCGCCGCCGTCCCGGCTGCGACGATCCGTCCGTGGTCGAGTACTGCGATCTGGTCAGCCAGTTCGTCAGCCTCGTCCAGGTACTGGGTGGTGAGGAAAATCGTCACGCCGGTGGCGGCGAGATCGCGGATGATCTGCCACATGGTCCGCCGGCTGCGCGGGTCCAGCCCCGTCGTGGGCTCATCGAGGAAGATCACCTGCGGGTCCCCGATGAGTGTCATCGCCAGGTCGAGCCGGCGTCGCATGCCGCCGGAGTAAGTTGCGGCGGACTTCGCCGCGGCATCGACGAGGTCGAACCGGCGCAGCAGGGCGGCTGCCCTGCGCCGGCCAGCGGCTCGGCCCAGATGACGGAGATCAGCCATCAGCACCAGGTTCTCCTCGCCGGTCAGCAGGTTGTCCACGGCGGAGAACTGGCCAGTGACGCCGATCGCGGCGCGGACCGCGTCCGGATCTTTCGCCAGGTCGCGCCCGGCGACCTGGATGTCGCCGCTGTCTGCGGGGATGAGCGTGGACATGATGTGTACCGCGGTCGTCTTGCCCGCGCCGTTGGGACCGAGCAGCGCGAAGATCGTCCCGGTCGGCACAGTCAGGTCAATGCCGTCCAGTACGACCTGATCGCCGAAGGACTTGCGCAGGCCGGTGGCCGCGATAGCGGCCCGGACGGGGCCAGCCGCTGCGGGACTGGCGGCTCCGGCCGTGCGGGAACCCTGCGGACTGGTCATCGTTACCTCCGTAGCCAATGGGGCATCCGTGCCATGTGTCAGTCGTAGCCATGTGTCAGTCGTAGCCATGTGTCAGGCGCGCCGGATCACGATGTCGCCGAGGCTCGTGCGAGCGCTGACCTCAGCGATCTCGTCGGCGGGCTCGGGGCTGGCGGCGGCGTCCATCTCGTTGCGCACGGTGCCCATCCGGGTGTGGGCGTCGATCCGGGCCGCTGTGCCGGACTGAATGCCGATCTCGATCCCGCCCATCGCTGTCTTGAGGGACGCCTGGCCGCGGACCAGCGCGCCGACCCGCACATTGCCATTGGCGGTGGTGGCGGTCACGTCGGCGCCCGGATGGTCAACCGAGATGCTTCCGTTGCTGGCATTGATGCGGAGGTCACCAGTGATGTCGCCGACCCAGGTGTCTCCGTTGGAGTTCTTGATCACCGCTGCCCCGTCGATCGTGTCGAGTCGCACCCGGCCCGACGCTGTGGTGACCTCGGCGGTTCCGGTCACTCGCACGGCGCTGATAGCGCCCGCGCCGGTGCTGACGTCGAGAGGGCCGGCCTGGTCGAGCTCGACGCTGCCGGTCGCGGTCTTGACCCGGCACTCGCCTAGGCGGCCGGTGGAGCGAACGGCTGCGACGGCAGCTTCGGCCTGCAGGCTGGAGCCGGCCGGCAACTCGATGGTCACGTCGATCGACCCTGGTCTGCCGAACATGCTGAGACTGCGTTGCTTCGGTGCCTTCACCAGCAGTCCGGCGGCGGTGAGGTCGACCCGGGTCTGCTCGGCGGCGCGAACGTCCGGTTCGTGAGAGGCGTCGCTCGGCTGCACGTGGACAACGGTGTCGGCGCGATCGGTCGCGGTGATCAGGAGATCGCCAACGACGAGTTCGACCTTGGCGGCGATCGGTTCTGGGGTATCGAAAACGGGCATGGCAGGGCCTCCAGTTGAGCACGATGGCGTCCCGCTGACCGGGACGAGTGGTAGCTGCTTGGACCGGGGATGCTGGGCCGGCTTACCGGACCCAGCCGGTGTAGTGCTGGCTGCCTCGGCCGGCCCGCAGCGGGCGAGCGGCGCCGAGATCGTCGGGCTCCAAAGCCGCCGCGGCTGCCCGGACCAGCCAGCTGTTGACCGAGACACCGGACCGCTCGGCCGCCTGCTCGATGCGGCCTTTGAGGTGCTCGGCGAGACGGAAGTTGATCCGTGCCATCACGCCGTCGTCGCCACCCGGAACGGCGGGCAATGCGACGCTGGCTGGCGGCGATTGCGCGGGCTCGGTGAACGGCTCGGCCGGCGGCGGCGTCACCACGAAGTTCGGGTCACGCCCGCGCAGCCGCACGTACACGGAGCCGGGAGCGAGGTCCCGGGTGATCTCGTCCGCAGCAGCCGACAGAGCCTCCAGCAGGGCGAGCCGCGCTGAGGATTCGAGCGGCGCCGCCAGTCGCTCGGCGATGGCGCGGGCATCGTCGCCCTGCGATTCGGCGGCCACGGCGAACTCCTGGCGAAGCATCGCCACGTAAGGTTCCAGGTCCATGGCACCAGTATGGCACCACGATGGCGTCATCGCAAGCCATTGTGGCGCCACTGTGGTACAACGTGGCGTATAGCCAGGTCAGCGCACGTTTTGCCGTAGAAATGATCAAGGGCCCGATCTACCTTCCGGTGATCAAGCCCGTGACTTGCTGCTATCTGAGTAGCCCCGACCGGATTTGAACCGGCGCTACCGCCTTGAGAGGGCGGCGTCCTGGGCCGCTAGACGACGGGGCCAGGTACTTTCGCTGCTCCCGCAGCGGCCCTGCTCACCCGACAGGTGACTGGCTACCGCACGGAAAACCGGCATTCGCGCGGTCCTGTTCGAACCGCCTGCCGGGCCATCAGGTTAGCGCACCGCGCCGGCCGGCGCCAAACCAGGCACCGAGGCCCCCAGCAGCAGAACTGGACCTGCATGCATGGTCCGCCGATATCGTGGTACCTGCGGGCGCATGTTCGCATTCATTGTTGTACTCATCGTCGTCGGCCTCGTCGTCGGCCTGATCGCGCGCCTGCTCGTGCCCGGCCGGGACAATATCGGCCTGCTCGGCACTATCCTGCTCGGAATCGTCGGCTCGTTCGTCGGCGGATTCCTCTGGGAGCTGGTCGAGTTCCACCAAATCGAGACTCACCACTTCCGCACCGTCGGCGTCATTGGCTCCATCATCGGAGCCATTGTGGTGCTGCTGATTCTCCGCGTTACCGGCCTCGAGCGCGGCCGGTCCCGCCGCCGGAGCTAGCTCTCCGCGCGCTCGGCCTGCCCCGAAAGCAAGCCCCGAAAGCAACGAGCGCGGCTGCCCGTCGGGGCAGCCGCGCTTTCGCTTGCGCATCGTCGCTGGGGTACCAGGACTCGAACCTAGACTAACGGGGCCAGAACCCGTCGGGCTGCCAATTACCCCATACCCCATGGGAGCGCGCCTTCGGATCACCCGAGGCGCCTGTGCAGTGTAGCCGACCTAGGCTACCCGGCCAAAGCGATACCCACCGCGGGCTCGCGCACCCGCTACCGCTAGCCGCCGACCACGCCGGATCGCGGGTGCCAAGGTCTGCCTCGTGGTGAGCGCGTCTCGCTTTCCGGGACAATTCGCTCGCCATAGACTCGCCGCGTGACAGCAGCCAATGATCACCCGCCGGGCGCCCTAGCTGAGCTGATCGAGCTTCTGTACCGCGCTGACTGGACCAAGCTCAGCCTCGCCGCCGAGATCACTGACTTCTGCGACTACCAGCTGCGCAGCCAGATGATCGAGCGCGGACGCGCGCACCGGCCTGGCGGCGCAGGCTACCCGGACGACGAGACACGCGAGCGCTGGCAGGCCAGGCAGAGCGCCGGCCCCAGCTCTATCCGGCTCCTCCTCGCGCCGGGCGGCCGGTTCCGGCAGGAAACCAGCTACCGCGGCGGGTCCGCATCCGCCCTCAGATTCGACCGCTATGGCCGCTGGGCAGCGGCCGACGAAGAGGGCGAGGACCATCCCGGCTCGCCAACGATCGCGCAATTCGCAGCGCTAGCCCAGCCGTCGTGGTCTGAGCTGCTGCGCCCCGCCTGGCTGCCCGCCCGGTTCGCGCTCGAGCTAGCGGGCACGGAGATCGTCGCTGACCGCCAGGCTGTGCGAGTGCTGGCTAGACCCAGGCCCGTCGGGCGCACTGAGGCTGGGCCGGCTCGATTCCCCACGGGCCTACCGGCGGCGCATCGCCGCATCCCGCCAGGCGATGAGTTCGTCGACCAGATCGACGCTCTGGTCGACTCCGACCTCGGGATCCTGCTGCGGTGCGAGCGGCGCTTCGAAGGCCAGACCGTCAGCCGCCAGGAAGTCACCAGCATCACCATCGCTCCGCCAGAGGCGAGCGACCCAGGCCAGTTCGAGGCCCCGGACTATCCCGAGTCCGCCGACTCCGGCCACGAATCGCCATTTTCCGGACCCGGCTGGCAGGCAGCGAAGAACGCCGTCGACCTGGGTGCAACAGCACTCAGCTTCGCCATCCGTTACGGGCCGCACAGGACGCCGTCGGCTCAAGGAAAGCCAGCCTGGACCGTGGATTATCCCGCATCCGCCGACGCCGGAGAGGATGGCCAACCGAGTCAGGACGAGCCGGTCAGCGCCCAGATCGTGACGCTGCTGTATGAGGCTGGCCTGCGCAAGACCGACTTTGATGGCGAACTGCGAACCTGGCTCGACGGCACGGTAGGGGCGAGGGCCCTTTCAGCGACCGCGAGCCGTAACCGGCTGCCCGGCCTCGGCCGGCTGGCCGACGCGATCAGCGAGACGTCCTGGCAGCGCCGGGAGGCAGTCAAGGCCGGCCTTCCGGATCGCTATCGAATAGAGCACCTGGACGGCAGGAGGCAGCGCAAGAGCACGACGGTCGCGTCGGATGGGCGACGGCGGTGGCGGGTCTACCCGGATCACGTGTCCGTCGGCCCGGCCAGCCCATTGCCAGCCGAGCTAGCACAGCTGGCTGATCCGGCATGGCTGCTCGACTGGCGGCTCGCTGGTGGCGCGGAGGTGACATGGGCCGGCCGTCGCGGCTTCCTGGTGCTGATACGGCCGCACTATTCGGAAGGTGTGAGCATGCCGCCGGCAGAGGCTGTCATCGATGCCGAACTCGGCATCTTGCTGCGCCTGACAGGAGCGCCAGTGGGCGCGCTGGGCCTCCTCTACGAGTTGTCGGGCGTCACGGTCCCGCCAGTGCGCAGCCCTGGGGACTTCACGATCGACACCCCGGCCGGAACGCGCGTCGACCAGGAAACTGGCGGCCTGCTCGATGAGTTCGAGGTCCCGGCCCCGGTCAAGGCAGCCATCCAGCTTGCGGGCAAGGCATTCACCGGGGCCGCGAAAGTCAGCAGCTTCCTGGAGTCGATGCGGTCACGCCAGGACGGCTAGGCCGGCGCAGGTAGCTGCCCGGCTGCGCGCAGTCAGTCGCCGTCGACGACCCGGTTGGTGAGCGCGCCGATGCCCTCGACGGAGACCGAGACGCTGTCGCCGGCTACGAGCGGGCCGATGCCCTCGGGTGTGCCGGTGAGGATCACATCACCGGGCAGCATCGTCATGACCGAGGTCACGTAGGTGACTAGCGTCGTGATGTCGTGGATCAGCAGCGACGTCCGCGAGTCCTGTTTCAACTCGCCGTTCACCGTGGTGGTGAGCCGCACGTCGCCAGGATCGAGACCGGTCTCGATCCACGGCCCAAGCGGGCAGAACGTATCAAATCCTTTCGCTCTCGCCCACTGGCCATCCTTGGCCTGAAGATCTCGCGCCGTTACGTCGTTCGCGCAGGCATAGCCGAAGATCACCTCCGGCACCCTGGCCGCCGGGACGTCCCGGCACAGCCGGCCGAAGACGATCGCTAGCTCACCCTCGTAGTCGACCCGCTGAGACAGCTGAACGGGCCGGACGATCGTGTCACCGGGCCCGACTACGGCCGTCGACGGCTTCAGGAAGATCAGCGGCTCCGCGGGCGGCTCGGAGCCCGTCTCCCGCGCGTGCTCCAGGTAGTTCTTGCCGATGGCAACCACCTTGCTGGGCAGCACCGGGGCCAGCAGTCGCACATCAGCCAGCAGATACGTCGCGCCGGTCAGCGTCGCCTCGCCCGCGCTCGGCCCGAACGGGTGGCCCGCGATCTCCGCGACCCTCAGGTCAGCCTGCTCCTGGCCGCTCGCCTCACCGGTCCCGTTCTCGCCCGACGCTGATATGCCGCCGTCGACGATGCCGAACTTGACCTCGTCGTTGACGGCGAACCTCGCGATGCGCATGCCCGCTCCTGCCCGTGGTGATGGCTACTGTGGTGATTCCGGCTCTACCCGCCTGCCTACTGCATGTAGCCCTCGACCTCGGGGATCGGCCGTGGCGCGGACCCGCCCGGGTCTTCGCCGAACTCGCGCCGGGCCCGGCGCTGGCGTAGCAGGTCCCAGTACTGGTCAAGCTCTTCTTCCGTCGCCCGGAGTTGCTCATGCTCCTGGTCGGTGGACAGCTCGCCGGAGGCAAGCAGGGCGCGCAGGTCGCGCTCGGTCTTGATGAGGTCATCGATGTGGCGCAGGATGTCCTTGTCGTCCATGCAGTGATCCTTTCCTCGCGGCTGCGCCCATCTTCGCATCCCCGGCGCCCGTCGCCGCGGCGGTGTCGGACGTACGTTGTACGTTCACGGTATGCAGCTAACGCGCAAGGGCATCGTCACCGCGGCGATGGAGCTGATCGAGCGAGACGGGGTCGAGGCCGTCTCGATGCGGCGGCTGGCAACCGAGCTCGGATGCGGCGTGATGTCGCTCTACAACCACGTGCCGTCCAGATCGGCGTTGCTAGACGGCGTGGCCGACGCTGTCGTGTCCGGCATTGAAATTACGTCCGTGCCCGCGGCGGACTGGCAGGAGCAGGTCCGGGCGCAGGCCAGGGCATTCCGCCAGATCGCCAGGGCCAACCCGCGTTGCACGATGGTCCTGGTCAGCAGGCCGCCGTCGTCGGCCAGCATGGTTCGGCCGGTGGAAAATGCACTCGCCACCCTCCGGGAGGCCGGGTTCGGCGGCCAGGATGCCGTGCGGATCGTGCGCGCGTTCGTCGCCTACATCATGGGCTCGCTGCTGCGCGAGGTCGGCGTCGTAGCGGGTCTGCCCGACGGCGACAGTGAGGCCGCCGAGCCACGTCGCCCGCACTTGCGGCCGGCCGAGTTCCCGCAGCTGACGGAGTTGAGCGCGGAGCTCGGCACCCAGGACCCGGACGGCGACTTCGAGTTCGGACTGGGCCTGCTCGTGCACGCCATGAGCGCGCTGCACCCCGCGCACTCTGCGCGCTAACCCGGCGCCAGTACCTCAATGGACGGCCGATAGCCGCTCTGACCGGAATCGAACGTCATGGTTGGGACCGTGGTGCTGAAACAGCCTCATGGCTGTCACAACCATGACGTTCGAGGCGGGACAGCGCGGCTGCCACAAAAAACTCATATCGCGCATATATGCACTAGGCGCAACGCGGGCGCCCGTTTTCTACTGGTTGTCGCGCCAAGCGATGCCGCGACCCGAGGCTTCGATCCGGGCGAGATTAGGCGACCTTGTGGACCCAGCCGTACGGGTCAGGCAGCTGCCCGAACTGGATCCCCAGCAGCTGTTCCCGCAGCCGCATCGTGACCGGACCGGGCTCGCCGCCGCCGATGGTCCAGCCGCCTGCTACGCCATGGACAGCGCCGACTGGGGTGATCACCGCGGCGGTGCCGCAGGCGAACACCTCGGTGATCTGGCCCGAATCGCAGCCTGCTTGCCACTGCGCGACCGAGATCGCGCCCTCCTCCGCGGGTATCCCGAGATCGGGAGCCAGGGTCAGCAGCGAGTCCCTGGTGATGCCGGGGAGCAGCGTCCCGGTCAGGGCGGGTGTCATGATCCGGGCGTCCGGCCCGGAGCCGTGGACGAAGAACAGGTTCATGCCGCCCATTTCCTCGACCCACTGGTGCTCGGTCGCGTCGAGCCAGACCACCTGCTCGCAGCCGTGCGCCAGCGCCTCCAGCTGGCCCGCGAAGGCGCCTGCGTAGTTGCCCCCGGTCTTGGCCGCGCCCGTGCCGCCGGGCGCTGCCCTCGTGTAGGAGTCGGCGAGCCAGACCGAGACTGGCTGCACCCCGCCGGCGAAGTACGTGCCCGCGGGCGAGGCGATGACCGCGAACGTGAAGGACGTCGACGGCTTGCTGACGTTGAGGCCGACGTGCGTGGCGATCATGAACGGCCGCAGGTACAGGCTCTCCTCGCCGCCGGGCGCATCGGCGCCGGGCACCCAGTCCCGGTCCTGGGTGACCAGCAGCTCGAGCGCCTGGACGAACGCGTCCTCGGGCAATTCGGGCATGCCCATCCGCGCCGCCGACCGGTTGAACCTGGCCGCGTTCGCCGTCGGCCGGAACATCACGACGGCGCCGCCGACCTGACGGTAGGCCTTCAGGCCCTCGAAGATCTCCTGGGCGTAGTGGAAGACGGCACTAGCCGGATCCATGCTGAACGGGCCGTATGGCCGCAACTGCGCGTCATGCCAGCCGACACCCTCGTCCCACTCGATCGTCACCATGTGGTCGGTGAAGATCTGGCCGAAGGCCGGCCTCGTCAGCAACTCCGCGCGCCGCGGCCCGGGGACCGGCGCGGCCGACGGATGGATCGCGAAGGTAATCCCGTCCCTCGCACCTGCGCTCATCGAGCCTCCCTGGTCCGGGCCCGGCGCCATTGCCCCGCCCGTCACGCCTAGGCTAGCTGGCGACCCGCTCGGCGATGTCATCGCCGATCTCCAGGGTCGAACGCGGCGACCAGGCGCCCTGGCGCTCCAGGAGGTCGTCCGATACGGCCTGCTCGATCCTCGCTGCCTCGGCCGACAGACCCAGGTGCTCGCACAGCATCGCCGCGGACAGGATCATCGCGGTCGGGTCTGCCTTCTGCTTCCCGGCGAGGTCCGGCGCGCTGCCGTGGACCGGCTCGAACGTGCTCGGCGAGGTCCGCTCGGGATTGATGCTGGCGCTCGCCGCCAGCCCGATGCCGCCTGCGACGGCAGCTCCGATGGAGGTGAGGATGTCGCCAAACATGTTGTCTGTGAGGATCACGTCGAAGCGCTCAGGCTTGGTCAGGAAGTAGACCGCCGCGGCATCCATGTGGCAGTACTCGGTGGTGACGCCAGGGAAGTCGGCGGCAACCTCGGTGACGGTCCGGCGCCAGAGGTCACCGGCGTAGGCAAGCACGTTGCTCTTGTGCACCAGCGTCAGCCGCCGGCGGGGCCGCTCGGCCGCCCGCTGCAGGGCGTACCGGGCAACGCGGCTGACACCGAAGGCAGTGTTGATGCTTTCCTGCGTAGCCACCTCGGCGGGCGTGCCCTTGCGCATGATCCCGCCGGCCTCGACGAAGGGGCCCTCGGTGCCTTCCCGGACGACGAGCATGTCCACCGACTCCGACCGGACGTTTTCCAGCGGCGAGGCAACCCCCGGATACAGCCGGACCGGCCGCAGGTTGACGTACTGATCGAACTCGAACCGCAGGCGCAGCAGCAGGCCGCGCTCCAGCAGCCCGCTCGGCACGCTGGGATCCCCCACGGCACCGAGCATGATGGCGTCGTGCGCGGCGAGCTCGCCGAGTACCGAGTCAGGCAGCACCTCGCCAGTCCGGTTGAAGCGCTTCGAACCCAGGTCATAGCTCGTCGGCTCGATAGCCAGGGTGCCCACGGCCCGCAGCACCTTGATGGCCTCGGCTACGACCTCCGGGCCGATGCCGTCGCCGCCGATCACCGCGAGCCGGATGCTTCGTGCTGCCATTGAAGTACCTTACTGGGCGGTTACTGCCACGTGGCAAGAAGCCACCAGGCGGGGTCGTGGCGGAAAGAGGATCGGCACCTCAGGAAGGAACGGGGTGCCCGGCGACCGCGGCGGCCTTACGGAGCCGGTCAGGCCTCGTCCAGGTCAACGACCCTGGCCAGGCCTGCGCCGACGGCGGCGGCGATCTCGCTGAGCAGGTCGGCGTGCACCGCGGAATCAACCGAGAGCACCATCAGCGCGTCGCCGCCCTGGGCATGGCGGCAGACCTGCATGCCGGCGATGTTGATCTCGTGGCT
Organism: Streptosporangiaceae bacterium; assembly: GCA_036496945.1. Lineage (GTDB taxonomy): Bacteria > Actinomycetota > Actinomycetes > Streptosporangiales > Streptosporangiaceae > JAJYUU01. Next base: position 668 of record DASXKI010000272.1, on the reverse strand, counting down.
GCCGAGGACCTGGCCGACGGCGCCGACGACGCCCGGCCGGTCGGAGTAGCCGAGGAAGATCATGTGGTCGGCCGGGGCGATCTCGGCGTCCAGGCCATTGACCTCGACTAGGTGCTCGGTCTGGCGCAATCCGGACAAGGTGCCACTGACCGAGATCAGCTGCCCGTCCGGGGCGGTGCTGCGGACAGTCAGCAGGTTGCGCCAGTCCTGGCTGACCTTGTCAGTGCTGAGGCTGACTTTCACGCCGCGCTCCTTGGCCACCAGCGGCGCGTTGACGTAGGTAACCGGCTCCTCGGTGACGCCACCGAAGAGACCCTTCATCGCCGCCAGCTCCAGGACGCTCACGTCGAGCCCGGCGATCTCGCCCCTGGCCTCGACGGCGACCGACGCCGTCGCACCGCCGGCGAGCGCAGCGAGGATCCGGCCGAGCTTCTCGCCGAGTGGCAGCCACGGCCGCAGGTCCTCGTGCACGGGGCCACCCTGGACGTTCACCGCGTCGGGGACGAACTCGCCATCCAGCGCCAGCCGAACCGACCTGGCGACCTGCGTGCCCGCCTTCTCCTGCGCCTCGTTGGTGCTCGCGCCGAGGTGCGGGGTGGCGACGACGTTGTCGAAGCCGAACAGCGGGCTGTCCGTGCACGGCTCCTTGACGTAAACGTCGATCCCGG
>DASXKI010000271.1:0-7855 GCA_036496945.1 Streptosporangiaceae bacterium | reverse complement strand
GAGACCACGATGCGGTTGTCCGCTGCCCAGGTGGTGTGCTGCGGCCGGACTGCCGACGAGCTGGCCAGGCGGGCGGGCGCAATCGGCCGGGATCCTGACGAGCTACGCAAGAACGGGCTTGCCGGGACCCCGGACGAGATCGCTGCCAGGATCGCCGAGTTCGCCGGCGTCGGCGCGACGCGGATGTACCTCCAGGTACTCGACCTGAGCGACCTGGACCACTTGGAGCTGCTATCGGAGCTGATCCCGGCGGTGGCATGAGGGGCGGCGAGCTTGAGTTCCTGGTCAAGCTTGCCCGGTGACGCCCTGCCAGGGGTCGTAGTCCACCTCGAGCGGTTCCTGCGCCGGCCGGTCCGCTTCGGGGATGTGCCGGAGGTTCAGGCGGATTCTGGTCCAGGTCGATGAGCGGCCGCGCATGGAGTCGACCAGGATGTCGGCCGGTTCGAGCAGCGCCGCCGCCGCCGGATGCCGCTGCTTCCAGCGTTCCAGGCCGTCCATCGCCTCGGCCTTGCTGGCGGCGCGCGCGATCTCGATGAGCGGCATGGTCGACCGCCGGCGGCCGGTCGGCCCGGCCGCCTTGCCGGGCGCGGCCGGGGGCACTGTGTCGGCCGGGGGCGCCTTGTCGGCCAGGGCAACTGTGTCAGCCTGAGGGCTCGCGCGTCGCTTGGACGGCTGAACCCGCGCCGCCTCGCCCGCCTGCTTCTCGAAGTGCGGCGGCCAGGGTGCGTCCGGCAGGCCAGCTGCCTTGTCCGCTTCGGCTAGCTCAAGCAGCTTGTCGAGTGACCCGACGGCCTCGTCGATGCCAGCCCCGGGATCGCCGATCTCGGCATACCGCTGCGGCATCGTGTCGATCGTAAACGCGGCCGGATCGCAGCCCGGCACTTCGTCCCACCACAGCGGCGCCGACACCCTGGCGTCCGGCGTCGGCCGGACCGAGTAGGCCGAGGCGACGGTCCGGTCCTTGGCATTCTGGTTGTAGTCGACGAAAACGCCGTGCCGCTCTTCCTTCCACCAGCGTGAGGTGGCCTGCATCGGCGCGCGCCGCTCGATCTCCCGGGCCAGCGCCACCGCGGCAGCCCGTACCTGCGGGAAGCTCCAGCGCGGCTCGATCCTGGCGTAGACGTGCATCCCGCGTGATCCGGACGTCTTCGGCCAGCCGGTCAGCCCGACGTCGCTGAGCACCTCCCGCGCGACGAGCGCGACGTCGATGATCTGCGACCATTCAATGCCGGGAACGGGGTCGAGGTCCACGCGCAGTTCATCCGGATGGTCGAGGTCGTCACCGCGGATGGGGTGCGGGTTCAGGTCGATGCAGCCGAGGTTGGCGACCCAGGCCAGCCCGGCGGCGTCGGACACGACGATCTCCTCCGCCGTCCGCCCGGACGGGAAGCTCAGCACGACGGTGTCCAGCCAGTCCGGCCGGTTAGCCGGGGCGCGCTTCTGGAAGAACGCCTCGCCCTCGGCGCCGTGGACGAACCGCTTGAGCACCATGGGCCGGCCGCGCACTCCGACCAGGGCGCCGTCGGCCACGCTGAGGTAGTACCGGACTAGGTCCAGCTTCGTGTGCCCGCTACGCGGGAAATAGACCTTGTCCGGGTTGGAGATCGTCACCGCGCGGCCAGCGACCTCGATGGTCTCCTTGCGGTCGGGCATGCAGCCACCATAACCTCGGGCGCCTGATCCGGCAGCCCGGTGTCGCGGGTACCGCTAGCGACGCTTCCCCTGACGCCAGGGAAGTGCTTCTATTGATGGTCATGAGTGACGGTAGTGGCGATAGTTCCGCGGTTGCCAGCATCGAGGCCCTGATCGGCTCCTTGCCACCAGACAGCAAGCTCCCGTCCTACCGTGAGCTCCAGCAGCGCTACCGGCTCAGCCCCGCCACGGTGCAGCGGATGCTGGCCGACCTAGCGCGCCGAGGGCTACTGATCACCAAGCCAGGCAGCGGCACGTTCACGCTGCCGCGGCGCCCGGCGCGGCCCGCGGCCGACCTGTCCTGGCAGACGCTCGCGCTCGGCAGCCGGGCGGGGCTCGGACCTGATCTGGAGCGCCTCGTTGACCCGCTGCCGCCGGATGCCATCGGCCTGGCCAGCGGGTTCCCAGACGAGCGATTGCAGCCGCTCGGCCTGCTCGCGGCGGCGGCGTCACGCGCGGCGCGGCGGCCGCAGGCCTGGACCAGAGTGCCGCCACAGGGGCTGCCGGAGTTGCGAAGCTACCTCGCGGCCGAGGCAGGCGAGGGCCTGACAGCGGCGAACGTCCTCATCGCCTCCGGCGGTCAGGCCTCACTATCGGCGGTCTGTCGTCACCTCTGCGCGCCAGGCGATCCGCTGATCGTCGAGTCGCCGACGTATGTGGGCGCACTCGCTGCCGCGCGTGCTGCCGGACTGCGGCTGGTCCCGGTGCCCGGCGACGCGCACGGCGTCCTGCCGGACGCGCTCGCTGACGCGTTCGCCAGGACCGGCGCACGGCTCGCCTACCTCCAGCCCCGCTACGCCAATCCGGCCGGCTCGGTCCTGGCGCCGGACCGGCGCGAGCCCGTGCTGGCGGCCGCGGCGCGAGCGGGCGCGTTCCTGCTTGAGGACGACTGGATGCGGGACTTCGATCTCGGCACGCCATCGCCCCCGCCGCTGGTCAGCCACGACGACAACGGGCACGTCATCTACCTGCGGTCGGTCTCCAAGCCGATCGCGGCCGGCCTGCGGGTGTCCGGCCTGATCGCGCGCGGGCCGATCCTGGCCCGGCTGCGCCGGGGCCGGATCAGCGACGACCTGTTCGTCGCGCCGATCCTCCAGCAGATCGCGCTGGACGTGCTCACCGCGCCCGGCTGGCCGCGCCATCTCGGCACCGTCCGGCGGCTGCTGCGGGACCGGCGCGACGCGCTGGTCGCCGCCGTCCTGGAGATGCTGCCGTCCTGCCGTCTCGACCTGATCCCGTCAGGCGGGATGCACCTGTGGCTGCGGCTACCCGAGAACGTGTCCGACGCGGACGTGAGCGAGGCGGCGACCGCGCACGGGCTCGCGGTCACGCCCGGACGGGCCAGCTTCCCCAGCGAGCCGCCGGGACCATACCTGCGGCTGAGCTACGCCGGCGAGGACGCGCCCGCGCTCAGGCGCGCGGTCGCCGTGCTCGCCGAGGTGCTGACCGCGGCGGCCTGACAGATCGCAGTACGCAGTGCACGAGTGCACGAGGGTACCGCCGGGCCCGGCGGGGGACAGTGTAGGCAGAGCGAGGGCAGGTGCCCGGCACGAGCGCTGGCGGCAGCCTCGGCAGCGCTCGGCGCAGGCAGGGAGATATCACATGAACGACGCGGAGTTCCCGGCCCCGCAGACTGGTTTCGTTGTCACCCACTTCCTTGTGGTGTCCGACCAGGACCGGTCGCGTGAGTTCTATCAGTCGGTGTTCGGCGCGACGGTGCTGCTGGAACGCGACCCGGTGATTCTGCAGATCGCCAACAGCTGGCTGATCCTCAACGTCGGCGGCGGCCCGACCGACGACAAGCCCACCGTGACCCTCGCGCCGCCGGCCGATCCAGACCAGGCCAGCGCGTTTCTCAACATCAGGGTCGCCGACATCGCCCAGGCCTACGCTGAGTGGTCCGGCAAGGGCGCCCGGTTCCTGACCGAGCCCAAGGACCATGGCCGGGAGATCCGGGCCTACATCCGGGATCCTGACGGCCACCTGATCGAGGTCGGCCAGACGACGGGCCTGCGGCCAGCAACCTGAGGCCGGGAGGTTTCCATTACCCACGTAGCGGGCAAGGGTAAAGGCCAGCCGGGAGCAGCTGGGGACCAGCTGCCCCGGGCCGTCTGCCTAAGCGAGGCATGCCCATGAGCGAGCAGGTCAGCGCGACGCATGGACCAGCCGAAGACGACCACATCAAGCGCCAGGACCGCAGCGAGATCCAGGGGCATGGCGAGGAATGGCCCGATCTTCAGGATTCCGACGAATGGCCCGACCCGGGGACCTGGGCGCCGGAGGCCCGGTTCGCCGGCTCGCCGGACGGACCGGACTTCCGGGCCATCGAGCTGCGCAGCGAGCTTGCCCGTCACCTGGACCGGACGGCGTTCCCGGCGACTCGCGAGCAGCTGCTACGGACGCTGACGGCGCGTCAGGCCGAGCAGCCGCTGCTGGATCTGGTGTCGGCGCTTACCCCTCGCACCACCGTGGCCAACGTCGGCGCGCTGATCCGCAAGGTCGGGCTGCCCGTCGACGAACGCCCTGCCTAGCCTCAGGCGCTGACCAGCGGGAATCGGAGGGTAGCGCCTATCCCGTCGAGCGGGCGTGCGACGCCGCCACACGCAGCGGGGTCGCCGGTGACCACCAGGTCTTCGGGCAGGAAGTGCAGCTCGGCATCGGTGCTGGCGACGGCGCGGACGATGGCCGCATCAGCCCGGTCGCTGACTGGCTCGCTCACGCCGCGGACCAGCAACTCCTCCTGCGTGGCCGCAAGGTCAGTGCCGCCTGGGCCGATCCAGGCGGTCACCGCGGAGTGCGGGTTGTCGGCCAGGAACACGTCGGAGACCTGGCCGTTGCGGAGCGCGGTCAGGGTCTGTGCCAGGCCCTGGACGGCGCGGTCGTGTGCCAGGTGGGTCCCCCAGGACTCGAAGCGGTCCCGGCGATCGCGGTCCGCCCAGTCCGACAGGGCCTGGTCCGCGGCCTCGGCCATGGCTGCGCTGTCGGCGCTCACTTCCTTGTCGACCACGGCGGCCGACTCCCGCAGGGCAGTGGGCAGGTGCTCGAGCAGCATCGAGCGGGCCCGGATGTCGCCGCTGACGATGACGTGCCGGGCGCCGACCTGGTTTGCCGCGGCGATGACCTCGGCCGCCAGGTCCTTGGCGTTCTCCTCCCACGTCTCCTCGGCACTGCGCTGATATCTGTCCTGCGACCAGCCGCCCACCGAGACCTTGTGCACCGGCCACTGCCTGCCAGCCACCCAGTCCCGCCAAGCATCACCGCTGCCGCCGATGGCGACGATCTCGCCGCCGGTTCGCGTGGCGCTCACACGCACGTGCGGGATGGGCGGGCGGTGCTGCGCCAGCAGCGGCATCAGGTGCGGCAGCGGCGCTAGCCTCGCGATCTCGCGCCGCGGCGGCCCGTCCAGGGCCCCGGTGAAGGCGACCGCGCCGTCCCGCGCGAAGATCGCCCGGCCGGGCGCCACCTCGTCCGGATCGCCGACTACCTCCGCGACCGCGTCAAGCGAGCCCGGCCTGGCCCCCGCGTCGGCCAGCTGCCGCCTGGCGTCATGCCACCGGATCTCGATGGCCTCCGAGGAGTTCTGCCCGTGGATGCGGTCCGTCTCCAGGTATACAGAGACGTAATCCCCGATCTCGTCATAAAGCCGCCGCAAGAAGCCCAGGTCCACCGGGCGTCGCCTCCCCCCGTGTAGCCCAGTCGGCTGGCCCGCTGAGCTCGCGGCCGATAACCGCTAATCAAGCCTGCCACAGCGGGTACGAACGCACCGGCCGCGGTACCCGCACCTGGTCGTCGTAAGGCTGCAAACGGACCGAGCTTGATTTCCAGCGTCATGCCACTGTTCGGGCTAAGGCGACTAAGGCGAGGAGGGTGACAATGAAGGGTGACACTCAGACGAACCGTGACACTGAGACCCGGGCAAGGATCGAAGAGCATTGGGCTGCATCCGAGAGCGGGGACGCCGGCGTCGAGCATGAGATCTACGCCGCCGACGCGGTCCTGGACTACCCGCAATCCGGCGAGCGCTTCCGCGGCCGCGCAAAGATCCAGGCGCAACGCGGCGGCCATCCGGCGGAGCGGCACTTTGTCGTCCGCCGGATCAGCGGTAGCGGGAATCTGTGGATCAGCGAATGCGTGATCACCTACGACGGCAAGCCCACCCATTCGGTCAGCATCATGGAGTTCGATCGCGGCTCCGTCGCGCATGAGACTCAATACTTCGCCGACCTGTTCCCTGCCGCGCCCTGGCGAGCGTCACTGACAGAGCCGGTTCCAGGCACGCCATCTGGCGGACCAATATCGGCTCCGTAACCCGATTCACGAACTCGACCATCCTGACGAGGCGCGCTGCCTAGGCGTGTAATGGACGGACCCGATGTTGTATGGAGGCAGGCTTGATGATGTACCAGGTAGTGAACCCGGCGACCGGGAAGGTCGAACGTGAGTACCCGACGGCGACTGACGCAGAAGTCAGTGACGTGCTGGAGAGAGCCGAACGGGGCTATACCTTGTGGCGGCGAACTCCGATAGACGAGCGCGCCGCGATCCTGCGCCAGGTGTCCCAGCTGTATCGCGACCGCACCACCGAACTGGCCGCGATCATCACCCGGGAGATGGGTAAGATCACCAAGGCCGCCAGGGGAGAACTGCGGTTCGTCGCGGCCATCTACGAGTACTACGCCGACAACGGGGCGGCGCTCCTGCAGGACCAGCCGCTAGCCTCGAACCTGCCGGGCACGGCGTGGGTGCGCAAGAGCCCGATCGGCGCGCTGCTGGGCATCATGCCGTGGAACTACCCGTATTACCAGGTCGCCCGGTTCGCAGCGCCCAACCTGATGATCGGCAACGCCATCGTGCTCAAGCATGCGCCGCAGTGCCCTGAGTCAGCCCTGGCCATGGAGCAGTTGTTCCGCGATGCCGGGCTGCCAGCGGACGCCTACATCAACATCTTCGCGAGCAATGAGCAGGTCGCCAGCATGGTCGCCGACCCCCGCATCGCCGGAGTGTCGGTGACCGGCAGCGAGCGGGCCGGGTCGGCCGTGGCCGCTGTGGCCGGGCAGAACCTCAAGAAGGTTGTGCTGGAGCTTGGCGGCTCGGATCCGTTCATCGTGCTGGATGGTGCCGATTTGCCAAAGGTAGCCAAGACGGCAGCAGCGGCCAGGATGGAGAACGGCGGCCAGGCATGCAACGCGTCCAAGCGGATGATCGTCGCCGATGCCGTCTACGACGACTTCCTGCGCGAGTTCACGGCCGCGATGTCCAGCTACGTGACCGGGGATCCGACCGACCCGGCGACGAGCTACGGGCCGCTGTCCTCGGAGCAGGCGGCGCGCAACCTGATGGCCCAGATCGACGACGCCGTCAGCAAGGGCGCAACGGTCCACCTCGGAGGGCATCGCATCGACGGGCCGGGCGCATTCGTGGAGGCGACCGTGCTGTCGGACGTGACCCCCGATATGCGGGCCTACCGCGAGGAGCTGTTCGGCCCGGCCGCAGTGGTCTACCGGGTGGCCGGCGCCGATGAAGCGGTGGAGCTGGCTAACAGCAGCGCGTTCGGGCTCGGCGGAGCCGTCTTCTGCAGCGACGAGAAGCTTGCCGTGGAGGTCGCTGACCGGCTCGACGTCGGGATGGCCTGGGTCAATAGCGCCGAACTCGGCGGCCCGGAGCTACCTTTTGGCGGCACTAAGCGATCCGGTGTCGGCCGCGAGCTCGGCCCGCTAGGCATCGACGAGTTCGTCAACAAGAAACTCATCCACACACCGCCCGCCGCACAGTGATCCTCCCTGTGACCGCAGCCTCAGTCCGGGGCTGCGGTCACCGCAGCCCTGCCCAGCGGAACCTTCGGGCGCGCGGTTACCGGTCTCGCCCGCCACCGTCGGAGAACTCCGGGATCTGCATCGCTGCTCTCCTGATCGACATCCGATATGAGGCGCGCCGAAAGAGTCCTCTTGTTAGGCGGTTATGGGCGCATAGGCCCAGGGTCATGGGTGACGGATGCGCAGTAGTCCGCGTTGCAGGACGGAATTGGCTCGAGCGAGGCTCGCAAGCTCGGTGATGCTGGCCAGGTCGGTGATGGCCTTGTTGACCGTTGCCGGCGCTGGATAGCCAGCCGGAGCACGACGATGCCCGCGTGGCTGCCGGGAGGGTAGCGACGGATGTCGCCCAG
>DASXKI010000270.1:0-3980 GCA_036496945.1 Streptosporangiaceae bacterium | reverse complement strand
TATGACATTCGAGCGTCTACTTCAATTGTCGGGACGGGGAGATTCGAACTCCCGATCTATAGTCCCCCAGACTATCGCCTTAGACCAAACTGGGCCACGTCCCGTGGCACGCCCGGCAACCCGGACTGCGCCCCTTACCTTAGCGCATCTCGGACGCCACCCGGAAAACGACGGCGACACGCCCGGCCCGCGCCTTCAGGGAGCAGTCAGGTCTCGCGGTTAGCATCGGGCAACGAAGCTCACGCGCCGCGCGTTTCACACCACAGGGGTCACACGGAGGGGAAACACATGGTCTGGCGGGCACCGGACGGCAGCACAGCGGACGACGTCCCTGGTTACACCCGTCCGCTGCCCGAGCCCACCCGGCAGTCAGGGCAGCCAGTGCAACCCGGGCAGCCAGGGCAGCAGCCGAGCCTCCAGCGACCGCCCCGCAGCCGCAAGCGCCGCTACCTCAAGCGCGCCGCCATCACCCTGGTCACGCTCGGAGTTGTGCTCGCCCTCGCCGCAGGCGTGCTCTACATAGTCACCCCGTCGGCGGGCGAGGCCACCACCCTCGCGCAGCAGCAGGCCCGCCAGCATGGCATCGCCTACCCTGGCCCGAACGTCCCGAGCAACTTCGCCCGCCCCCTCGTCGCCACCGAAGACCACCGCTTCTACTCGGAGCCAGGCATCGACCTGTTCGCCGTCGGCCGCGTCATCAAGGCCAAGCTCACCGGCGGCCAGGACCAGGGCGGCGCCACGCTCGAGCAGCAGCTCGCCAAGCTGCTCTACACGCCGGCCCAGAGCAGCCTGAGCGCCGAACTCGAGCAGGTCACCCTCGCGGTCAAGCTGAACAACGCCTACAGCAAGCAGCAGATCCTGCGGCTCTACGCGGAGGTCGCCTACTACGGCCACGGGTACTACGGCCTGGAGCAGGCGAGTTGCGGCTACTTCGGCCGCCCGGCGAGCGAGCTGACCGTCGTCCAGGGCGCGATGCTCGCCGGCGTCGTCAACGCCCCGAGCATTGACGACCCGATCAACGACCCCGTCAACGCCCGCGCCCGGCTGACCCACGTCATCGACCGCATGGTGGCGGTCGGCTATCTCACCAGGACCCAGGCGAACAACGCGCTCGCCGCGCCGCTGGCCATCGTGCCTCGCGACCAGGCGGGCTGCTAAGCCCGCAAGAACCAGAAACTCAGCGCCCGGACGGCTCAGGCTCCAGCTGCTCCGCGGAGGCCGGCGCGGCCGGCGTGCTGAACACGAACCGGCGGTACGTGAACAGGCGGAACATCGTCCCGATGCCGATGCCGATGATCGTCGCGATGTTGTACGAGAGCCGGTCGCCGTGGCCCAGCCCGTGCACGACGAAGTAGACGATGCCGACCTGGATGAAGATCCCGACCACGTTCAGCGCGACGAACAGCATGGTCTCCTGGCCAAGGCCACCGCCCTTGCGGTGCTTGAACGCCCAGTGCCTGTTCCCGACGAACGTGACGACCGTGGCGACGGTATACGCGATGACGACCGCGGTCACTGCCCCGATCCCGTGCCCCGGGTACAGCGCGTTCTGCACGCCTAGCTGGACGACGAAGCCGATCGCTCCCACGATGCCGAACTTCGCGACCTCGTGGACCAGCACCTGAAACCGGATGTACGTGTCGCGGATCAGACTCAACTGGCTCAATCCTCTCGCCTGTACCCCGTCGCGCCACCTGTCGCGGCTGGTCTCCGTACTTTACCTGCCAGCACTGCTGCCCGGAGCACGAGCCGGAAAACCGTTCGGAATCCGACACGACGCCCGGTATTCTCGCTCGGGTGCCTGAGGTACTGGTGCGCGCCCGAGGCCTTACAAAGCGGTTCGGCAGCTTCACCGCGGTGGACGGGATCGACTTCGACCTGTACCAGGGCGAAGCCTTCGGATTCCTCGGCCCCAACGGCGCCGGGAAATCCTCCACAATGCGGATGATCGGCTGTGTCTCCCCGCCGACACAGGGTGAGCTTACCATTTTCGGTGCGGACCCCGTGCGCGACGGGGCCGCTATCAGGGCCAAATTGGGGGTTGTCCCCCAGGACGACACCCTCGACGTCGAGCTGACGGTCCGCGAGAACCTGCTCGTCTACGGCCGCTACTTCGGCCTGCCGCGCGCCGTCATCAGGGAGCGCACGGCCCAGCTGCTGGACTTCGTCCAGCTCACCGAGCGGGCCGGCGACATGGTGGACCCGCTGTCCGGCGGCATGAAGCGCCGCCTGACGATCGCCAGGAGCCTGATCAACGACCCGGACATCCTCATCCTCGACGAGCCGACGACCGGCCTGGACCCGCAGGCAAGGCACGTGGTGTGGGACCGGCTGTTCCGCCTCAAGCAGCGCGGCGTCACCCTCATCCTCACCACGCACTACATGGACGAGGCCGAGCAGCTGTGCGACCGCCTCGTGGTCATGGACCACGCCACGATCGTCGCCGAAGGCGCCCCCCGCGACCTCATCGAGCGCTACTCCACTCCCGAGGTGCTTGAGCTGAGGTTCGACCCGGCGCTGCACGAGCAGGCCGCTGAGAAGATCAAAGATCTTTCTTCCGAACGTACGGAGGTGCTTGCCGACCGCATCCTCCTCTACGTGACGGATGGCGACGCGGCGCTGTCGCGGGTTCTGCGGGCCGGGCTTGAGCCGCTGACCCAGATCGTGCGCCGCTCCACGCTCGAGGACGTGTTCCTGCACCTGACCGGCCGCCAGCTGGTGGACTGATGCCAGGGGGTATGGGGGGCGGGGAGCCCCCCATACGCGGGGGGATCCCGGGGGGTCGCCCCCCCGGGGCAGCATTGTCCCGCCGCGCGTTCCGCTGCTGGCTGACCACCTACCGGCGGCTGTGGCGGTCCTCGGTCTGGTCGTCGTTCCTCGGGCCGGTGTTCTACCTCGGCGCGATGGGCTACGGCCTCGGCTCGCTGGTGGACAAGAACGGCACGGCGAGCCTCGGCGGGGTGCCGTACGTGGTGTTCGTCGCGCCGGCGATCCTCGCCTTCCAGGCGATGAACACGGGGATCAGCAACGCCTCGTTCCCGGTGTACAGCTCGGTGCACTGGAGCCGGATCTACCTCGCCGCCCAGGCCACGCAGCTGCGGCCCGCGGACATCTACCGCGGGCACGTGATGTTCATCACGATGCGGGTCGCGATGAACTCCGCGTGCTTCATCGTGGTGATGGCGGCCTTCGGCACGATCCGCTCGGCGTGGGCGGCGCTGCTGCTGCCCGTGGCGGCGCTCACCGGGCTGGCGTTCGCGGCCCCGGTCGCCGCCTGGTCGGTCACGCTGGACAAGGACTACCCGATGAACTACGTGTTCCGGTTCGGCGCCGTCCCGATGATGCTGTTCTCCGGCACGTTCTTCCCGGTCAGCCGACTGCCCGGGTGGCTCCAGCCGATCGCCTACGCGACGCCGCTGTGGCACGCCGTGGCGCTGTGCCGCGGGCTGTCCCTGGGCACCGGGCTGAGCGCCTGGAGCGTCGCCGCGCACGTGGGGTACCTGGCGGCCATGGCAGCGGCCGGCCTGTGGGCAGGCAGCGCCACGTACCGGAGACGGTTGTATGTCTAGCGGTGAAACACGGGCCCGTTCCGGATATCCGGTACTGCCGTGGGGACCGGGGAGCTTCCGGCTGATCGAGCGCCACGGACGGGTGTACCGGCACGTGTGGCTGGTGTTCATCTCCGGGGTCGCGGAACCGCTGTTCTACCTGCTGTCGGTCGGCGTCGGCATCGGCGGGCTGATCGGCACCGTGGCCGGGCCCGGCGGGCAGCCCGTCCCGTACCGGGAGTTCGTCGCGCCAGGACTGCTCGCGGTCTCCGCCCTGAACGGGGCCATGTACGACTCCACCTTCAACATCTACGCCCGGATGAAGTTCGCCAGGCTGTACGACGCGGTGCTGGCCACGCCGATCGGGCCGGGGGAGGTGGCGCTCGGCGAGGTGGGCTGGGCGGTGCTGCGCGGCGCGCTCTACGCGATCGC
>DASXKI010000269.1:0-21654 GCA_036496945.1 Streptosporangiaceae bacterium | reverse complement strand
GTCTGGCGCTACGTCATCCTCCAGCTTCTGGATGACTACTCGCATGATCTTGCCCGAGACGGGGCCTCGGTCGCGTCCCAACGGTTCAGTCGCGAGCCGGCGCCGACGAGTTCGGCGGAGGTGGATGCTGCGCTCGCCGCGCTGGCGGAGTACCTCGCTCGGCGTGACGATTGGCCGCTGCCCTCCTGGGCGCGCAAGCCAGGGCGATACTCCGCCAAGTGGTGGTTCGTAACGCCTCTACGCGGGATGCATCCAACCGCACTTCAGGAGTCCCCGCCGTCCTTCCGCACCAGGGGGATCTTCATCACCGCGGGCGCCCTGAGCCGGGCATGACTCACGACCCGCTGTCCGCCGATGACATCAGGCGGTTGTTCGAAGAGCTTGCATCTGAACTTGATGCCGCCGGCCAGCGGGCTGAGATCTTCCTGGTCGGCGGGGCGGCGATCGCGTTGTGCTTCGACGCGCGGCGCGCTACGCGGGACCTTGACGCCGTTTTCGCGCCAACCGACTCCGTGCGCCGGGCAGCGGCGATTGTTGCCGATCGCGAGGGACTCGATCCGGACTGGTTGAATGACGCAGTCAAGGGCTTCCTGCCGGGGCCGGATGTTCATGCGGTGCGGTACTTCGAAGCTCCCGGTCTCCTGGTGGATGTGGCGTCAGCCGAATACCTGCTCGCTATGAAGCTCTTCGCCTCCAGAGTGGAGACTGACGCGGAGGACATCGCACTGCTCTATCGCGAGGTCGGATACCGCACGGTTGAAGAAGGTCTCGCTCTCGTGGAACGAAGTTATCCGGGACGACCGATCGCGGCAAAAGTGCAGTTCTTGTTGGAGGAGATTGTCCAATCGCTCGATTCGGAGTGATTCTCAGCCTGGGGCTGCTCGCGCGGCCGATCCCTATTGGGAGCTGTAGAGGTCCGCTGACCCTGCACCCGGGCTGAGGCCCGGCTGCCAAGCGGAGGCTGGCTCAGGCCGGCCACACGACCGGGAAGAGCGGGTGATCCATCTCGGCGCCCGCCGGCAGCTCGCCGTCCAGCCCCTCGTAGAGCGGCGAGGTGCGCCACCGGCGCGGCGCGTGCCGCGCATCGGCCGACAGGTAGCGAAGAGAGAGCACCCTGCGCCGTGAGTCGAACGGGAAACCCGGCGCGCCGTGCAGCGTCAGGAAATCGAAGAAGATCGCGTCGCCCGGCGCGAGCTCGAACCTCCGGATGTCGTAGGCGCCGCGGTCAGCCTCGATGTCGGGCAGTTCGGCCAGGCTGCCGGCCGGGAACCAGCGGGCCTCGTTGGTCAGGAACGTGCGCGGAAGCAGCCATGGACCGCGGTGGGAACCCGCGACCAGCTCCAGGCAGCCAGCCTCGGGCACCGGGTCGACAGGGATCCACGCGCTGACGCCCCGGCCGTCCACGTTGTAGTAGGGCTGGTCCTGATGCCACGGGGTGCGCTGGCGTGTCCGGCCCTCCTTCACGAGCACGTGGTCGTGGTAGAACCGCACGTGCGGCGTCGCCATCAGTGCGGCTGCGATGGCGGGTACCTGCGAGTGGCGGGCGAGCTCCTCGATCTCGGGTATCTGCTGCCATCGGCAGAAGTCCTCCGTGAAGAAGCCGGGATCGTCGCTGCTGCTGGCGACCTGGGCGAGCGGGCCGGGGCTGGCGAGCACCGTCTCGATCGCGCGCGCCGCGGCGGCGACCTGAGCGGGGTCCAGAGCAGCGCGGATGCACGCGACGCCGTCGCGCGCGAACGCCGCCGCTGTCTCGGCTGGAATCCGTACGTCCGTCATGATCTGAACCTTAACCGCACCCGTCCTGTCGAACGGCGTCTCGGTTCCCGGCGGCGGATGTGATCGGATGAAGCCATGAAGGTACGGATAGGAATCAGCCTGGGCCCGGCCGCGACGCCGCAGGGTCTGGCCGATGGCGTCGAGCTGTTGGAAGCCGCGGGCATCGACTCGCTCTGGCTGAGTGAGGTCGTGTACGGCGACCTGGTCGAGCCGTTCACGGGGATGGCGTACGCCCTGGCGAGGTCCAGTCACCTGAAGGTGGGCACCGGCGTCGCCGTCCTGCCCGGCCGTCATCCGGTGCTCGTGGCCAAGCAGCTGACCTCACTGGCGGGCCTGGCTCCCGGCCGGGTCCTGCCGGTCTTCGGGCTGCGGCCCGCGCGGCGGCCCGAGACGGCGGCGTTTCCGGTCGCCGGCAGCCGGGCGGCGATCTTCGATGAGTCGATGGAGCTGCTGCGGCTCCTGCTGGCGCAGCCCGAGGTGTCGTTCTCCGGCCAGTTCTTCAGCGTCGAGGCCGCGAGCGTCGGCCCGCTGCCGGCCAAGCCGCTGGACGTCTGGCTCGGCGGCAGCGCGCCCGAGGGGCTGCGGCGGGTCGGCAGGTTCGGCGACGGCTGGCTTGGCAGTTTCCTGACGCCCGCAGAAGCGGGCGCGGCCCGCGAGCAGATCCAGGCCGCGGCGGCCGAGGCGGGCCGGGAGGTGGACCCCGAGCACTTCGGCATCAGCCTGGCTATCGGTGCGATCACCCCGGAGTTCGCGCGTGCTGTCGAGCGGCGCCGGCCCGGCGTCGATCCAGCCACGCTCTCGCCCGCTACCTGGTCGGACGCCCGGCACATGATCGCCGCCTACATCGAGGCTGGGCTGAGCAAGTTCGTAGTCCGGCCCGCGGCGCCGGAGTCGATCAGCGCCGGCCTGGAGCGTTTCGTGCACGAGTTCGCGGCCGAGATGATGCCACTGCAGACCTGAGCAGGCGGGCTGCGTCGGCCGACAGCTGGCTCAGCGCGGCACCCGGTCGGCGCGCCAGCACCGCGACCGCATCGGCACCTCGATCTCGCTGGCGTCCGGGAACTGCTCCATGAGGGCTGCCGTCGCGCGGGCACGGCCGGCGGCCTTTACCTCGTCGCTGGCCGTGATCACCCGGCTGTAGGTGGTCAGCCAGTCGACCAGGTCCGGCAGCGTCATGCGGCGGCTGAACTGGAACGCGGCCGTCTCGATATTCTCGAACAACCCGGGATCAGGCAGCGTGACCTGGCGGCCGTCCCAGACGAGGCCGGCGCGATCGGCCCCGTTCCCGGCCTGGATGGCCTGATCGGAACCGAGGAACCACTCGTCCGCCCGTAGCCAGGGCGTGGACGGATCCCGGTGTGTCCAGATGACGCCCAGCCGGCCGCCGTCACGCAGCACGCGGGCGGCTTCAGGGGCTGCACGGTCGGGGTCTAGCCAGTGCCAGGCGGACTGGACAAGCACGGCGTCGGCGCTGGCATCCGGCAGCGGCATCGCCTCGCCGCGGCCAGCCAGGACCTCGACACCGGGGGAGCGGGCAGCCAGGACTGCCCGCATCCGGTCGTCCGGCTCGACCGCGATCACGTGACCGGCCTTGCCAGTGAGCGCCCGGCTCAGCAGGCCGGTGCCGGCCGCGAGGTCGACGACCACGTCGCGCCGGTCCGGCAGCAGCCAGTCCACGGCCTCGGCAGGCGGACCGGGCCTTACCCGGTCGTAGTCGCCGGCGATGGCGCCGAACGACATGGAACGTTCTACACGGCTGGCCACCCGGTCACGTTAACCCGCGCCGGTAGCGGAGCCGGCACCTGCCTCGGGCCCGGTCAGCCTCAGCCCGACGTGCGCCGGCGACCGGAAGCCGCCCAGGAGGTGATCGAGCATCGTGACCTGGCGCTGCGACGTGACCCGGTCGGGGTACAGGACGCGCTGCGCGGACAGGCCGTCGATGAGCACGACAAGCTGGTGGACTGCCAGGTCGAGGTCGCAGTCGTCGGCGAGTTCGCCACGCTCGACAGCCTCTCGTAGATGCCCGCGCAGCCGCGCGCAGAGCCGGTCAAACTCCGAGTGCTGGAGGGCGCGCAGCCGCGCGTTGCCGAGCGCCCGACCCCAGAAGCTGATCTCGATTTGCGCCTCGAGGTCCCGGCGCTCATCGAGGGGCAAGGCCTCCAGCATAACGACCCGCAGCGCATCCAGGCCCGTCAGTCCGGCCGATGCTTGCGCCATCCGGGCGCCGACGCGGCGGTGAGAATGCACCAGTGCTGAGCCGAGTATGTCGGCCTTGTCGTCGAAGTAGTGCCCGAGTATGCCGCGCGAGCAGTTCGCCTCCTTGGCGATCGCCCGGATGGTCGCGCCGGTAATGCCATCGCGCGCGATCACCCGCCCGGTAGCCGACAAGATCTCGTCTCGCCTCTCATCCCAGTCGACGATCTTGGGCATCGTGCTCCGCTCGGGTCAGCAGTGAATTGAGTCTGTTTTTTTGTCGGACGTCCGTCTAACATCCGTTGTAATGCATGCTAAGCCTGAGCTGCAAGCGGCTCGTGAGGACCTGGTCAGCTACTGCGGGCGCCTGATCGCGGACGGACTGGCCGTCGGCGCGGCGGGCAACATGAGTGTGCGCGTCGGCGACCTCGTCGCTATCACGCCGTCCGGCATCCGGTACGGCGAGCTGGTCCCGGCCGAGATCTGTGTCGTCACGCTGACGGGGGACGAAGTAGAGGCGTCCGAGACCCCGTCCAGTGAGCTGCCCATGCACCTGGCCGTGTACGCGGCCACGAAAGCGGCCGCCGTCGTGCACACGCACTCGGCCGAGGTCATCGCGCTCTCGACGACGAACGACGAGCTGCCGGCAGTGCACTACGCGATCACCGGCCTCGGCGGCCCCGTCCGGGTAGCGGGCTACACCAGGTTCGGGTCGGCCGGCCTGGCGGAAGCCGCGATCGCCGCGCTAGCGGGACGCTCGGCCGCCATCCTGGAGAACCACGGCGCCATCTGCTACGGCCGCACGCTGACCGAGGCGTACGATCGCGCGCTCTTGCTGGAGTGGCTGGCCAGGGTGTTCCGGCTGGCCTGCAGTTACGGCCAGCCGCGGATCCTGACCCAAGCCGAGCTCGACGAAGTGTCCGCCGAGGCCAGGCGGCGCCGGTATGGCGAACGGCGCCAGCAGTGACGCCCCCGCGCGTCGCCGTCATCGGGCCGCACATCGTCGATGTGCTCGGCCGTCCCGTTGAGGAGATACCGGCCGGACAGGGCAGCGCGCGGCTCACCGAGATCCGAGCCACCGCGGCTGGCACTGGCGCCGGGACGGCCGTCGACCTGGCGAAACTTGGCGCCAGCGTCAGCGCGTATGGCGCAATCGGCGCGGACCTGCTGGCCCAGATCCTCGTGGCGGCGCTGGCCGGGTACGACGTCGACACCAGCGGGCTGGTCGCGAAGACTGGCGCGCAGACCTCCGCGACCATCCTGCCGATCCGGCCCAACGGTGAGCGGCCGGCCTGGCACGTACCGGGCGCGACGCGGCTGCTGGAGCTGGCGGACCTGGACGTGGCCCGCATGCGCGACTGCGATGCGCTGCTGCTCGGCGGCCCCGACGCGCTGGCCGGGCTGACCGCCAGTGACCTGGCGTCGGTAGTCGCTACCGCGAAGGACGCTGGGGCACTGGTCGCCGTCGACGTGCTGCACCCAGGCGGTCCAAGCGACTTCGCCCGGATCGGGGGCGCGCTGGCCCGCGCCGACTGGTTCTGGCCGAACGGTGACCAGCTAAGGGCGCTGACCGGACGCGACGACCTCGACCTGGCCATAGCGGACGTGCTGGCGCTCGGCACCGGCGGCGTCGCGGTGACGCTCGGCGCCGACGGCTGCGTGGTCACCGGGGCGGGCGGCCGGCTGACCCATATTCCGGCCATCGAGGTGGCCGTGGTGGATACGACCGGCTGCGGCGACGGATTCAACGCTGGGATGCTCACGGGCCTGCTGCTGGGCTGTGACGCGGTCGATGCTGCCTGGCTCGGCGCTGCGTGTGGCTCGCTGGTGGCGACGGGGCTCGGGTCCGACGCGGGGCTGCGGAGCCTGGCGCACGCCGTGGAGTTCCTGCGCACCGCGAACCGGCCAGCCGCGGACCGGATCGAGGCGGCGGCGGCATTGTCCGGCGCAGCAGGCACAGCGGCAGCAGGCACAGCGGCAGCAGGCACAGCAGGAACAGGAACAGCAGCGAAAGGCACAGGGGAGCACGTGGCATGAAAGAGCAGTTGATGCCGGCGACCAGCAGCGATCACCGGCCGCGCAGCGCTGATGAGCTGCTGCGCCGCCGGGCCGGGGCGGTGATTCCTGGCGGCATGTACGGCCACCAGTCCGCGGGCCCGCTGCCGGTGGACTACCCGCAGTTCATGCGCGGCGGCCGGGGCGCGCACATCTGGGACGTTGACGGGAACGAGTACGTCGACCTGATGTGCAGCTACGGCCCGGTCGTGCTCGGCCACCAGCATCCGGCCGTCGAGGCGGCAGCCAGAGCACAGGCCGAGCAGGGCGACTGCCAGAACGGGCCGGGCGAGGTCATGGTTGAGCTGGCTGAGCTGCTCGTCAATACTGTGCGGCACGCCGACTGGGCCATGTTCGCCAAGAACGGCACAGACGCGACCACCATTTGCTGCACGATCGCAAGGGCCCAGACTGGCAGGTCCCGAATCCTGGCCGCGACCGGCGCCTACCACGGCGCGGCACCCTGGTGCACGCCGCGGCTGACGGGCGTCACAGGCGCGGATCGCGTGAACCTCGGCTACTACACCTTCAACGACCTGGAGTCGGTGACGGCCGCCGCGCGCGAGGCCGGAGCCGATCTGGCGGCCATCGTGGTTAGCCCGTTCAAGCACGATGCGGGCTACGACCAGGAACTCGTCGATCCTGTATTTGCCCGCGGACTGCGCGAGCTGTGCACGCAGGCGGGCGCGGCGCTGATCCTCGACGATGTCCGGTGCGGCCTCCGGCTGCACCTGGGCTCCAGCTGGGAGCCGATCGGAGTGCTCCCGGACCTGTCGGCCTGGAGCAAGGCGATCGCCAACGGGCATCCACTGGCGGCGGTCCTCGGGTCGGGCAGCTTCCGGGACGCGGCGGCGAGCATCTTCGTGACCGGGTCGTTCTGGTTCTCGGCTGCGGCCATGGCAGCGTCGATCGCCACCATCGGCGCCATGCGCGACGAGGGCGCCATCGAGGCAATGGACCGTACCGGGACCGCGCTGCGCGCCGGGATCCTCGAGCAGGCGAGCGCGCGCGGGATCGAGGTCAACTACACCGGGCCTGCCGCCATGCCCTACCTCACCTTCGTCGGCGAGCGCGATCACGAGCTCGGCAACACATTCGCCGCGGCCGCGATCCGGGCCGGGCTGTATGTGCATCCGCGACACAACTGGTTTATCTCTGCGGCGATGACCGACGCAGACCTGGCCAAGGCCCTCGATGCGACTGATGAGGCCTTTGCCGCCGTCCAGGCACGACAAGAAGGAGGGATCACATGAGCACTGATGACTCGGCCAGGCCAGCCGGTGTAGCCGTGGCGGCGGGCGATGGCGAGGAGGCCATCCTGGCTAAGGCGGGCTACAAGCCCGAGCTGCGCAGATCGCTGCGCTTCTTCTCGATGTTTGCCATCGCCTTCTCCATCATTTCCATCACCACCGGCATCTTCCTCAACTACGGCTTTGGCCTGACGTACTGGGGACCAGCCTCGATCTGGACCTGGCCGATCGTCGGCGTCGGCAACCTGATGATCGCGCTCGTCGTCGCCGAGCTCGGGACGCGGATCCCGCTCGCCGGGTACGCCTATCAGTGGAGCAGCCGGCTCGTGAATTCGACCTACGGCTGGTTCGTCGGTTTCGCCGGACTGCTGTACATGACCGTCGGCGGCGGCGCGATCATGCTGACGGTCGCCTCGCCGCTGCTGCTGAGCGAGTTCAACGTCACCAACCCCAGCGCCCGGCTCGTGTTCGCGGTAGCCCTGATCATGATGGTGCTGCCAGTGATCCTCAACATCATCAGCATCCAGGTCGCCGCGCGCGTCAACAACGTCGCTGTGTTCACGGAGATCATCGGCACTGTCGTGTTCGGGGTGCTGCTCTTCGTGCTCTGGGCGCTGAAGACCAAGCCGAGCCCGTACGGGGCGAGCATCCTCACCAACACCACCTCCATCCTGCACAACCCTGGCATCTACGCGTTCGCCCTGGCCGGCCTGATGGGGGCGTTCACGCTGGTTGGCTTCGAACTCGCAGCCGACATGTCCGAGGACGCGGTGAACCCGCGCAAGAGCGTGCCGCGCGGCGTGCTCTGGGCTGTCGGCGGATCTGCCGTCCTCGGCATGATCGCGCTAATTGGCTTCACGGTCGCGATTCCGAGCCTGCCCGGGCTCTACGGAGCGATGACCAAGAGTGGTGCCTTGCCACTGCTGGTGATCGCCGGCTACTGGCTGCCGTCCTGGCTGGTCAAGGTGTTCGTCGCGTTCGTCGTCTTTTCGATGTTCGCGATCCTCGTCGTGGGCGCTGGCGCGCAGGCCAGGCTGGCGTACTCGATGGCGCGCGACAACATGCTGCCGTTCTCCGGCTGGCTGCGGAAGGTCAACCCCAGCACGCAGACGCCGATCGTGGCGCTGCTGGTGTTCGCTGTGGTCGACATCGCCGTGACCTGGTACGGCTACCTTCAGACAAGCGCCTTCCTGACGCTGGTCGGCGCCACCGCGATCATCCCGTACATCATCTACTTCCTCATCACGGCCGGATACGCCTACAAGCGGCGGACGCTCGACTCGATCCCTGGCGCTTTCTCGCTGGGCCGGTGGGCATGGCCAGTGATCATCTTCGTCCTGGTCTACAGCGCGCTGATCATCGTCGTGCTGTCGGTGCCGGGCCCGTTCCACGCGGCCGACAAGGTCGTACTGTACGGCGCGGGGCTGGCCTTGCTTTGGTACGTCGCCGCACTGTACTGGCGACTGCGCCGCGGCGCGGCCGGTGTCAAGCCTGTGGAGGAACTAGTCGACTAGCTCGTCCACAGGCTGCCTCCCGGTCGGCTGGGCAGTCCGTCATCGGCCAGCCGGCCGCCCGGCAACATCATGGCTGGAACCCTGCAGATACAGCATCGGCAGGGTTCCAGCCATGATGCGCAGCGGGGCTAGCTGTCGTGGGCCGTGCACAGCGGCTGGTAGTAGGCCATGTTGGTGGAGTAGGACCGGCCGGTATGCGGGTCGCGTTGCTCGTCCGGGTCGAGCCCGTCGTACCTGCGGTGGGTAGCTGGCTCGCCGCACATGGCGCATGGTGTCATCCGCGCCCTGTCGCCCGTGGTGCCTTCGACCTCGTTCCGCCGGACCCGAATCACGATCATGACCACGAATGCGGCGAGGTGAATCAGGCTGATGAGGACGATCAGCATGGTCAGGCTGCTCACTGTGCGCTCCCCTCTCGCCTGGTACAAGCCGCGCTCGCGACGATTTCGTCCAGCTTCGCGGCGCGATCTACGTCACAAGCCGCTCGGCTCCAGCTCGGACGGCGCTGCGGCCTGCTGCCCGGCCGTCTGGCCGTCCGGCACGACCTGGACACCGCGGAAATACCGGGCGCATAGCGCCGCAGCCACGAGCATCGTGATGGCAGCTCCGAGCGCGGCCGCGTTCAGCCCGTGTGTGAAGGCACTCCGCGCCGAGGCCAGCAAGTCGCTCCCGAGCCTGCCGGGCAGGCCCGCCGCGACGCCGAGAGCGCCGCCGAGCGTGCTCCGAGCCGCACCGAGCGCCGCGGCGGGCACGTGCGCAGAAGCACTGGCCGTGAGGTCGGACCGGTAGACGGCGATGCCGATGCTGCCCAGCACGGCCATGCCGAGCGCGCCGCCGAACTCCGACGAAGTCTCGACCACCGCGGCTGCGGCGCCGGCGCGCTCTGGCGGAACCGCGCCCATGATCAGCTCGTTCCCGACCGTCATGGCCCCGATCACGCCGCCGGCGTAGACGCTGGCGCCGATGAGGGTGAACCACAGCGGCGAGTGCACCTGCACCTGAGTGAGAATGCCGTAGCCGGCCGCCGCTATGAGCAGGCCACCAGCCGCGACGTAGGCGCGGTCAATCTTCTGCACGAGCACCTGGCTGAGCGGGACCGCCGCGCCTGTCCCGGCCATCGGCACCATCGACCACAGTGCCGCGGTGAGCGGGCTCATCCCGAGCACCGACTGCAGGTACTGGGTGGCAAAGATGGCGAAGCCGACCACCGCAAACATCGACACGAGGTTGAGCGCGACGGCCCCGGTGAAGCCGCGACTCCGGAACAGCGTCAGGTCGATCATCGGGTGCGCGCGCCGCGACTGCCGGATGACGAAGGCGGTGCCGACGGCCGCTCCGACGGTGATGGCGGTGATCCGGGCTGCGTCCGCGCCGCTGGCCGCGATCTCCTGCATGCCGTAGATCACCGGCAGCACGGCGCAAAGCGAGAGCAGCGAGCTGATCAGGTCAAACCGGCCAGGTTGTGGTGCACGGAACTCGGGCACCAGCGCCGGGGCCAGGATCAGCAGCATGATCATGAATGGCACGTTGATCAGGAAGACCGAGCCCCACCAGAAGTGATCGAGCAGGATCCCGCTCAGCACGGGCCCGAGTGCGATGCCGCTCATCGTGGCCGCGGTCCAGATGGCGATCGCCGTCCGCCGCTGCTTCTCGTCATGGAACATGTTGCGGATGAGCGCCAGGGTCGACGGCATCAGCGTCGCTCCGGCAATGCCCTGGACCGCGCGCGCCGCGATCAGTTCCGCCGCCGAGTGCGAGTAGGCCGCGCCGAGCGAGGCCAGGCTGAAGGCGACAGCGCCTATCAGCAGCAGTCTGCGTCGGCCGATGCGGTCGCCGAGCGATCCCATCGTGATGAGCAGGCCCGCCAGCACGAAGCCGTAGACGTCGAATATCCAGAGCTGCTGCGCGCTGGTGGGCGAGAGGTCCCGGCTGATGAACGGGACGGCGAAGTAGAGCACCGAGACGTCCATTGAGACTAGCAAGAGCGGCAGCAGCAATACCGCGAGCCCGGTCCATTCCCTGCCTCCTGCCTGGTCGCCGGCGCTCGGCTGAACGTTTGGTGTCGCGTCGCCGGTCATTGTCGTGTCCTCTCGTTGGCCGCGAGCGCGCACTGCGCCTCAAACAGGACTGTACAATCGTCTAACACGATCGTGCAAGACATTTGTGCAAGACGTTAGTGTGAGACAAGGGAGTAGGCTGCCGGCCATGGGGAACCGCGAGGATCTGCTCGCCGGGGCGAAACGATGCCTGATCGAGAAGGGCTACGCCGCCACGACCGCGCGCGACATCGCGGCGGCCTCAGGCGTCAGCCTGGCGGCGATCGGCTACCACTTCGGCTCGAAGGACGCCCTGATGAACCAGGCCGTGTTTGAGTCCGTCGGGGAGTGGGCCGATGAGGTGCAACGCACTGTGGCGGCCGGCCCGGCCGGCGCCGGACCGCTGCAGCGATTCGAAGCGATCATGGCCCAGACACTTGCGTCGTTCGGCGGTCCGGATCGCGGCCTCTGGGCCGCGCAGCTCGAACTCATGAGCCTGGGGCAACGCAGCGCGGAGCTGCGGGCGTTCCTGGCCAGCATTCAGGGCTTCGCCGCGGCCGGACTCGCTGAGTTCTACCTCGGCATCGATCCCGAGCAGGACCCCGAATCAGCGCGCAAGGCCGGCGCGATCCTGCACGCCCTCTTCATCGGGCTCCTGGCCAAGTGGTTTATGGACCCCGAGCAGGCCTTGTCGGCCCACGACCTAGCCGACGGAATGCGGATTGTCGCCGAGCGCATGACCGCACCGGCGCCCGCCACCGACGTCGCGACTTAGCGCATGCGGCCGGTGCCGGGACGGAACGGCCGCACCTCGATCATTCCGAACTGGGCGACCGGATGCCTGGCAGCGATCTCGACGGCCTCGGTCATGTCGGCACAGTCGATCACGTCGAAGCCGGCCATCCACTCCTTGGTCTCGGCGTAGGGGCCGTCGCTGACGAGGACCTCGCCCGCGCGGACGCGGACCGTGGCGGCGTTGGCGGGCTTGCTCACCTGACTGCCGAACAGCCGCGTGCCCTGCTCGGCGGTCTCGGCCAGCCACGGCTTGACAGCGCCGTCCTCGACGTCCCAGCTGGCGATCTCCTCCGCGGTCTCCAGCGGCGGCTCAGGCAGCTCCTCCAGGCAGACCAGCAGCAGGTACTTCATCACGGGCTCCCATCTATCGCAGGTCAAGAGTGCGTCATCGTCATCACGACGGACGGGCGCGGCCAACATGGACAGCCATGCCGGGCGCGCTCGGCCGCGGGCTTTGATGGCGGCTAGTGTAGGCGCGGTGCGGATCGCTACCTGGAACGTGAATTCAGTGAAGCAGCGGGTGCCGCGGCTACTGCCCTGGCTAGACGAGCGCCAGCCCGATGTCGTGTGCCTGCAGGAGACCAAGCTCGCCGACGACGCCTTCCGGGAGTTGCTCGGCGCCGACCTGGCGAGCCGCGGCTACGAGGTCGCCGTGCACGGGGAGCCGCGCTGGAACGGCGTGGCGATCCTGTCGAAGGTCGGGCTCGACGACGTCGTGGCGGGGCTCGCTGGCGAGCCGGGCTTCCCCGAGCCTGAGGCCCGCGCGGTCGCGGCCACCTGCGGCCAGATCCGCGTTCACTCGGTGTACGTGCCCAACGGTCGCGAGCCGGACTCCGACCACTACCGGTACAAGCTCGCCTGGCTCGCGGCACTGGAGCAGGTGGTCAGGTCCGGGCCGGAGGCGGCGGTCGTCTGCGGGGACATGAACATCGCGCCGACCGACAGCGACGTGTTCGATCCCGCGGCGTACATAGGCCAGACTCACGTCACCGCGCCGGAGCGGGCCGCGTTGGCCAGCCTGGAGTCCGCCGGGCTGCAGGATGTCGTCCGCGATCACTGGCCTGATCAGCGCGTGTTCAGCTACTGGGATTACCGGGCCGGGATGTTCCATCAGGACCTGGGTATGCGCATTGACCTGGTCCTGGCCTCCGGCAGCGTGGCAGGCCGGGTCAAGGCGGCGTGGGTGGACCGGCAGGCCCGCAAGGGCGCCGGGCCAAGCGATCACGCCCCGGTGATCGTCGACCTGGACGAGGCGCCGGACGGTGACATCGGCCCGGTCGTGCCGCCGCCGTCGTCGTCCGGCGGCCGCAAGGGCTCGTTCAGGCTCCCGCAGTCCCGCGACTGAGCTGGCACCTGCCGCGGCGACCGCTGCAGGGTGATCTGTACCTTTCTACCTGTGGCGGATGCACCAGTAGAGGCGGAGCCGACCGCATTTCGGCAGCGACGGTACGAGGTGCCGCCTGGCGCGACGGACCTGCTGCTCGTGCGGCACGGGGCGTCGCAGGCGTATATCGACGGGACCCCGTTCGCGCTTGTCGACGGGCACGGGGATCCGCCGCTATCGGCCGAGGGTGAGGTACAGGCACGTCAGGTATGCGCGCGGCTGGCAACTGAGAGCATCGACGCGATCTACGTGACCACCCTGCGGCGCACCGCGCAGACCGCAGCACCGCTGGCCGCGCGGCTCGGCCTGGGTCCCCAGGTGGAGGCCGACCTGCGGGAGGTGCATCTGGGCGAGTGGGAGGGCGGCATCTTCCGCAAGAACGTCGCCGACGGGCACCCGATCAGCCTGCGGATGCAGGAGGAGCAGCGCTGGGACGTCATACCCGGCGCGGAGTCCAGCGCCGCGCTAGCAGGGCGGGTCCAGGCCGCGATCGAGCGCATCGCGGCCGCCCATCCGGGCCAGCGGGTCGCGGCCTTCACCCACGGGGGCGTCATCGGCCAGGCGCTCGCGCTCGCGAGCGGATCGCGGCCGTTCGCATTCCTCGGCGCCGAGAACACCTCGATCTCGCGGCTCGTCATCACCGGCGGCAGATGGATCGTTCGCGGCTTCAACGACACCGCCCACCTGGACGGCGCGGCGCCCACGTGACCATGCAGCCAGGACCGGCGAGTCACCTCCGAATCGCGCGCCCATGTCGCGACCTGAGCAGCTAGCCTGCGGCCGCTAGCAGCAAGACAGCCCTAGCGGCCGGACAGCAGCTTGGTCAGCGCGGCGGGGATCTCGGCCAGCGTGCGCACGGGCTGGCTGATGCCACCGCCGAGCCGGGCCAGTCGCTCGGCGGCCTGCAGCGACTCAGGGTCCGGCTCGCTGCCGAGCGGCAGCGGGCACAGCACGTCGAGCCGGTCGATGCCGCCCAGCGCGGTCGCCGGGTCACCGCCGGTCGTGCTCAGGCAGTCCGACAGCAGCACGACGCACCGCTCGGCGGAGGCGCCGCCGGCCAGCTGACCGGCGGCAGCGCGCAGGCCGGCGGCCAGGTCGGTCATGCCGTGCCCGCGCAGGGCGAGGAGCCGGCCGACAGTCTGCTCCGGCTGCTCGCGGCGGCCGGGCGGCCGGAGCACCGTGACCGAGCCGGAGAACGCCAGCGCGCCGGTGTCGAGGCGCGCGTCGGCCGCGAGCAGCACGCTGGCCGTGGCGACCGCCGCCATGGCCAGCGCCAACCCGGACATGGAGCCGCTGGAGTCCACCAGCAGGCAGACCGACCTGCGGTGGGCCTGCCACGACCTGGTCACGACGTCCTCGGCCGCCGGTGGCCAGGTGCCCGCCAGCCGGTCCATTGTCCGGTCCAGGTCGATGTCGCCGTCGCCGCGCAGGACGGAGCGGATGCGCTTCGGGCCGCGCGCCGACTGCCGGCCGGTCGCGCCAAGCTGGATGAAGATCCGGGCCGCGAGGCGGCGCGCCACAGCCCGCAGCGAGGCGTCGGTGGCCTGGCTCAGGTCGGCCAGCAGCGCGGCGGCAGCGTCGGGATCGGCCGCTAGCAGCCCGGCGAGCGCGTCGGGATCGAGCTCGCCCGCCTCTGGCGAGACGTCGGCGAAGCCCGCGTGCCTGGCGGCCAGCTCGGCCCGGCTGACGGTCCGGCGGGCCGGTCCCTGGTGCCGCTCGCGACGCAGGCTGGAGCCCGATCCGGCTCGGGGAAGGCCCGCCTGGTCGGGCGGGCCGTCAGCTTTTCCCTGGCCGTCCCGTGCTGCCGGATCGGGGGAGTCGGGTGCGGGCGGCGGGGCCGCCGCATCGGCCGGCCACAAATCGGCGAGCAGCTCGTCCAGGACCGACTCCGGGCTGCGGTCACACCCGTCGGCGATCCGGATCCGCCCGGATAGCGCGGCGTGCGCTGCGTCCCGAGCGGTCTCCCGTGTCATCGCGGGCTCGCCGCGCAGCCGGGTGAGCCCGTCCAGGAGCAGCACCAGGTCGATAGCGCCGCGCACCGACGAGCCCATCCGCATGTCGCGGTGCGAGCGGGTCGCCCGCGCGAAGGACACCGCGAACTCGACGGCCTGCCCTCTGCGTCCTGTCACCGCCGTGGTGATGTCCCGCTCGGCAGCGGCATCCTGGTAGCCGAGGACGACGCGGCAGATGCGGTCGGCGATGGCCTGGCTGACCCGGGCCGTGCCGATCGCGTCGAACGGGTTCATGGCCGCGATCAGCCGGAACTCCCGATCGGCCTGCACCAGCCCGAGCCGAGGCACGGCGATTTCGCCCTCGGTCAGCACGGTGATCAGGACGTTCAGGGTCTCCTCTGGCACCCGGTTGAACTCCTCCAGGTACAGCAGGGCCCCGGTGCGCATGGCCTGGAGCAGCGGCCCGTCGGTGAAGCTCGAGGCCAGGTAGCCCTCGGCCAGCACCTGAGCCGGGTCGTACTGTCCGATCAGCCGGGCGGGAGTGAGCTCCGCGTTCCCTTCCACGAACACGACGGCCTGGCCAAGGTCGCGCGCTATCGCCCGCAGCAATGTCGACTTGCCGGTGCCTGGCGGGCCTTCCAGCACCACGTGCCTGGCCGCCTGGAGCGCGACGGTCAGCACCTCGCGCTCCCGGCGGAGGCCGATGACCGGCGTGCTGCCGCTCACCGGCCCCGGCCGGGAAGGCGCCACGGGTGACTCAGCTGCCATGCAGGATGAGGCCCCTGATGTTCTTGCCGTCCAGCATGTCCTGGTAGCCCTGGTTGATCTCGTCGAGGCTGTAGGTGGTCGTGATCAGCTCGTCGAGCTTCAGGTCGCCGGACCGGTACAGCTGCACCATCATCGGGATGTCGTGGAACGGGTCCCCCGAGCCGAACAGGCTGCCCTGCAGCCGCTTCTCCATCAGCGTCAGCATCGAGCTGTTGATCTGGATGTTGTTCGTGACCAGGTCACCGAGGCCGGTCACGACCACGGTGCCGCCCTTGCGGATCGTGTTGAACGCATCGGTGACGACCTCCGTCGTCACGACGCCCACCGTCACGATCGCCTTGTCGGCCATCACGCCGCGAGTCAGCTCGTGGATCAGCAGCGCGGCCTCGCCCGCGGTCGCGCAGCTGTGCGTGGCGCCGAGCTGCTCAGCCACCTCGCGCTTCATGGCCACCGGGTCGATCGCGACCACGTTGCGGGCGCCGGCCAGGGCCGCGCCCTGCACCGAGTTGATGCCGATGCCGCCGATGCCGTAGATCGCGATGGTGTCGCCGGGCTCTACCGCGGCCGCGTGCACGGCCGAGCCCCACCCGGTGGGCACGCCGCAGCCGATCAGCGCCAGCTTGTCGAGCGGGAGGTCGTCGTCGACCTTCACGCAGGACAGCTCGGATACGGTCGCGTACTCCGAGAACGTGCCGAGCATGCACATGCCGCCCACGTCCTCGCCGTCGGCTGTGTGGAACCGGTAGGTGCCGTCCGTCAGGCAGCCATCCAGGATCGTGGCGCCGAGGTCGCACAGGTTGGAGTGGCCTGTCGAGCACCAGCGGCAGTGCCCGCACACCGGCAGGAACGAGCAGACGATGTGGTCGCCGGCCTTCAGCCGCGTCACGCCAGGACCGACTTCCTCGACGACGCCGGCACCCTCGTGGCCGCCGACGATCGGGAACCGGGGAGTGAGGTCACCAGTGCGGATGTGCTCGTCGGAGTGGCACAGGCCGGACGCCACGAACCGGACCAGCACCTCGCCGACCTTCGGGGGATCCAGCTCCAGCTCAGTGACCTCCCAGTCCTTGCCCGTTGCGCGCATGATTGCTGCTCTGGTCTTCATCCGCTCTCCCGAAGAGTCGCCGAACCACTTTTGTCGTAACACTAGGGCTGTGGCCGGGCAAACGGCTAGAGCAAGCAATCGCTTGCTTGGGACCAGAACGTGATGATCCAGTCCTGCCTGTCCGGGAACGGGGTCATCCGGGCAGGCGGAAGATCCGCGCTGCGTTGCCGCCCAGCGCCAGTGTGACCTGGTCCTGGCTGGCGCCGGCGTGGAGCAGCACCTTAGCTAGAGCCCGCGCGTTGCGCTGCACGCCGGGCACGCCTGGCCAGTCGGTGCCGAACACCATCTTCGGCGCCAGCCGCGCCAGCGCCGTGCCGTAATAGTCGGGCAGCCGGGCGGGCGGCAGCCCGGACACCTCAAGCCAGACATTGGGCCGCATCAGGGTCAGGAACGCCGCCTGGTCGTACCACCAGCCGCGACCGCCATGCGCGAGCACGACGGTCAGGTCGGGGAAGTCGCGGAACACCGGGTCGAGCAGGACTGGCGCGCCGAAGGCGTTGACCGACCCGGAGAACGTCGAGGTGCCGCAGTGCACGATGACGGGCATACCCCGTTCCTCACACCACGAGTAGGCGGGATACAGCATGCGGTCCGCAGGCTCGAAGCCCCCGTGCACGGGATGGATCTTGCAGGCGACAGCGCCGAGCCCCGCCTGGCGGGCCAGTTCAGACCTGACCGGGTAATGCAGGTGCGGGTTGATATTGGCGACCGGATGAAAGCGGGCCGGGTTCTGCTGGACGAGGGGCAGCACGTCCTCGATGGGCTGGATGCCCGTCGTCTTGGGGCTGTACTCGGTGAACAGCAGGACATGGTCGGTGCCCTCAGCGCTGAAGTGAGCATCCAGCGCGGCAGGAACGGGGACGCCATCGGCGTCGTACAGCTCGCCCATCGGGATGCCGCCGCCGAAGGTGGTGACCCAGTCCTGCCAGTCCTGCGACAGCGTCGGCAGCTTCGCCACGTGCACGTGGGCGTCTACCAGCAACTGACCGTCGAGCACCCGTGCACCTCCGCCTGCCCGGCCTGCGGCCCGGCCGCCTGGCCACGCCGGGCCTCAGGATAACCGGCGGCGTCGGCGCTCGGATTCTCCCAGCTGAGTCTGCTTCGGGTCTGGCAGGCGCTCGGGCCGCTGCCCGAAGAACATGCCGAACATGACGCCCAGGTCGAGTATGGCGATCAGCCCGCCGATATAGGGACCAGGGCCGCCGAGCCAGGCCAGGTAGCCGCAGAAGGAGAGCACGATGATGAGGGCGCCTAGCGCCCGCGGCCGGCCAGACTGCGCCAGCCGCTCGGGCACCTCGTACGGTGCCCGCTCGACGTAGTTGGCCGTCGCCGCCTTGTCCTTGGCGATCTTCAGCCACAGGTCGTACATCTCCGGGGCCTGCTCGCGCAGCGCGATCGCCTGCGAGACCGACGGGATGTCACCCGGTTGGCCGCGGCCGTCGGCCACCTTGTCACCGATCCGGTCGACGACTGCCTCGGCAATCTCCGCGGCACCGGCTTCCGGCTGTCTAGGGGATTGGGCCTGCCCCGGCTGACCGCTCTGGCCCTGCGGGCTACCGGGCGACGGCATGGGCGTGCGATCTGTTTCGGTCATGCCCCGCTCTCATCACGCGCACGACCGGCCGCCTCGCGGTGCGCGGCCGTGATCGTGCTCATCGCCGACAGGAACGGGTCATCCTGGTCGTCCTGGCGCGGCGGACTGGGCGGAAGGACTGGACGCATCGTCCGGTAGACGGTCATGCCCGTCAGGTCAAAGATCGCTGCGATGCCCATGGTGAACGAGAGAACCCGGCGAGCTGACCTGTCCGTCGGCATGGGGGAAATCTTGCCCGGTGTGTTGCCAGCCAAACACGAGACTGTTCACATATCGGTCTAAGTAGATGTAGCCACCTATTGCGGATGTAACGGCCAGAATGCGGCCACAATTTTAGGACGTGCAGCTCCACTCGATGAGGCCGGCAACCGCGGGTTTCCGCACGCGGCCATCCAGATGAGCGCCCGAGTAGACGAGCTGCCCCGAGCCGTCCTTCTGGAGGAAGAGCGCCTCCTTGCCGTGCGTGGCGCTAGCTGTCGCCGAGGTGAGCACGTAATGGCCCGTCCCGGCCTTGTCGGCCAGCAGGATCGAGTCCCCCCGGTCATGTTTCAGCATCCTCGGCGTATAAGTGCCGGGGCCGTGGAAGGCCGCTACCTGGATGTTTACCTGGAGGTCGGGCGAGGCTGGCGAGGGCACCCGGAAGGTGCCCCGGCCGTCCCCGGTCCTGGCTGCGGTAGCGCAATTGGCCACGTTCGCGACACGCTCGGTGAAAGTCTTGATGAAGTGTGAGGTCGCGGTGCTCACGTAAATAGTGCCGCGGAAGGTGGCGCCCGGCACCGGCCGGGCTGGCGTCGTCCTGCTGGTGGCCGCCTTAGGCGTGCCCGAGCCGGTGCATGCGGCGACGGTCAGCGCAATGGCGGTCAGCGCGAGGGCGGATAGCGCGAGGGCGGCGACCGCGCCAGCCCTAGGGGCTAAGCACCGCAACGTCTCATCGGGCTCGCTCATGACTTGATCTCCTACGACGGGGCTCCGAGAGCAGATACTAGTTAACCGGAAGTCATCGGACAATGACGGTGAGTTATCAAGGTAGCGTCGGGCGAGGCGAGCTGGTCAGTGGCCCGGCGGGGTCGCGCCCAGCGCAAACGAGATCGCCCCGTGCTAGCCGGTGGCTCTAGACTGACGTTTTCCGCTGGTGTGCCCGCCAGGGCAGGCGCCAGCACTGCCAACTCCTGCACGCGACGAAGAGGCTTTCATCCATGCGCTGGTCACAGCTGCACATCCCGACCTTGCGAGAGGACCCCGCGGACGCCGACGCGGCGAGCCACCGCCTGCTGCTGCGGGCCGGGTTCATCCGCCAGCTCATGGCGGGTCACTACTCCCTGCTGCCGCTCGGCATGCGGGTCCGGGCCAAGGTGATGGCCGTGATCCGCGAGGAAATGGACGCGATCGGGGCACAGGAGTTCTTGCAGCCGATCATGCACCCGGCCCAGATCTGGGAAAAGAGCGGCCGCTTGTCGATCATGGGCGACGAGATGTTCCGGCTTGAGGATCGCAAGGGCGCGGAGCTCGTCCTCGGCATGACGCATGAGGAGATCTTCGCCACGCTCGCGCTGGAGCTGTCCTCCTACCGCGAGCTACCGCAGTCCTGGTACCAGGTCCAGACCAAGTTCCGGGACGAGCCGAGGCCGAAGAGCGGGCTGATCCGGGTACGCGAGTTCACCATGAAGGACTCCTACAGCTTCGACGTCGACGACGCTGGCCTGGACAAGTCCTTCGACGCGCACCGCGGCGCCTACGAGCGCATCTTCGCGAGGCTCGGCATCCCGGCGATCCCGGTCGAGGCGTCAAACGGCACCATGGGCGGCAGCGACTCAGTCGAGTTCATGTGCCCGTCCGACGCCGGCGAGGACGTCGTGGCGACGTGCCCCAACTGCGACTACGCGGCGAACCTGGAAAAGGCCACGTCGCAGCTCGCCGAGGTCAAGGACGAGCCGGGGCCGGACGCGCCGGTGCGGCTGGACACCCCCGGCGTGCGCACGATCGACGACCTGACCGTCCGGCACGGCATCGCCTCCGACCGGCAGATCAAGACCCTGGTGCAGGTGATCAAGGGCCAGCTGACCCTGGTGCTGCTGCGCGGCGACCATCCCCTCGCCGACCAGAAGCTCGTCGACGCGACCGGGGCCGCCGACATCCGGCCCGCGCAGCCCGACGAGATCCGGGCGGCGCTCGGCGCGTCGCCTGGCAGCCTCGGCGCGGTGGGCGTGACCGCCCTGCCGGTGATCGCCGACCTAGCGCTGCGCGGCCGGCGGGACATGGCGACCGGCGCGAACACCGACGGCGTCCACCTGACCGGCGTTGACGTCGACCGCGACATCGTCGTGGGCATCTGGGCCGACCTGCGCGAGGTATCGGCCGGCGAGCCGTGCCCGCGCTGCGGCACGCCACTGGAGCTTGTCCAGGCCATCGAGGTCGGCCACATCTTCAAGCTGGGCCGCAAGTTCACCACGGCGCTCGGAGTCTCGGTCCTCGGGCCCGACGGCTCGGCCATCACCCCGACCATGGGCTGCTACGGCATCGGCGTCGAGCGGGCAATGGCGGCCATCGCCGAGGTGCACCACGACGACCGCGGCCTGAAGTGGCCGGTCCAGGTGGCACCCGCGGAGGTCAACGTGATCATGGTCTCGTCCAGGGACGAGGCCGTGCGCGCGGCCGCGGAGGCGATCTACGCTGCGCTGCAGGCGGCGGGGCACGACGTGATCATCGATGACCGGGACGAGCGGCCAGGGGTGAAGTTTAAGGACGCCGAGCTGATCGGCTTCCCGTTCCGGATCAGCGTAGGCAGCCGCGACCTCGCAGAGGGCATGGTGGAAGTCGTCAGCCGCGACAGTGGCGAGCGCGAGCGGGTGCCCGCCGACCAGGCTGTCAAGCACGTGCAGGACCTGCTGCCCGTGCCTGGCCGGTAGGACCCGGCACGAGCCTTGCCTGGCACGGGCCCGCCTGGCCGCGCTCTTGCGTCCGCTACGCGGCGCTCGCGGCCAGGCGCATGCCCATCACCTGGTGGCTTGAGCTGGCCGGCCGGAACAGCGGATCGGTGTCAGCCGCGAGCCGCTCCCGCTGGCTGGCGAGCTCGGCCCACTGGGTCCGGGCAGCCGTACTGGCATGATCCATCGAGCTATGTCCCGATTCGCTCGCCTGAACGATCCGCTCATTCTGGCTGGACAGCTCGGCCCACCTCGCCTCGCAGCTTGACATGCGTCCTCCCGTCCGCCCGCGCCTGGCGATCGCCCCT
>DASXKI010000268.1:0-5291 GCA_036496945.1 Streptosporangiaceae bacterium | reverse complement strand
CCGACGAGTGCGTCCCCACTGCCAGAACCTAGAGCGGGAGTCAGCGCCGTGTCATGAGGCATTCGCCTCATCTGCCGACGGTCAGCGCCAGCCGCGGAGCGCGCAGGGCGTCCGGGCCGCCGGCAGTGCCGGTCATCGCTGCCGCTGCCTGAGCTTGCGGTTCTTTATCCGGTTGCCGCAGGTGGCCATGTCGCACCAGGTTCCGGCCCGGCTGTGGGAGCGGTCGTAGAAGGCCCACTTGCAGTCGGGGTTGCCGCAGGCCTTCAGCCGCTGCCAGGTGCCGTCACGCTGGGCATCGCGGATCACCAGCAGCAGGGCAAGAAGGCCCGCGTCGGCCCGGCCGCCTGGCTCTGGGCTAAGGCTGACCTGCCCACCCGGCCCGACCTGCAGCGCGGGTCGGGAGGCCTGCGCGACGGCCTGCAAGGGCTGCAGGTCGCCGGCTGCCGGGCGGGGCCCGCCGCTGTTGGCCACCAGCAGCGCCCGGATGCCCTCGCGCACACCGCGGGCGAGGTGCAGCTCAGCTGGCTCGGGGGCGCGCTGGGCCCTCCACAGGCCCGCCGCGGTCAGCCAGTCGCGGGCGGCTGCGGGATCCAGCAGCAGGTCCGAGCCCTGGTCGCCATCCCAGGTGTTGACGAACGACTGCACGAGCAGGAGCGGCATCGGAGCCGGCTTGGCCTCCTCGCCCGGCACCCACGGCGGCATGGTCATGACCACAACTCTACCAGGCGTGACCATGTAAGTGGTTTGACTGGTCTTGCTGTGACCTCTAAGATTGACTTACTAGTCACCGCCGAGAACAGGATGCCGCCAGATCGCATGCGGTCTGGCCGACCGGAGGCACAAGCCATGGTCATCTTCCTCGGACTCGCCGCCGCCGTGCTCTACGGCAGCGGTGACTTCCTGGGCGGAGTAGCGACCCGCAAAGCGCACGTGCTGACGGTGCTCATGCTGGCCAACACGGCCGGAGTGATCGTCGCGCTCGCCGCCGCGGCCGTGTCGCCAGGCCCGGCCCGCCTGGCTGGCCTGACCTGGGGGATCAGCGCCGGCCTGATTGGCGGCCTCGGCCTGATCATCTTCTACACCGGCCTGGCGACCGGGCCGATGAGCGTGGTCGCGCCGCTATCCGGGCTGGTCTCCACGATCCTTCCAGTCGCGGTAGCGCTCAGCGAGGGGGAGCGGCCCGGGGCCGGGGTCTACGCCGGCGCGCTCCTCTGCCTGATCGCGGTCGTGCTGGCCAGCTCTGCCCGCGACCCCGGCTCTGCCCGCGACACCAGCCGGGGGACGCAGCCTGGCAGGCCGGGGCCGGGCCGGGCAATTGTTTACGGCATCGCCTCGGGCGCCGCATTCGGCATGTTCTTCCTTCTCATCCGCAACGCCGGGCGGTCAGGTCAGCTCTGGCCCGTTGCGGCCGCGCGGATCGGCGAGCTAGCGGTCGTCCTGATCGCCGCTGTAGTGCTGAGGCGCGGCCTGCTGCCGCGCGGCGCGCCCGGCCGGCTGCTCCTGGCCGCAGCGGGCGCAGGCATCATCGACGTCATCGCGAACATCTGCTACGTGGCGGCCACCAGGACCGGCAAGTTCGGCCTAGCCGTCGTGCTGGCCTCGCTTTACCCCGGAGTCACCGTGTTGCTGGCCAGGGTGGTGCTCGGCGAGCGGCTGCGCTGGTTGCAGCGCGCGGGCCTCGGGCTCGCCGCGATCGGCATAGTGCTCGTCGCAGCATGAGCCGCTAGCTGAGCGGGTCAGCCCACCTGCTCCTCGACCCGCTCGGCGTAGAAGCACAGCAGGCCGGCGATGTCGGCCGCCGCGGGGATCGGCGTCTCGTAGCTCCAGACCAGGTCCTCGTGCACGTCGCCATCCAGGTCGACTGACCAGTACGACGCCTCGCCCTTGAACGGGCAGGTCGTCTTCGTGGCGGTCGGCCGAAGGTACTCGGTGCGCACGTCCTCGCGCGGCAGGTAGTAACGGCCGCGGATGCCGGTTTCCTGGAGCAGCAGGGCGCGGTCGGACTCCGCCAGCTTGACGCCGCCGAGGGAGATCTCGACGTGCTGGCCGGCCGGGCTGATGGTGATCGTGTGTCCGCTGCTCATGCTGGTGGCAACCGGCCGGCCCCCTGGTCCATTCCGCTACCAGCTACCGCGGTGCTCGGGCACCAGGAAGACGAGCGGCAGCGCAGCTATCAGAATTGCCGCGTAGGCCAGGAAGACGTGGGCCTGGGCCAGGCCAGGATCGGCGCTCCGGGCCACGATCGCGGCCGTGACGGAGATCGCGGTGATGGCACCTGCCTGCCGGAACATGCCCCGCAGGCCGGCGACCGCCGCGGCATGGTCGGGGGCAAGCTGGAGCGTCGCATTATTGGACGACGGCGTCGAGATACCCACGCCGACCCCGCAGATGCCGGTGGCCACGGCGAGCCAGGCGTAGGTAGACAGCCCGTGCGGACTGGCAGCCGTGGCGATCATGCCGACCGCGGCCAACGTGAACCCGACCGCGATCGGCCATCGGTAACCGGTGCGGCGCAGGAGGTACACCGCGAGCCCGGCCGTCGCGATCATGCCGAGAGCCCTGGCCGTCAGCAGGGTACCGGCCGCGAGCGCGGGCAGGCCGTAGCGGTCCTCCGCGTACAGCGGCACCAGCGGCGCGAACCCCATGACCGCGCTGCCGTACAGGAAGTTGATCAGGTTCATCGCTCCGAAGCCGCGCCCGGTCAGGAACCGCAGCGAGATGAACGGCGACTGCGCCCGTGCCGAGTGCCGCACGAACGCCGTAGCGCAGGCAACCGCGACGCACTCGGGCCCGAGGAAGTACACGCTTAGGGGATGGCTGGCGGGGCCTCCGAGGTAGCCGATGCCGAGCATCGCGGCCAGCAGGGTGGCGCCAAGCAGTACGACGCCGCGAACGTCGAGGTGCCGGTCCGGCCGCCGGGCGATGTCGGGGATGAAGATCACCCCGAGTACGACCAGGATGATGCCGATCGGGATATTGACCAGGAAGATGCCACGCCAGGACCAGTACGTCACGAAGATCCCGCCGAGGACGGGCCCGATGATCCCGCCGATCGGGAAGATGCTGGAGAACAGCCCGACCGCGCGGTCCCTGTCCTTGCCGAACAGGTCGGTGACAATCCCGGTCGCCGACGGCATGAACGCGCCCCCGCCGATGGCCTGGATGGCCCGCAGCACGATCAGCAGGTAGATGTTGTCGGCGAGCCCGCAGCACAGCGAAGCGGCCGTGAACAGCACGGCGGCACCGAGGAAGATCTGCTTGCGCCCGAACTGATCGCCGATCTTGCCAGCCAGCGGCATGACCATCACCTGGCCGAGCGCGTAGACAGTGATCGTCCAGCTGCTCCAGTTCACCTGGGCGCCGAGGTCGCGCTGGATGGAGGGCAGCGCCGTCGCCACGATGGTCTGGTCGACCGAGGCCATGAGCAGCGCGATGGACACGGTGGCGAAGATGACGAGACGCCCGCGCGCGCTGTCGCCACTGACCGGCACGGGGGCGGTGTCGGCGTGTGCAAGCTGATCTGCCACTGATGGGCAACATTACACTGCTTGCCGGCAGGCAACTAGTTCGCGGGCGATATGCTCTCGCCCATGGATGACGAAGGCGCCATTCGCCTCCGCCGGGTCATCATCAAGGCTGCCCGCCAGCTCAATGCCTCCTCCACCGGCGAGGGCCTGACGCCGTCGCAGGCTTCGGCGCTCGGCCTGATCGTGGCGCGCGGGCCGATGAGCCTGCCTGATCTCGGCGAGCTCGAGGGGATCAACCCCACGATGCTGTCGCGCGTCATCGGTCGGCTCGTCGACATGCGACTGATCGACCGCAACCCGGACCCGGCGGACCTGCGCAGCGTGTCCGTCGTGAGCACGGAGGCCGGCGCCCGCGTCGACCAGAAGATCAAGGCGCGCCGCGCCGCCGCGGTCTCGCAGTGCCTGGAATTGCTCCCGGCAGCCGACGTCGCGGCGCTGACGAAGGCGCTCCCCGCGCTGGAGAACCTCGCCGAGACGTTGCGCGAGCAGATGCGCGCGCCGGCGCGCTGACCTCACCGAGGCCGTTAGGGTTCGGGTATGACCAGCCGTGCCGTTCCCGCCCTGGTCCTTGCCTCCGGCTCGGCGGCCCGCCTGCGCATCCTGCGCGACGCGGGGATCGATCCCGACGTCGTCGTCAGCGGCGTCGACGAAACCAGCGAGGACCATCTGACCACCGCGGACCTCGTGGCTGTCCTCGCCGAGCGCAAGGCGGCGGCCGTCGCGATTCTCCGGCCTGACGCGCTGGTCCTCGGCTGCGACTCCATGCTCGACGTTGACGGCAGCGCCTTCGGCAAGCCCGCCACGGCCCACGAGGCGATCGAGCTATGGCGCCTGCTGGCCGGCCGGACGGGCACGCTGTACACCGGTCACTGGCTCATCGACGGCGCCGCGGGGCGGCATGTCAGCGGCGTCGCGGCGACCACGATCAGGTTCGGCACGCCGAGCGAGGCCGAGATCGCCGCGTACGCCGCGACCGGTGAGCCGCTCTCGCTGGCTGGCGCGTTCAGTATCGACGGGCTGGCGGCGTCGTTCATTGACGGCATCGACGGCGATCCGAGCAACGTCATCGGCCTGTCGCTGCCGTTGCTGCGCCGGCTGCTGGGCGAGCTCAGCATCGCCATCACCGATCTGTGGCGGCGACCGGGTCAGGGGTCGTCGCCCTGGTAGCGCCCTATTCGCGGGGCAGCGTGCGTTCCTCGAGGTCGAGTTCGTGCTGAAGCTGGCGCAGGCAGTCGTCGGACATCCGGCCGCTGTCGCGCCAGCGCAGCAGTTCCTCCCGCTGGGCATCGATGACCGCGTGCTGAGCGAGAATCGCGCCCTGCAGTTCGGGCGACGCGCGGCCGTAGTTGGGTCGCCGTTTGCCCCGCCGTCACCGGGTCGCCGCGCGGACAGGCTTGTGCCGATATCTGCCTTTGTACACACTGAATTCCATGCTGACTCGACGCAACGTTTTGCAGCTCATTGCGGCCTCCACCGGACTGGCGTTGACCGGCACCGAGTTCCTGGCCCAGGCTGCGGCTAGTGCCGCCCCGGCCCTGTCCCCGCACGGGTCTGATGGCATCGAGCATGTCGTCGTGCTCATGATGGAGAACAGGTCGTTCGACCACTTCCTCAGCTGGCTGCCGGGCGCGGACGGGCGGCACGACATGATCTACCCGTCGACCGACGGGAACTACTACCCGAACTACCCGCTGGCCCCCGACTTCCAGGGCTGCGGGTACTCAGACCCCGACCACAGCTGGGAGGGCTTCCTCGTCCAGCGCA
>DASXKI010000267.1:0-2702 GCA_036496945.1 Streptosporangiaceae bacterium | reverse complement strand
CGATCGCGACGGCTTCCTCCTCGGTGGCGAACGGGATCACCGCCAGGACCGGCCCGAAGATCTCCTCCCGCACCACGGCGCTGTCTGCGGGCAAGTCGGTCAGGATGGTCGGCTCGACGTAGCAGTCTGAGCCCTCGATAGTGAGCCGCTGCCCGCCGCACAGGACGCGGCCGAGCCGGGCGCCTTCGGTCAGGTAGCGCTCTACCTTGTCGGCGTGTCCGCGGTCGACGAGCGGCCCCATAGTTGCCTGCGGGTCGAAGGGATGGCCGACGCGGATCGCCTTGGCGTGCCGGATCACCGCGTCGGTGAACGGGCCGAGAATGTCGCACTGAATGAGCAGCCGCGAGTTCGCCGAGCACACCTCGCCCTGGTTGAAAAAGATGCCCCTGGCCGCGTGCGCGGCCGCGTCCTCCAGGTCGTCGGTGTCAGCGAAGACCAGGTTCGGGCTCTTGCCGCCGCATTCCAGCCATACCTGCTTCATGTTGGACTGGCCCGCGTACTCCAGGAACTTCAGCCCGACCGCGGTCGAGCCAGTGAACGCGACAACGTCGATGCCAGGGTGCCGGCCGATCGCTTGGCCGGCCGTCGCGCCGCCTCCAGGCACCACGTTGAGCACGCCGTCCGGCAAGCCTGCCGACGCCGCAAGTTCGGCCAGGCGGAGCACCGAGAGCGGCGACTGCTCGGCCGGCTTGAGCACCACGCTGTTTCCTGCCGCGAGGGCCGGCGCAAGCTTCCAGATCGCCATCTCGAGCGGATAGTTCCAAGGCACTACCGCGCCGACCACGCCGAGCGGGACACGCTGGACGAGCGCCACGTTCCCCGGCGGTGTCGCCGGGATCTCGCCGCCGACCTTGTCGATGCCCTCGGCGTAGTAGCGCAGGATCGCCGCGCTGCCCGGTACGTCGATCGAGGCCGCGTCGGTGACGAGCTTGCCCATGTCAAGCGAGTCGGTCACGGCCAGCTCATCGGCGTTGGCCACGATCAGGTCGGCCAGCCCGAGCAGGACTGCCTTGCGGGCGTCCGAGCCGGCCCGGGACCAGGCGCCGGAATCGAATGCCTGCCGCGCCGAAGCGACTGCGCCGTCGACGTCGGCTGCGGCGCAGTCGGCGACCTGGGCGAGCTCGCGGCCGCTGGCAGGATCGATGCTGGCGGCGGTGCGCCCGTCGCGGGCGTCGCGGAAGGCGCCGTGCACGAACGCCCTGGTCCGGAAGCTGACTGTGTCGGCGATGGCCTGCCAGTCAGCTCGGCTTCGGTCCACAGTGGCCTCCCGCTCGTCGGATCTCCGAATTCATTGATAAAGTAGTTAATGAATAAATCGGGGCCGTTGTCAACGGTTATCGTGGTCCGGCTAGGACGATTTGTTCGGTGCAGAGCATCGATGGAGGTGATGCAACGTGGCGCGACCCCGCCGTCAGGAGGCGCGGCGTGATCAGCTCGTCGAAGCGGCCAGCCGCGCGATTGCAAGCCAAGGGCTGGCGAGCCTTCGCCTTAAGCACATCGCCGACGAGGCGGGGATCACCATCGGGTCGGTCCTGTACTACTACCCGAAGCTGGACGACCTGCTGATTGAGGTGCACCAGCACGCGGTCGACCTGTTCTACTGGGACCGGGTTCGGGCAGCCGAGCAGGTCAGCGACCCGGCGGCCAAGCTGCGGGTGGCGGTCGACCAAGGCGTCCCGGCCGAGCGTGCCAGCACAACCTGGCGCGTGATTTACGAGCTGCACGCCGCCGCCGTGCGCAACCGGCTGCACGCCGAACTCCTCAGGCGGCTGTGGGAGCGCGAGGTTTCGCTCTACGAGGAGATCCTCGCCGCGGGCGCGACAGCGGGCGCCTTCGATCTGCATGGTCCGGCGCGGGAGATCGCCGAGACCGTCGTCGCCCTAGAGGACGCGTTCGACCTGCACCTGACGAGCAACAACGAAGCAGTCGACCGGGCCGGAGCGATCGCCAGGATCCTCGCCTATCTCGACCTTGCGACGGGGAGCCCGGTTAGCGAGCCCGGTCCGGCCTTGCCAGGCCCGCGAGCAGCCGGTAGGCGAAAGCCGCGCCTGCGCCAGCCAGCGGGCGGCCGGTCCGGCGAGCTTGGCTGAGCAGGGTCTGACCGGTGCCGATTGCCGTCAGCTCCCTCGCATCCGCCAGTGGCAGCCATCGCAGAGTGAGGCTCCGGAACGGATCCGTTAGCTGCAGCGAGCCAGGCCAGCGCGCTAGGCCAGCGCGCTTGCCGCTAGGACGCTGCCAGGGACGGCGCTTGCGGTTGACCACGCCGTGGAGGGCGCGCCGCAGCGTGAATATGCAGTACTCCGCCACTCCGAGCAATCGCGGAGGAATTCAGGTACCGGCAGGAAGAAACCGCCAGCTCTACGCGGGATCTGACGGTCCGGCGGTACGCTGCCGTGTCGGCACGGCCCGGCAGGCCGAACGCCAGGGATAACCCTTATTAGGATGCCGAAATGCTGGTTTACACCCTGCGACAGCTTGAGTATTTCGTCGCTGTTGCAGAGACAGGAAGCGTCTCGCGGGCTGCCGCGCGAGTGCACTTGTCGCAATCGGCGATGTCGACCGCTATCGCCGATCTCGAACGCTTGCTGTCGGTCCAGCTGGTTATGCGTCACCACGCAAAGGGGATCACCCTGACGGCGGCAGGGTCTGAGCTGCTGCACGAGGCGCGCCGACTCCTCAGCCAGTCCGAGGACCTGCAGCTC
>DASXKI010000266.1:0-6487 GCA_036496945.1 Streptosporangiaceae bacterium | reverse complement strand
GAGCTACCGTCCCGGCAAGCCATTATGGAGCGGCACGTCGGCAATCCTGGCTTCCGCGCGCTAGTGGTCTACAACGGTGCGCCGTCCCGGATGGTGGCGTTCACATATGGCTTCCACGGCCAGTCGGGCCAGTGGTGGCATGACGTAGTGCATTCGGCTATCGCCTCGCGCACGGGCTTCTCGGCAGCCGATACCTGGCTGGATGACGTACTGGAGATCGCCGAGGTGCACGTTCATCCGGATTACCAGGCGCGCGGCATTGGCCGCCGGATGGTGCTGGCGCTGGCCTCTGGCCGTGTCGAACAGCGGGCGCTGCTGTCGACCCGAGACGGTGAGACGCCGGCCCGGCGCCTTTACCGCAGCCTAGGCTTCACCGACCTGCTCACTGCATTCCTGTTCCCCGGCGGCGGCCCGGCCTACGCGGTGATGGGCGCCGAGCTCCCGCTCCGGGAACCGGCCGCCAGCTCCGGCTAAGAAGCGGCGCCCGAGCGACTGGCTACGACGTGGCCGCGGGACCCAGTCCGAGTACCTGGTAGATCTCCCTCGTCGCGCGCGAGCCGTTCAGCGTGTAGAAGTGCAATCCCGGCACGCCCTCGGCCAGCAGTCGGTCGCACATCGCCGCTGCGAACTCGACGCCGATCTTGCGCACCGCGGACTTGTCGTCGGCGTGCGCGTGGAGTTCCTCGGCCAGGCTCGGCGGGAACTTGCACCCGGACAGGAGCACCGCGCGCTCGATACCCGGCACGC
The DNA here is from genome assembly GCA_036496945.1 of Streptosporangiaceae bacterium. Lineage (GTDB taxonomy): Bacteria > Actinomycetota > Actinomycetes > Streptosporangiales > Streptosporangiaceae > JAJYUU01. The sequence goes on along the minus strand of DASXKI010000266.1, from coordinate 5,740 downwards.
TGATGATCGGCATGATGCCGGGGATGATGGGGACGTCGCATCCACGCGCCGCAGCCGCGTCCCGCAGCCGGAGATAGTCCTCGGGGTAGAAAAACATCTGCGTGATCGCGAAGTCCGCACCCGCGCGCACCTTGCCGACCAGGAAGTCGACGTCGGACTCCCAGCTCTGCGACCTGATGTGTCCCTCAGGGAACGCGGCCACCCCGACGCAGAAGTCACCCGACACCCGCAGCAGCCGGACCAGATCCTCAGCGTGCTCGAGGCCATCCGGGTGGGCGACCCACTCGCCGCCGGGATCGCCAGGCGGGTCGCCTCGCAGTGCCAGCATGTTCCGAACGCCGACATCGGCATAAGAGCCGATCACATGCCGCAATTCCGCCACCGAGTGGTTCACCGCGGTCAGGTGCCCGAGCGGCGTCAGCGTCGTCTCCGCAGCGATACGGCCAGTGATGCGGACAGTCCTGTCCCTGGTCGAGCCGCCTGCGCCGTAGGTGACTGACACGAACGTGGGCCGCAGCGGCTCCAGCTGACGGATGGAGAGCCAGAGCCGCTCCTCCTCCGCCTCGGTCTTCGGCGGCATGAACTCAAACGAGAACGACTGTCGCCCGGCGGCAATCAGGTCCCGGATCGCTGGAGCGGCACCAACTGGCATGACCAGTAGGCTACCGGTTCGGGCCGCAGGCCCCGGCGGCCACTGGTCGGCGCTCGCTCGTCGGCCCCGTTCCGGGCCCTATTTGTCTGGTCCGGGCCCTTTCGCCTGGTGGCAGCGCCGCTGCCAGCACCGACTGCCGGGGGCTACCCTCCAGAAGCATGGCAACCCAAGCGGCATTCGACGGCCAGGCCAACCTCGGGCGGATCCGCGCCGAGGTAGCCGGCGCTCTCGAACTGTTCCTCGCGCGCCAGCGCGAGACGCTGGCCGCCATCGGTGATGACCTTCTGCCCTGCCTGGATGCGATGGAGGGCCTGCTTGCGGGCGGTAAGCGCCTGCGGCCGGCGTTCTGCTACTGGGGCTGGCGGGCGGCCGGCGGGCAGGACTGCCCGGAGATCTACACCGCGGCGGCGGCGCTCGAGCTACTCCAGGCCAGTGCCCTGGTCCACGACGACGTCATGGACGCCAGCGACACCAGGCGCGGCGGCCCCGCTGTGCACCGGCAGTTCGCGAGCCTGTTTGCCGCCGGGCAGCTCGGTTCCGGGGGTTCTGCGGGCCAGGCCGGGTTGGCGGACCAAGCCGGGTTGGCGGACCAGGCCGGGTTGGCGGGCCAGGCCGGGTCGGCGCAGCTTGCCGGATCGGCGGATCAGTTCGGTGCGGGCGCGGCGATCTTGATCGGGGACATGCTGCTGGCCTGGACGGACGAGCTCTACCACGCCAGCGGCCTGACAGCCGACGTCCTCAGCCACGGTCAGCCCGCCCTCAACGCCATGCGCACCGAGGTCGCCGCAGGCCAGTACCTCGACCTGCTGAGTCAGGTCAGTCACAGCACGTCGGTGCGGGCGGCGCTGCGGGTCGTGACCTACAAGACGGCGAAGTACACCATCCAGCGACCGCTCCAGCTTGGGGCGGCGCTGGCAGGCGGCGCGCTAGCGGCCAGGACGCGAGCGGCGATGGCCGCAGGAGCCGCCCGGCTGCGCCCCGGTGCGCCCCTCGCCGACGCGAGCGCCATCGCCGCGATCGAGGCCATATCCACCGAATACGGCATCCCGCTCGGCATCGGATTCCAGCTCCGCGACGACATCCTCGGGGTGTTCGGTGACCCGGCCCGGACGGGCAAGCCCGTCAGCGGCGATATCTCGGAAGGCAAGCGCACCGTGCTGATGGCCCTCGCGCGCGAACGGGCCGACGCCCACCAGGCACGCGTCCTGGACCGCCACCTGGGCGACCGCAGCCTGACCGAGGCGGCCGCGGCCAACGTGAAGGCGGTGCTCACTGACACCGGCGCTGTCGCCGAGTGCGAGGCGCTGATCGCCGCGAGCGTCAAGGAGGCGATCTCGGCCCTGGACGGCGCGCCGATCGCCGAGGAGGCCAGGGCAGCGCTCGCGGCGCTCGCCGTTATGGCAACCGACCGCCTGGATTGACGACGCCCGACGCCCGATGGCCGAGGCCGAGGTCGCGGCCGAGGCGGTCAGCGCAGGCGCGCGGCGAGCCGAGCCGCAGCCGCGCCGGGATCGTCCGCCTCGGTGAGGACGCGGACGACGACGATGCGGGTAGCCCCCGCCGCGAGGACCTGGTCGAGGTTGGACTCGTCGATGCCGCCGATGGCGAACCAGGGTCGCGTCGTCGCCAGCCCGGCCCCGTAGCGCACTAGGTCCAGGCCCGGCGCCGGCCGGCCAGGTTTTGTCGGCGTGGGCCAGACAGGCCCAGTGCAGAAGTAATCAGCGGCCGGCTCGGTGCTCGCCGCCGCTGTCTCAGCCGCCGCATGCGACGACAGCCCGATGACCGGCCCCGGCCCGATGAGCTGCCGCGCGACCGCGGGCAGCAGGTCGTCCTGGCCGAGGTGCAGCACGTCGGCACCGGCCGCGTAAGCGATATCCGCCCGGTCGTTGACGGCCAGCAGCGCCCCGTGGGCCGCGCACGCCCGCCGGAACACCTCCAGGTACCGAAGTTCCTGGCCAGCTTCCAGGCCCTTCTGCCGCAGCTGGACGATGTCCACGCCATGACCGAGGACATCATCCAGGAAGCGCGGCAAATCGCCCTGGCGCTCCCTGGCGTCCGTGCACAGGTACAGCCGGGCGGCGGCGAGTCGGTCGCGCAGGTGGTCGGGTTGGCAGGCCCCGCTTGGTTCTGGCACAGCTCAGAAGGCTAGTGCCTGAGCCCGCCTGTTCACCTCGGTGCGCCGGTGCTCGGCCAGGGCCTGCACTGGCGTACCAGGCAGCGTGTCGTCGGCGGTGAACAGCCAGCTCAGCGCCTCGGTCTCGGTGAACCCGCAGTCGAAGAGCAAGGTCAGCGTGCCGCCGAGACCGTGGATGACCTGGTCGCCGTCGAGGAACCCGGCAGGGACGGCGAACTCGCCGCTTGGACGCTGCACCGCGAGCAGCTTGCGGTCGCGGAGCATCTGCTTGACCCGGCTTACCGGCAGGCCGAGCCTGTCAGCGACGTCGGGCAGGGTCAGCCAGTCACCGACGATGGCGTCGGTCGGGGGGTCGATCTGTGCCACGTGAGCAGCTTCCCACATCGAGCCGCCGCCGAAACCTACCCCATCCCATCTAAGTCCGGCGTGTCAGCCAGCGATCCCGGAGTCCCGGACCGCTATCCCAGGATCGGCCAGCTTGGCCGGATCGACAAGACCGCCGGCTTCGATCAGCCGGCGCGCCTGGAGCAGATCACGCGGCAACCCGACGGTCAGTGCCGCCACCAGCCGGTCCCCCGCGAGCCAGCACGCTGCCCACTTGGCCTCGGCCGGCCGGCCGCGCCAGATCAGCCGGTCGGCTACTCCGTGCCAGCCGACATACTGCACCATCCGCCCGAACTGTTCAGACCAGAAATAGGGAACGGGGTCATACTCTGCACTCCCGCCCAGCACGTTCGCGGCAACGACCTCGGGCGCATGCAAAGCCACGTCCCAGTGCTCGAACCGAAGCTGCCGCTGATACCGCGCCGACCAGAACGAGGCGCAATCGCCAGCCGCGAACACCCCTGGGACACTCGTACGCAGTTGCCCGTCTGCGGCGACGCCGTTGTCTATCCGCACACCCGAGCCAGCGAGCCAGGACACGGCCGGGCGCACTCCGACGGCGGTCACAACCACATCGGCCGGCACCCAGCCGCCGTCACGCAGCGCAATCCCGCCTGGCTCGATGGCCGCCACGGACTCGTTCAGTCGCAAATGCACGCCAGCCTCGGCGTACCAGGCAATGGTCTTGCCGCCGACGTCAGCGCCGATCGCCGCAGCTAGCGGCGTGTCGGCCGCCTCCAGGACCGTGACCTCACACCCTCGGATGGCCGCGGCCGTCGCCAGCTCGGCACCGATCCACCCGGCCCCGACGATGGCCAGGCGGGTCGCGGGCGTAAGCAGCGCGCGCAGCGCGAGCGCGTCGCTGGCGGTCCGCAGCACGTGCTGGGGCCCGTCACCTGGCAGGCGTACCGGACAGGCCCCGGTCGCGGCGACCAGCGCATCCCACTCGTACTCGGCCGCGTCGGTACGCAGGACCCGGTCGGTGAGCTCCAGGGCGCGCTCACCCAGGCGGAGAGTCACGGACAGCGACTCCAGGTCGGCCCGCAGGCCAGTGTCGTCGAACTCCCCGGTCATGACCTTCTTCGACAGCGGCGGCCGGTCATATGGCGGCCGGTCCTCGGCCCCGATCAGGGTCACCGCGCCGTCGTAGCCCCGAGCGCGCAGCTCCTCGGCGACACGCAGCCCGGCCAGGCCCGCCCCGACTACGACCACCTTGGCCGGCTCGGCCATGCTGCCCTCGCCCTCGTCTGTAACCATTCGTGCCATCCGACAGTCATCACAGCATGAGGTCGATCGTGCTCGCGCTGGCGGTACTCGTAGGAGCGAGCGGCTGCGGTGTGGCGGGCGCCCGAACCCATAGTGACGCAGCGAAGGGCAGGGAAAAGGCTGCGTCACCTTCGGTCCGGTCACCCGCTCAGCAGCCCGTCTGGATGGATTCAGTTCAGATGGTGTCCGCCTCCACGGGGTGGGCGCTGATCTTTACCTCGAACCCGTCTAACAGCTCGGTTCTTGCGGTGGCGCGGACTGCCGATGGGGGGCGGACCTGGGCTCTTGTCACCCCGGCTGCACCGCGCGGGTCTTTTGTTCAGGGGACGACGGTTCTGGACGCCGCTTCTGCGCAGCGCGCCTGGGTTGTCGGTGTCACGCCGGGCCACAAGTCGGTGATCTTCGGAACCGTCGATGCCGGGCGGTCGTGGTGGCGGTCGGAGGCGGTCGCGGCTGCTCAGCCCGTCGCGGTCGATTTCGCCAGTCGGAGCCGGGGTTGGCTGCTGGAAAGCATGGGAGCGGCCATGGGCAGCAATCCGGTGCGGGTCTACCGCACAGCCGACGGTGGCCTGCGCTGGTCGCTGGCCGCCATGTCGCAGGCGTCCGGCGAGGCCGCCGCGAACGGCAGCGGCCTGCCGGTGGAGTGCGGCAAGGTCGGCATCTCGTTCAGCTCCCCGCAGGCAGGCTGGATCGCGACCCGGTGCAACCTGGGCTACTCGATCCTGGTCTCGCGAGACGGCGGAGCGCACTGGGCGAGCAAGCAGCTGCCGATCCCGCGGTCGGCATGCGAGCAGGGAGGCTGCGAGATCTCTGAGCCACAGTTCGCCGGCAACACCACGTTCCTTGAAATGAGCGATTACCCCGACGCCGCGTTCCTGTTCGTCAGCAGGGATGCCGGGGCAAGCTGGCGGACGATCGTCATGCCGAGCGGGGCCGGCCCATACCCGCGAGTGCAGTTCTTCGGCCCGGCCGAGGGGATCGCGGTGTCGGCCGGACCGCAGGGCTCGATCGGACGCGACTTCTACCTGACGTCCGACGGCGGCCTGACCTGGACTCCTGTACGGCAGGGCAGGCATTTCGGCCTGAGCGGGCCGAGCTTTGATTTTGCCAGCCCGGCCATCGGATTCGCCTGGGTCGCCGGTGCGGACTCGGCTGGCAGTGTGCCCAGTATGTACCGAACGTCTGATTCCGGGCGGACCTGGACGGCATTCGTTCCGCACCTGAGCTGACTTCCGCCAGCAGCGGCTAAGCTGACCCCTATATCGCGCGGGAGTCTGGTGCTGACCGGACTGAGAGGGCGGCTG
>DASXKI010000265.1:0-34802 GCA_036496945.1 Streptosporangiaceae bacterium | reverse complement strand
AGCAGGGCGTTCGAGCAGGCATGGTCCTTCGGCGCCATCCCTTCCATGGCCGGGCCGGTCGCCGCCCTCCAGCCCGCTGCGGACGGTTTCACGCTGCGTCTCGACGGCGGCGGCGAAAGCCATGCCCGCAGTGTCCTGATCACAACCGGCGTCTCCTACCGCCGACTCGACGCCCCCGGGCTCGACTCCTTGCTCGGCGCTGGAGTGTTCTACGGAGCAACCACGTCCGAAAGCGCCGCCTTCGCCGGCGAGCACGTCTTCATCGCTGGTGGTGCCAACTCGGCCGGCCAGGCCGCGGTGAACCTGGCCCGGTACGCACGGCAGGTGACCATCGTGGTCCGGGGCGACTCACTGGCGGCCCGGATGTCGCAGTACCTGATCGACGAGATCAGCGGCACGCCCAACATCGACGTCCGCACCGGCACGCAGATTGCCGCCGCCGAGGGCGTGGGAAAGCTGGAGGCCCTGACCTTGACGGACGCCAAGACAGGTAGCGCCACCACCGTTCCCGCCGCGGCGCTGGTGGTGCTTATCGGCGCCGTGCCGCATACCAACTGGCTACCGCGGTCCATCAGACGCGACGACCACGGGTTCATCCTCACCGGAAGCGACCTGCCTAGCGCGCGCGACCCGGCGGCCGGCTGGCCGCTGGGGCGTCCGCCCTTGCCGTTGGAGACGAGCATTCCCGGCGTGTTCGCGGCCGGCGACGTCCGCCACGGTTCGGTCAAACGTGTCGCCTCTGGGGTCGGCGAAGGTTCCATCGCTACCACCCAGATACACCAGTACCTGCAGGACCAGGCTGGGAATCCTTAGCCATCCGCCGTCAATCCGTACGGGAGGCCTCCCGTGCCGTCGAAGCGCAAGTGCAGCGTCACGATGAGAAGTAGCCGCCGTCGAAAAGTCCACGACGGATAGCTGGCTGCGCGCCGAGCACACAGTTCGGTGCGGGTCCGATCCATGCAAGGAGGCCTTCGCCTGACGTACCGAAGGCGGATCACGTCGGGAGATCCCGGGTCGGTATGCGCCTATGGGTGCTGCGACGTGGCGTCCATCTCGATGCCCATGACGCCCGCAACGTGGTCGAGGTCGCTGTCGCGGGCCAGAAGCGTCGCCTGGTAGCGCAAGGCAACGGCGGCGATCATGCAGTCGACTAGTCCTCGCGGCGTGACGCCGGCCTGGCGGCAGCGGCGGTAGATGAGCGCCGCGGCGTCGAAGTCGGTGGCCGCATCGAAGGGGTGCAGGTGGAAGCGCAGCAGAAGGCGTCGCAAATCTGCTTCCCTCGCGTCGCTGCGCGCGCCGGCCAGGACCTCCACGATCACCGGCTCCGTGACCGCGATCGGGCCCTGTTCCGCGATCAGCGCGGACAGGCGAAGATCGGTCGGGCTGCCGGTGGCCCGGTCGTATTCGACCCAGGCCGAGGTGTCGGCGAGGATCACCCGGCTCCCCTGGGAGCGGTATCGGCGGGAACGTCGCCGATAGCGTGCGCGCCGCGCATACCCAAGGCTTCCTCGCGGGTCATCGGCTGCCCGGCCAGATGCCGCAGGGCAAGCTCCACGGCCTCGGTCTTGGTCCGCAGGCCGTAGCGGTCCATGACGGTCTGGAGGTAGGTGTCCTCGATCTCGATATTCGTACGTACTCTGCTCATACACTTATCTTACACCTTACGTGTATGGTGCGTGTACCGAGTCTGACATGCGCAATCGATGGCGAATGGCCGCCTCGAGCTCTCCTGCTCTCCCCGCCACGAAAAGGACCCATTGCCGAACGCCTCGGCCCCTGGTGCCTCGGCGTTCGGCAATAGGGCGCTGGGCGAACTCTCTGATGAGCAGTGCGGCGGCCTGTACGTCGATGGCGAACTGCCGGCTCCATGAAGTTGGCGATACTGGTTCGAGTGTCCGCGCGAAGCGGTCGGTGCCAGCCGCCGCGAAGGTGTCTTTGAGCGGCCCAGTGGCGTTGTTCATGAGGATTTCTACGGGTCCGATATGTTGGTCAGCGGCGTCGAAGCGGCCTGCGGGAGTGCCGGGGTCGGACAGGTCAGCCTCGATAGCCATGGCGCGGCCGCCTGCGTCCCGGATCTGACTGACGATGCTTCGGCGCCTGACGCTCGGTTGTCGCGGTAGGCCGACGGCCGGTACGCGGGCTCCTCCCTGGACCTAGTCGACCGTGGATGCTACCCCGGACAATAAGTGAGGCCTCGCACGGAATACGCGTGCCATGTCCGACTGACACTGGCTGAGGGGCTCGCTTGACCAGGCTCAGCCACGGACGATGCTGGCGGCGCAGCTCGGGTCGACCTTCCGCAGGACTCCGCCATGCACGTGGCCGAGCAGGGTCTCTGTCCTGCTTCGTCGGTCCGATACGGGCAAATCGCTCCACTTGGCGGGCTAAACACCGCAGAGGGAGCCGAACCTGGGAGGAGCGGTTCGGTGAACCGCTCCTCCCGCCTGGATTCCGTCCGCTACACGTCTGCAACCACCTTGGTGCCTCAGCGTCTCCTGACCGGCGATGGCACAAGATGACACACGAATGATGGCCCCGATTCGGGAGAACCCGCAGCCTGAGCTATTACTTGAAGGCGACCACCTCAGCGAGCCAGCGCGCGTTGGCTGTACCGGTGCCGGCGAAGCTGCTCGTGCTTGCGGGGACGCGGTATGCCCGTGCCGAGGCATTCGCGCCCACGGTATCGGTGGGCAAGCGTTTCCAGCCGGCCGCCCATCTCACCGAGGTCCTGCCGAAGGTCGCGGTCACCGCGAACACGAACTCGCCGGGCCGGCTGAGGGTGCCTGTGGACCCTGATGAGAAGGCGGCTCTGGTACCGGCTGCCGCCGACTGTCGGTCCACGGTGGTGACCCCGGTCACCTGGTCTGCGGTGATCAAGTTGGTCAATGCGCTCGGGAATGTGATGGTGATCTTGCTCCCGGTGGCCAGCCCGTGCTTGGCCACCCCGGAAAGGACCACCAGTCGATCACCGGCCCGGTTGGAGATGCTCCTCACTGCTCTCAGCAGGTCACCTGCGCTATCTTTGCCGGTCACGGCTCCTCCTGCTTTGGTCCCAGTGAGCTGGACCGTCACCACGATCAGGCGGCCCGCGGCTACATGGCGGGCGCGGGAGACCGTCACCGAGTCAGACCTATGTCTCGTCGTGGCGTGGTTGGTGCCTATCTGCCCGAGGTAGCGCGCGACCGGCCAATCGACGGTTACACGCTGGGTGGCGGTCGAGGTGAGGCCGTCGCTGTCGGTGACGGTTACCTTGACGGTGACTGTGCCGGCAGAGGTGTAGGTGTGGGCGGCCCTTGCCGCGGCCTGCGGGCCGACCGTGCTTCCGTCCCCGAAATCAAACGTGTACCCGGTGATGGCGGCGTTTCCCGCAGCCGACGGCGATGCGTCCGCGATCACCGCGAGCGGCGTCGCGCCGGTGGCCGGGCTCACCTTGAGATGAGCCACCGGCGCGACCGGCTGGAACTCATAGGCTCCCCGGTCGCCATAGGGCTGTGGTCCGCTGCCGGTGTTGGGCATGGCCGGGACATCGACCCGCGGATTGCCGAGGAGATCGGTGGCCTGCTCCCCGCTGGCACCGGAGTTCGCCGAGTCGATGGCTGGCGAGCCGGCCGTGAGCTGCAGGTCCCATATGGCCGCGTTCGCGAACTTGGGGTTGGCGAAGATGCCGTTTGCCTCTTGCCCGGTTGCCAAGTTCAGCGCGGGCTGCGTGTTGTACGGGGTGCCGCTCCACTCGTATTCGGCTCCCGCCCCGTCTTGCCACACGAGGTTGTAGTTCGCCGTCGTGGTGGCGGGTGCGGAATCGTACACTCCGATGTTGCCCGTGCGCCGGTCGCAGTTGTTCGAGTACGCGCCCGCCGGGTTGATAGGGGTCGGGCTGATGATCGCACCGGTCGCGTTGTCCGAGGAGACGTTATTCTCGATGTCGTAGTTCCCGCTGGTACCCTCGACGTTGATGCCATCCGCGCAGTTGTCGTAAACGGTGTTCCCGATGATCCGGCCACCAGTAACGTCATGATTATCGATCCCGTGGTCGCCGTTGTCGTACGAGACATTGTCCGCGATCAGAGTGTTGTTTGCCCCGGGGTAGATATTGATCCCGGTGTCTTCGTTGCCGTAGGTAACGTTCCTGATGATCGAGTTGCCTGGGCCGAGATCGTTGATGCCTTCCGCGGCCCGCTGGTACTGGTAGGCGTTGTGGTATGACGTGTTGCCCGCCACTGTGACGCCGGTAGTGGACCCGCTCAGGGCGATCCCGTGCGAGGAGTTGTCGTGCGATACGTTGCCCGACACGGTGCCGCCGGCGAGGTTGCGGATATAGATTCCTGCCGCGGCGGCGCCCGACACCGGCTGGCCGGCCAATGAGACAGAGTTATTAGAGACTATGTTGTTGCTTCCGCCGGAGACGTAGATCCCATAGGACGATGTCCCGGTGACGTTGAAGCCGTTGACCACGATGTAGTTCCGGCTGGAGATGGAGAAGGCCCGGGTCCCGCCGCTGATCGTCACGCCCGGATTCGCCGTGAACGTGATCGGGCTTCCTGCCACGCCTGAGCTGGCTGGGTCAACGGACGTGCCGCTGTACGTTCCCGCGGCAACCAGAACGGTATCCCCAGCGTGTGCCTTGCTCGCAGCGGCCGCAATCGTGCAGAACGGCTGCACGGCGGTTCCCGCTCCGGCGTCCGAACATGAAGCAGAGGTGTCGTCCACGACGTAGGACGTGGACGCCTGTGCTGCGCTCGTAGTCAGCATGCTCGCAACGACCGCGGTGCTGAACACCGCGCCGGCCGCACCGCCTATTCGTCTCAGGCCCCTCAAGGCATGCCCCTCCCTTGCCTATGGTGACGGCCGAACTGCTGAGCGGTTTCAGTCACCTACGATTGACAGATCTACTGAGCCTTCGGATCAGGCTTCCCCTTGTCCGGAGTCGCCTTTGTTCCCTGACGGATGAAGTCCGTGCCGACCACCACCCGCAAGCGCCAATGGCGCGACCAGGCGCCGTGGCGTTTACAAACAAGACGCCAAGCAGCCTATGGCGGTTTACTGCCAAACGCAGGGATCTGCTCCGGCAACGACAGGACTTTGTTCCGGGCCGACCGTCTGTGGGGTTCCAAAAACAGGGCGAAGCCGCCTGACCTGCAGCTTCGGCTAAAGCATGGTCACATAGCTGGCAGCATTTAGGTTTTGCGATTCCCCGGTTGCTCTACCTGGTGTTGGTCCGCGCTGTAGGCTCCCGCGCTGCTGAACCGCTGACGGCCGAACTGCCGCCCGGCTGGCTGACCCAGCCAGCTGCTACACCAAATCGTGAAAGGCGCCGCCACTTTGGTGTGCGGCCTTCTCGATCTGCCGCTGCAGCGTAGTGATCGGGTCGGCTCCGGGTTGGATTACAGCCAGCTGCGGATGGCGATCTGCCAGAGCTCTGGCAACCGCTGCTCGGCCGCGATGGCCGCGATCCGCACGCGCGCCCAGGCCAGCCCGAGGCCGCAGGCGGCGGCGCACGGCAGAAGTCCGGCACCCGGACCGACGCCGGAGCAGAGTTCGTCACGACCGCGGCAACGATCACCGGGATGACAGCTACGGCGACGCACGCCAGGGTGCCGACGATCCCCCCGAACCAGTACGCCCCGTATCCCTGTGCTGCCCGCCGCATGGGGGCGCGTGCTGGTGCCGCCGCGCGACTGCCGTTCGCCGGCGAGTGCGCTGTCCGGCTCGTGCTTCGGCTGCGGCGCGCCGAATGCAAGCTCGTACTAGGTAGCCAGCGTCCGCTGATGCCGAGGTGGCGGTGGCGCGTTCTGCACACCCGCCGGACCGCTCTGGCACTAGCTGGCATGAGGTGTTCAGCAGCCGCTGCTCCAGTGCCATCGCGCATGAAAGTGATGACGAGCATGACGTCGAGCTGGGAACGGCATACCGGACTGAGCTACACCGGCGGGGACTTGGTGGATCGTAGCCGAGCCGGGCCCTGACGTGCGCATCTGGCCGCTGACCTGCGGACTTGCCTTCACGTCCATCGTCGGCCAGATGTCAGCGGGCTGTTGTGAAGACGTTGCTTCGGCCCCCATCGATGTCAAAGACGGCGCCGTGGACGAATGCTGCTTCGTCGCTGGCGAGATAGACGGCCGCCGCTCCGACGTCTGCCGGGGTACCCGGCTTACCCGCTGGCGTCGTGACCATCGCCGCCTTCGCTACAGCGGCGACATCGCCGGGTTCGTCGTACACCACACCCGGAGCTAGGGCATTCACTCGGATGCCTTGCGCGCCGAACTCGGCCGCCCAGGTGCGGGTGAGGGTTTCAAGGGCGCCCTTCGTTGCGCCGTAGACAGCGCCTGCGGGGATTGCGAGGCGAGCGATCCAGGAGCCGAGGTTGATGATGACGCCTCCGCCAGCTTCGACCATTCCGGGGACCACGGCGGCGGTGAGAAAGAACGGCGCCTTGACGTTAACCGCGAAGACCCGGTCGAAAGTGTCCTCATGGGTTGCGAGCGTGCCGTCGGGTGGGTAGATGCCTGCGTTGTTGACGAGGACGGTGACGGGTCCAAAGGCTGCGGCCGCATCGGCGGCGAGTTGCGCCGACCTCACTGCGGACCCGTCGAGATCGGCAGCCACGAAGGCGGCATGCCCGCCGGCGGCCTGGATGGTATTCACCACATCAGCCCCTCGCGCGGAATCTCGGCCGGTCACTACCACGCTTGCTCCCTCGGCGGCCATGGCGATCGCCACCCCTCTGCCGATGTTGCTGGTCGATCCGGTTACCAGGGCGACCTTGCCCTCGAGGCGCGCGGTCATGACATCTCCTTGTCTTCTTAGGGGGGAGCGACGGTGCGAAAGGTTGCATGATTTTGGCCTTGGTCCTGGCGGCAGACGGAGAGCATTTAGCGGGCAGTGTTCGCGCGGGCAGTCCTGTGCGATGACGTCTGGATGCCGGGAGGCCGACGGCCATGGCCGTCGGCCTCCCGGGGTCATGCTCCGAAGACTTGGTCGAACCTGTCGCGCTTGAGGTAGAGATCCCACATGGCGTCGGCAAGGTCAGCGGGCCTTTGCGGCTCCGGCAGGTTGGCCGCGCCATAGGTCTCGAGGACGTAATTGCCGGCGTCGCTGTCGCCCACCGGACCCGAGATCTGCAAGAGGCCCGCGTACACGCCGGTGCCGGCCAGGTCGGTTTGCAGGGTGTGCAGGTAGTGGCGGGCGGCCGCGGCTGCGGTGGCGAGATTGCCGAACGGCGGAGCCGGGACACTGGCGGTGACCGGCAGGCCGAACAGGATCGCGCCGTCGCCGCGCTCGAGCATGCCGGGCAGTACCTGGCGGATCAGTGTGGCCGGGGTGCGGAGCAGCAGGTCGAGGGGAATCTCGAAGGATGCGGCGTCCGCGTCGCGGACAGCGGTCGCGACGTTGAGCAAATCAAGCCCGGAGGGTGCGTACTCGAGCACGTCGATCGGGCCGAATCGAGCGGTGATCGCCTCGATCATGCCGGGCAGCGCGTCGCGGTCGGCGAGGTCGCCGGCGAACCCGGCGGCCTTGATGCCGTCCGCGGCTAGTTCCCCGGTGTAGGCGTCCAGTCGTGTCTGGTTGCGGGCCACCAGGGCCACCTGAAACCCTTCCCGGCCGAACCGGCGGGCGACCGAGCGGCCCATGCCCGGGCCGGCCCCGAACACTGCAATGGTCTTGGACATGCTGTTCCCTTCAGTAAGTTTCACCAGATCGTGCGATTGGAGTTGCGCTTGCGGCGCGCACCTCCGACAGCCCGAACCTAGGTCGACAAATATGGACTCGCAAGTCCAGAATGTTCGAAGCGAACTAGGCCCCACGGGTCCGCGGCAGTGACGGACACGTAAACTGGACTTGCGAGTCCGATTCTTGGGAGCAGGTCATGCGCGGTGTTCTGACGCCGAAGGGGCAGGCCACGCGGGGACGCATCATCGAGGGTGCCGCTGAAGTCATCCGCGAGCTTGGCGTCTCGGTTGCGACCCTGGATGACATCCGCGTGCGGACGCGCACCAGCAAGAGCCAGCTCTTCCATTACTTCCCGGCGGGGAAGGACGCGCTGCTGCTGGCGGTCGCGCAGTACGAGGCGGATCAGGTACTGGAGGACCAGCAGCCGTATCTTGGCTGCCTAGACTCGTGGCAGGCCTGGTACCAGTGGCGCGACGCCGTGGTGGAACGCTACGAGCTGCAGGGTGACAACTGCCCGCTGGGCTCGTTGTTCATGCAGATCGGCCGGGCCACTCCTGGCGCCAGGGGCATAGTAGTCGAGCTGATGCGCAAGTGGCAGGAGAGCCTCGCCAACGGGATCAGGACGCTGCAGCGCAACGGCCATCTGCCGATGTCATTCGAGGTGGATGAGGCGGCCGCGGCACTGCTGGCCGGTATCCAGGGCGGTGTGTCAATCATGTTGTCCACAGGGGATTCGGCTCACCTGCGGGCTGCGCTCGACTGGGGGATCAAGCGGCTGCAGGCGGCCGCCCCCGTCGCATGCTGACATGGCCCGCCGACGGCACAGCTGGTGTGTGCCGATCTAAGGCTCCCTCCCTGCGGGAAAGTCATCGCGGAGCAGGTCCAAGTCCCAGCCTTTGAAGAGCTAGGCAACCGCCCGCGGGATGGCCCTGACGTACGGGCAGCCAGGTCCAGGCGTCCGCGGCGGGCGATGGATTGCCGCCGCGGCCCGCCTGGGCCCGCCTCGCAGTTCCGGTTGATGCGTGAGTCCGACCAGATCCTGGCGCATCTCGCTGCCTGGCTCGCCGGACTCGCTGGCGGAAGGGCCAGGACCAGGAGCGCCACCGGACGATCCCGCGATGGATCCTCGTGTGCCGCTCGCGCATGGCTCGTTCGGGCGGACGGCTCCTCGTGGATGCCACCCGGTGGCGCCAGGCCACGGAAGTTAGGACGGCGGTCCCGGCGAGATGATCGGAGTGAACACCACGGTGGTCCCGCTGGCGCTGACGCGACACGGGCTGGGCGGGTGGATGGAGACGATCGCCAGGTTCGGCAGGGCGAGCCGGCCCGGCGGCCCTGGTGGGACCAGGAACGTGTCAATGTTCACGACTCCGCCGGCGGTCGTGATGCTCGTGCGCGTGTACCCGGGCAGTCCCGGCGGGCCGGGCGGGACGGCGAACGGGATCCCGAAGACTAGGGTGTTCGGGGCGGTCGGGGTGAGCTGCACGGTGACGACGTTCTCGGCACTGACCGAGACGGTGACCGGGCCGAGCGGCGTCTGCACGGTGTCCGGCACGATGACGCAGATGTCGGTGCCGGGGTCGCAGACGCTGGCGGCGCTAGCCGGAGCGGCGAAGGCGGCCACGGCGCTGGCAGTCAGTCCGACGGACAGCAGGAGCGATCCGACCCGGAGACCGGGCGGCTTGTGGCGTTGTTTGGCGGGCCAGCTGCCGAGTAGGTCGGGGCGGCGCGGGATATGTGACATAGGGTCTCCTTTTCTTTGCGCCCTGCAGGTGCGGGGCTGTGGCGACGTGCGCGTGGTTAGTGGCGGCGTCGGGCGGGCATCAGCGGAATCCCTTCCAATTACTTCGCCCAGGGATTGGGGACGCGTAGTAGCCCTTACGGCGGGCCTGGCTGCCTGATGACGGTGCGGGCCGGCGAACACGGCGTGGCGTTCAGTCGGGCCCCCAGCACCGGGCTGTCCGGGTCGCGGAGGCGCTGTGTGGTCATGCTCGGACGCTACGAGCGCGCGGCGCGGCGCCGCGTCGGGGGAACTACGTAAGTTTGGTCCGGCTGGGTCACACCGATGGTCGCGCAGCGAGTTTTGTGCGCGATCGGATCCCGAGCTTGCGGTAGATCCTTCCTAGATGGCTTTCGACGGTCCGAAAGGTTCGCGCGGCATCCGCGACCGGCCCATCTCGCATCGGATTCGGGACCAACTGAACACCTCTCAGCAGACCAGGTATCAGTGCTGATCTCTGCTGCCCCAGTCCGACGTTCTGCGCGGCGGTAGACAATGCCAACACCCTTGAGGGCAGCTACGAGTACTTCATGCAGGACGGCGGGTGAACCGGTGCGGGCATCATCGGCCTGTTCCTGACGTCAGTGTCGTGCACATCGGACAAGTTCTGCATGTTCCTGGGCACGCTGAACGACGGCGTTTACGCCTCGTACTGGAACGGCAGCCAGTTCTCGGCGCGCACAAGGATTGACTCATCGCCGACGGACGGCCAGGTTTCGTGTGCCAGCCAGGACTTCTGTGCCGTCATCGACGCCAGTGGCAACGCCATGACCTTCAACGGGTCCTCCTGGTCCGCGCCCGATCCCATCGATCCTGGGGTGGTCCAGCCGCTGGCGACGGTGTCCTGCCCGGCCGTCGGCTGGTGCACGGCCATGGACGGCTTCGGCCAGGCGTTCACCTACACCGGATCGGGCTGGTCCAAGCCCGTCGGGGGTAGAGGCGGATGCGGGTGTCACGGTATTTCTACGGTTTCACCGGGATCTCGTGTGCGACCGTCGCCTTCTGCGCCGCGGTTGACTTCGACGGCAACGCATCGCTTGGTAGCGGCTGAGCCTGGCCGGTCCGGCAATTCCCGGCTGACATGAATCAGCGCGGCCTCCCGGGGCAGTGGCCTGCCTGACGGCGGCCAGCGCGCGCTAGTTCAGCCAGCCGACGAATTCGGGTCGAGGCTCTTCCCGTGCTGCTGCGGGCAACGGCCATATCCGGTGTCGGACAGGTGCCAGTGCCGGTGACAGTAGGCGGCGTCGCATTGCTCGCAGAATCCAGCGTCGTCGTACAGGCCAGCCGTGTGCACCTGCTGGAAGTGGTACGGCCGCCGGAACGCCTCGATGATGACCTGCGCGCGGTCGGCACTGATCGGATCGCCAACCCAGCCGTTGCCGCCGGTGATGCCTGCGAACATCAGGTACCACTTCGCCGGATCGCGCTCCTGCTCGAAGGACTGGCGGTGCTTACGGCTCCAGCGCTTCCACCGGGCCGGCAGCTGGCCGGGCGCCACAACCTCGACCCGCGTCGCGACCTCGCCGCAGGTCGCGCACAGCGGTTCCGCCATGATCCCGATAGCCATGCAGCCGATTATTGCCGACCGCGCCGCTCATGAACCCTTGCGCCGTTAGTTGACCTAAGGGTGCGCGTCCGAGCGGGCCAGGCCGGCGACCCGCCTGGTCGACCAGTGGTCCGGGGGTGCCGAGCGCTATCGCGCTATGCAACTGCCAGCATTGGCGGGCCTCACCGAATCGAATCGCCCGGTTCATGACGCACCCCCCGCGCAATACATAAGGGCTAGGGGACCATCGCATGTGCCCTGGTAGATCGGCAAGCGGCGCGAAGGCAGATGACCCACGGTTGTATGAAAACTCGTGCGATAAATGGTCGGTTCCGCTGCGATTACGGCCTGTGATGTGGTGAACTGGCGCAGTTAAGACCGTGTCATGCCTTCCTGCGCGGTCTTGGGGGTGGGCTGGTTGACCAGGGACAGCCTCCCGCCGCCGCCACCGCCGTCGTGGCCAAGGGTGATCGCGACGACGCTGCGGCTGTGGGTGCAGCGGCATGTCATCGGTGCGCGCCCGAGTGCACCAGCCGGGGGCCGGCCCTATCGCCTTGTCGCGGGCGTCGTGGCGATCGCCGCGGTCGCAGGCTCGGCTACGGCTCTGGTCATCGCCAAGGGCAGCGATGCGCCCTCAGCGACCCCTGCAAGCACCGGCGAACCGGCCACTGGGGCGCCCAGCTCGACGCTGAGCTCGCAAGCCCTCGCCGCCGCGAACGCTAGCCGCCAGCAGGCGGCGGCCTGGGTGGCGACGCAGGTCAGTCACGGCGTCATCGTCGGCTGCGACCCCCTGATGTGCGCTGCGCTGCAGCAGCACGGGTTCCCGCCTGCGGACCTGGCCACCCTCGGCGCTTCGGCCAGCGACCCGCTGGGGGCCGGGATCGTGATGTCGACCTTGGCCGTCCGCAGCCAGCTGGGGACCAGCCTGGCCAGCGTGTACGCACCCCTGGTCATCGCCAGCTTCGGCGCCGGCTCGAGCCTTGTGCAGGTCCGGGTCGAGACGCCGGGCGGCGCGGCCAGCTACGTGTCCGCCGGGCGCGCCGATCTGGTTGCCCGCCAGACCGCCGGCCGCGAGCTCGCGGCCAACAAGAACATCGACGCACCCGCCACGGCCAGGGCTGAGCTCGTGTCTGGCCGGGTTGACTCACGACTGCTGATCACGATGGCCGCCTTGGCGGCCAGGTTCCGTCTTCGGATAGACGCTTTCGGCGACGGGGGCCCAGGCGACGGGGCCAGCGCACCTCTGCGGCAGCTGGCGATCGTCACGTCATCGGCGACGTACTTGCATCAACTGCTGGCGTTCCTCGGCGCGCAGCGGCCGCCCCTGCTCGCGATCGTCTCGGAACACCGTCGTGGCCGGACGACCACCGTGCATGTCCAGTTCACTGCGCCAAGCCTCTTCGGGCTGCTGCCGGCCAGCACGACGCAATGAGTCCGCATCGCCCCGCGGGCATTGACAGCATCCGGCTCCTGAAAGGGAACCTTATGAAATCAGCATCACTGGCAGCGCGAGGCGTCAGAATGGCGGCCGCGGCCGCGCTGGCTACGTTCGGGCTCGTCGTCACTCAGCTCGCCGTTGCGGCTCCGTCCGCCTCGGCGTCGAGCCAGGTCGGCTGGATCCAGCTTGCGCACTTCTCGCCGGGCACTCCGGCGGTTGACGTCTACCTGTATTCCTTCAGCGACCCGACGGCCGAGGTTGTGCTGCACCACGTCACTTACGGCATGGCGTCGCCTTTCCAGCAGGTGGCAGCTGGCGACTACACCGTCGCGATGCGTGCCGCCGGGGCGCCGGCCCACTCCAAGCCGGTGCTGTCGACTGCCGTGGACGTCGCCGCCGGGCACGCCTACACCGTGGCCGGGCTGGGCCCGTCGTCTGGCCTGCGACTTCAGGTGATCCCCGACAGACTGAGGACACCACGAGGCAAGGCGCTGGTGCGCATCATCCAGGCATCGGGGCAGCAGGACACAGTAACTGTCACGGCTGGGACAACAACGCTCGCCAGGGGCCTGAAGTTTGCGAGCGTGACGTCCTTCGTGGCGGTGAACCCGGGTACCTGGTCGGTCAAGGCCGCCGGGGACAGCGAGTCCGCGACCGCGTCGATCACTCTGGCCGCTGGCACGATTCACACCATCGTGGTCCTCGACGATCCTGGCAGGCTCGCCCTGGACGATCTGCTGGATGCGGCTGGCAGCAAGGTCGCGCCGGCGGGCGGCCCGGCAACCGGCTTCGGCGGCACCGCCGCTCGCCCCGGCGCGGCGCTCCTACCCTGGGCCGCTGCGGCGCTCGCTGGCCTCGTCATCGCCCTGACCGGCACGGCCATGCTGAGCCGTCGGCGCCGCCCCGCCTTGCATGCCCGCTGACGTCGCCGGTCAGCAAGGCCACCACGACAAACGCGACACCCCGCGCAGTCAGATCCGGCGCGGCGCCCGTCACGTGTCGCCCGTCCGGCTGATCCGGCGGCCGTGGGCAGCAGCAGCAGTTGCGGCCGGCGTCCTGGTGATCTGCGGGGCTGCCGTTGGCCTCGCCTGGGCCAGCCACACGGGCCGGCCGGCCACTCCCGTTGGCCGTGCGCCGCTGATCGCGATCCCGGCCGGACGCAGGGCTGCGGTGCCACCCGCCAACGCCGAGGCGGTACCGAAGCCGACGGGACTGGCGATACCAGCGATTGGCGTCCGGACCAGGCTGATCCGGCTCGGCGTCACGGCGTCCGGCGCGCTGCAAGTACCCGCGAGCGCCGCGGTCGCCGGCTGGTACACCGGCAGTCCGCGACCCGGCGGGACAGGGTCGGCCGTCATCGCCGGCCACATCGACTCCGCGAGCGGCCCGGGCGTGTTCTTCCGGCTGCGCGAACTGCGCCCCGGCGACCTTGTCTACGTTCAGCGCGGCCATGCCCGGATGGCGGTGTTCAAGGTCACGGCCGTGCGCACGTTCCCGAAGTCAAGGTTCCCGACGGTGGCGGTCTACGGGCCGGTTCCCAACGCACAGCTCAGGCTCATCACCTGCGGTGGCACGTTCGATCCGGCGACTGGCCGCTACCTGAGCAATGTCGTCGTCTTCGCGGTCCTGCAGTAGCACAGGGACAGGCTGAGCACAGGCACAGGGCAGAGCTATGCGGCCCTCGACCGCGCCGCGCGAGCGAGATCGGGCAGCCGGCCGAGAATGTCCAGCGCCTCAGTGTTCCCGCGATCCTGGATCCGCGCGCTGACGCGCTTGCCTGCAACGTCCAGGTGGACGGTGGCGAGCCCTAGCCGGCGCTGGAGCGGACCCTGCACCCAGCGGATGCTCTGCACTTTCTCCAGCGGCACCCACGTCGTCTGGCGGCAGACTCGCCCGCGCGACGCCACGACGTAGCGGTCGTCGCCATTCCAGCCCAGGAAGTGATACGTCAGCGGCGCCTTCCAGCGCGCGGCCGGCGGCGGGGCGAGCGAGGGCAGCGGTCGGCTGCTGACCAGCTCTGCGAGCATCAGCTCCGCCTCGGCCCGCGATCCGACCGGGACGACGGCGCGTAGCCGCTGCCCTTCGGCCTGGTTCTCCCGCCGCTGCCGGCCGCCCGCGACATCAACCTCGACCCGGCACCAGCCGAACGCGCGCCAGATCAGCGGTTCGGCCAGCCGCACTGCCTGGATGCGGCCAGGCCGTATCGTCTCGGCGGTCGTCTGGATCAGGCCCGAGCGGAGCCGGATACCGTCAGCGGCGACGGCCACCGTCGTGCCGTACTCGCCGTTCAGCTGCCGCCAGAGGTTGACCATCACGCCGAGCACGAAGGGCAGGAACGGGGTGATCGTGCTGATCCGGCCGCTGAGCGCGACGGTCAGACAGGTCGCGGCGGCCACCACGACAGCGATCGCGCCGGCTCGCGTGAGCAGGATCGCCGCTGGCAGGCGGACCGCCTTGACCCGAAACAGCAGCCGCTCGGGGTCCGCCGCGGCCTGGCCCGCGGGGACGCCGTCGTGCGCCGGGTAGGCCGCCGCGGACGCCGACAGGGCCAGCAGGTCTCGGCGTAGCCGCTCGGCGTCAGGCAGCCGAAGGCAGGCGAGTCGCCCGCTGCGGGCCGAGTCGCCACCCGCCACTCGCAGGTGGAGCTCGGCCAGCCCGAGCACCCTGGCCAGCCCGGTCTGCACGACGTCGACGGCCTGGATCTGGGACAGCGGGAAGCGCCGGGAGTCACGTCGGAGCAGGCCAGTGTCGACGCGCAGGACCCCGGCGGCGATCTGCCAGCGCGTGACCAGCCAGCTAACGAACCCGCCGCTCAGCGCGATCCCGACGACCACCAGGTCTATGACCAGGTCCCCGCCGACCCGGTGGTGATTGGCGACCAGGATGCCAGCCAGCACCAGGACCAGACTCATCAGCTGACGCCCGGCGCGCACGAGCGGAGACAGCGGGTGCAGCCGATGCCACACCACGTCGCTGGTGCGGGCGACGGAATGCCGCGGCAGCTCATCTGGCAGGGGCGTGGTCACAGCCCGGCTGCCTGTGCCTCGCCGAGCGCCGCGAGCTGATCGCGCAGCGCGGCCGCTGCTGCCTGCTCTAGGCCGGGGATGCGGGCATCGCTGGCGGCGGCCGCCGTGTGCATGCGCAGCGTTGCCAGGCCAAGGCTGCGCTCCAGTGGCCCGGCCGTCACATCGATGTACTGCATCCGCCCGTAAGGGATAACCGACTGACGTCGGATCAGCACGCCGCGGCGGACCATGAGATCGTCCTTGCGCTCGGCGTATCCCCAGGCGGCAACACGGCGGGCAAGGAAGCGCTCCCCGATCAGGCCGGCCACCACGACGGCGGCCGCGATCCCGGCGCCCAGCGCTGCCGAGCCAGCCGCGCCAGCCAGCCCGCCGGCGATCGCCAGCGGCACCGTGACCACGGCCACCGCGATGCGGCGCGCGCGCAACAACAAGGGCGACGGCCGGCGCCAGGTGATCGATGCGTCGTCCTGCCCGCGACCGGTGATGGTTGCTGGCTGATCGGAGCCCGGAACGGGGTGCTCGCCTCGATCGGTCATCGCACCTTCCAGGTCTTGCGTGCAGACTTCGGCCAGATGACAGGCTAGTGGCCGGATCGGGGCCCCGGTACGCCTGCCATCATGGCCCAATGCCACTGTTCGCCTTCGAGGGCCAAGAGCCCGCCATCAGTCCGACAGCATGGATCGCGCCGACCGCGACGCTGGTCGGCGACGTGCGCGTCGAGGACGAGGCCTCGATCTGGTACGGCGCTGTCCTGCGCGCGGACTTCGGCCCGATCATCGTGCGGCGCGGCGCGAACATCCAGGACGGCTCAGTGCTGCACGGCGGCACAGACCCGATCACGGAGGTGGGCGAAGGCGCCACCGTCGGCCACTTGTGTGTCGTGCACGGAGCCGTCATCGGCGCCGAGGCACTCATCGGCAACGGCGCCACCGTGCTCGACGGCGCCGTGATCGGCAGCCGGGCGCTGGTCGCTGCGGGATCCACCGTCCCGCCGGGCATGCGGATCCCGGACGGCATGCTGGCCGTAGGCATTCCGGCGCGGATTGCACGCGAGGTCAGCGGGTCAGCCAGGGAATGGGTCGACTCGAATCCGCAGATCTACCGGGAGCTCGCGCGCCGCCACGCCGCCGGCCTACGGCCCGTCTGAAGCCGCGAGCCGCTAGCACGCGATTATGTCGCAATTCGCAAAAGCTAGATCATGGCGTTCTTCTCCACGGAATGGTCCAGCATGCTTCAGGGCATCATCTTCGCCTCGGCATTGGCGGCCGGATCGCATGCAGACCGAAAGGTGAGGGAATGGCTTTGCTGACGCTCATCGCCCTATTCGGCCCGCGGCTGCCGGTCAGCCGCCGCCGAGGTAGGTCCTGGCGACGTCGCGCAGATGATCGTGCATCCCGCGCATGAGCGGGCCCGCGGTCGCGGCCCCTGGCAGCCAGTCCTTGCGTAGCTTGGCGACCGAGGTGTAGTTCGTGTCGACCACGTTCGCGAGCGGTGCCTCGACGGCCTGGCTCAGATACTGGTAGGCATCAAGTGCAGACAACCCACTGTGGGCCGCCACCCACTGGACGAGGTCGAACTGGGCGATCCGGAACGCGTCCTCAAGCGGCCGCGCCGAGCCCGTCGACATGAGGTGGGTGTCGGACTCCAGCCGCGGCCATGGCGTGGGCACGCCCTTCAGCAGGTCCACCACCAGCACAGTGTCCATGGCGCACTCGACGGCAACGCCGCACGTCTCGCCCTCACCCTGGCGGGCATGCCCGTCACCGATGGACAGCAGGGCTCCTGGCACGTTCACGCCCAGATAACAAGTCACGCCAGCCCGCATCTCCGGGGTGTCCATGTTGCCGCCGAATGCATCCGGGACCAGCGCCGACCTAACCTCGAGGTTGGCCGGGGCGACGCCGACCGTGCCGTGCATCGGGTTCAGCGGCAGGTCAGCAGTCAGCTCGCTATCCCGTGCGGAGAAGCGGCACAGCCCGGCGGCCCGGTCCAGCTCCCAGATCCAGACCACCTCGGGCAGTGCATCCTGAAGCGTGGCGGTCAGGTGCGTGGACGTCAGCGCGCCGAACAGCGGCACTGTCGTGGACGCCGCCCAGTCCCTGGCGGGCGTGATCGAGATGAAGTGCACTGCGAGCGTGTCGCCGGGTTCAGCGCCCTCAACGTGGAAAGGTCCAGTCTGCGGATTCAGGTACGGGAATTCGCAGACGCGCGACACCAGGTCGCCTGGACCCTGGACTCGTCCGGCAAAGCAGTCTTCGGTCCACAACTCGAGGATCGTGCCGGGGCTGATCCGCGCGACGGGCTCGGCGCCGCCAAACGTCCAGGCGTATTGCGCGCTTGACGGCCGGTAAGAAAGTACCTGCGGATCAGTCAAGACACCCTCCGTTACTGAGCTATCGGCCGCGGTCTCACTGCGGCCCCGTTCCCTTTCAAATTATCGGTTTTCAGAGCGTAGCCGTACGCCGGGCGGCCGGACAGCCTTGACGGGCGAGCACAAAGTTCATCAGTGCGCTACCTGTTGCAAGTAAATGGCAGCTATGATCTTGCAAGCGGCCAATAGCTAACATTTCCCACAGCGCACGCGCGACTGCCTAGACCGGACGATAGTGCCGGCGGGGCGGGAGGAGCACTGATGACAGATCAGTCCGCGACCGCACTTTCGGGTGCCTCGACTACCCCTGCCGCGCGGCTGGAGCCAGATGCCATCGGTGTCGCTCAGGACACCGTTATCGGTATGGCGTCGTCCGCCCCGGCCGCGACGATCGGGCTGTCGCTTTTTGCCCTGGCAGCTGCGACCGGGTACGCCAGCGGGCCTATCCTGCTGCTGACGGCGATCCCGATGCTGGTCATCGCGAACGCCTACCGGCGCTGCAACATGTGGAACGCGAACTGCGGTGCGTCGTTCGAGTGGGTCGGAAGGGCGATCAGCCCGTACCTCGGCTTCCTGACCGGCTGGTTCATGGTCGTCGCCTACATCATCGGCACCGTGGCTGAGATCCTGCTACTGGGCCCGTCGGTGCTCGCTGTCTTCGGGTCCACGTCCACCAATACCTGGGGCTGGATCGGCATCGGCACCGCTGTCGGCGTCGTGATGCTGATCATCGCGGTCCTGGGCATCCGCATCACGGCCCGCGCCCAGGTCAGCATGGCGCTGGTGGAGTACCTGATCTTGATCGGGCTGGCGATCGCGGGCTTGTTCTTCGTGCTCGGTCACCACCACGGGTCGTACCCCATTACCAAGGCCTGGTTCAGCCTCCACGGCATCGGCGGGAAGGGCAGCCTGGCCGCGGGCTTCCTGGTCGCCGTGTTCGTCTACGGCGGCTGGGACGGCACGTTGTACGTGAACGAGGAAGTCAAGCACCGGCGGGTGAACCCTGGCCGGGCAGCCATCATCGCCGTCGCGCTGCTTGCGATCATCTACACGCTGGCGCAGGTCGGATTCCAGGGCGTCGTCTCGCCGGCCAAGCTGCAGGCAAACTCGGCCAACGCCCTGGTGTACGTCGCGCAGGCACTCGGCGGCGGCTTCTGGGCCAAGATGATGGCCCTGTCGATCGCGCTGTCGGTGATCGCGACCACCGGCACCGGCATCGTGCTGAGCTCCCGGATCGCCTACGGGATGGCGAGTTACCGGGCGCTGCCGGGCTTCCTGGGCAACGTCAACCGCCGGTTCAAGACGCCTGCCATCGCGAGCGTCGTCGTCGGTGTCCTGCTGATCGGCATCTTCTGGGTGTACATGCTGGCGACCTCGGTCCAGAATGCGTTCTACGACGTCATCAACGTGACGGGGCTGCTGTTCGCGATCTTCTATGTCATGACGGCGCTGGCCACGATCGTGTACTACCGACGCCGGGTCGTCAGCAGCGCGTGGGACTTCCTCATCCTCGGCGTCCTCCCGCTCGGCGCGGCTAGCTTCCTCGGCTGGGTGTTCGTGAAGTCCCTCCAGTCGGCGTCTGTTTCGTCGCGGTGGTCGCTGATCGGCATCGTCGCGCTCGGCGTGGTCCTGATGATCTCGGCGCGATTCTTCCTGCGCTCGCCGTTCTTCCAGATCAAGCGCGAGAGCGACATGCAGGAGCCAGCGCACAGCAAGCGCAAGCACTAGCGGCCTGCGACCCGCCTGCGCTATCCGCAGTGCGCTTTAACTGCGGAGTGCCTTAACTGCGCAGTGTGCAGGCGGGTCTGGCCTCCCAGGACGTCCACAGCGGCCGGTAGCCTTGCCGGCCCCAGAACGGCGCCGCCAGCGGATTGGTCTGCTCGTAGTGCAGCAAGGTGACCGGGACGCCGGCCGAGTCGGCTGCGTCGTGGAACCTGCCGACCAGAGCCCGCGCCACGCCCGCGCCGCGCTCGGCCGGGCAGACGAAGGTCAGCATGTTGTAGGCGACAGGTGACCGGCCGACCATCGGCGCGATCCACTGCGCGGCTTTCGGTCCCTCGCCAATCAGCACCCCGACCGGGGTCCCGTCTTGCTCGGCCAGCCAGGTCCACGGCTCGGGCTCGGCCAGCATCGCGGCTGCTTCCGCCCCCAACGCCGCTGCCGTGCTCGGGCGCTCGACCACTCCGCCGAAATGGGCGTCGTACCTGATCACCTGCAGGCCGAGGCGGAGGACCGCCTCGACGTCGGCGGGGCCGGCCTGCCTGATATGGACGCCAGAAGGCGCCAGGCGATCGGGGCGGCGGCCCGCACCGCGCGCGGCGACAACACTGCGCGGGGCAAACCCGCGGCGCAACAGGGTCGTGATGCCGTCGACATCCCGGCTCGGCCAGCTGAGGACGGCAGCGCTGTCGGGATCATCGGTCTCGGCCAGGCCAGCCAGATGCACGCGCCACAGCCCGAGCAGGCCGTCCAGAGCAGCGGCCACGTCCGGACCGCCGACGCGGACGGCAAGCTGGAATCTGCGTGCGGCTCCCCAGGTCAGCTCCAGTGAATCGGGGTCGCCGTGCCAGTGATCGCAGGCGCCGACCGCCTCCGGCTGCCCGTCAGTACCGGTCAGCGTGAAGACCGCGCCGCATTCGGCACCTGGCGCTGGCGTTGCTGGTTCAGGGAGCAGCGGATCGGCCGCCTGCCAGCGCCGGCTGATCTCACGAAGCAGCACTGCGGCAGGATCGCCAGGGCTTGCGATGTCGGTGCGGGCTGCGGGCACCGGAGGGCTACTTGTTTCCCTCGCCGACGATGACTGCGAGGCTCTCTCGCGCGCCCTTAGTCAGCGGATCGGCCGGCGCGAGCACGCGCTCGCCGCGCGCCACCGTGTCGGCGAGCAGCGCGCCAGCGTCGGTCAGCCGCCCGACGCCGTAGTACACGCGGCCGAGATTCAGTGCGGCCGACAGCGTATCTCGGTGATCGCTGCCGAGCACGGTGGACAGCGACCCATGCACCTGCTCGAACATCTGGACCGCCATGGCCATCCGGCCTGCCTGGTGATACGCGGATGCCAGCGCAGCTCTGGCGAGCAGCGTGTCCGGATGATCAGCACCCTGGCTGCGCTGGAGATCCGACACGGCCTTCTTGTACTGCGAGAAGGCTTCCTTGGTCCGCCCGTCGGCCAGGTAGGCCTCGGCCAGCAGTTGCCGGGTCTGCATGGTGTCAGGATGCTGACCGCCCAGGCTGCGCTCGCGCTCGCCCAGGATTAGGCGGTAGAGCCTGATCGCCTCGCTGAGCTCGCCCGCCGCGCGGTACCCGGCGGCGACCTCGTCCCTGATGATCGCGCACTCGGGATGACCGGGCCCATAGGCACGCTCCGCGTCGTTGAGCGCGGCCGTGAGCACGGCGATCGCGTCCTCGTAGAGCCCGGCCGTCACCAGGACCCGGCCGAGCCGAACCCGGGCCGCCAGGGTCCGCGGGTGGTCGGGCCCGAAGGCACGGCCCCAGTCGGCCATGATCCGCTGGTACCAGGCGACGGCCTCCGAGACCCGCCCGGCGGTCACGTAGGCGCTCGCGAGCCGCTCGACGGCGACCATGGAGTCCGGGTGGCCAGGGCCGAGGACCTGATCACCGGCCGAGGTGAGCTGCGTCCAGTAGTCGACTGCCGGGCCGGTCAGGGACGCGTCGTCGAGGCTCTGGCCCGCCCGCAGGAGCAGCGGATGCAGGCCGTTGGTCCAGAGCAGGCCGCCAGTGGCGCGCCGCAGGCACCCAGCGCTCGCGCGTAGGCTCTGGCCTAGCCACGTCCCCCGCTCCGCCGCCGGCCAGGACTCCAGGAGCGCGGCGGCCGCGGCCAGGGCCGACTGCTCGACCATGGTGGGTGACATGGCGACGCGCACGGCGCGCTGGAGGACCGGGCTCATCCGGACGATCGGCGGCTCGGTCGACCTGTCGATGCCGATCAGGCCCGCTTGCTCCAGCACCACAAGCGCCATCCGGCTGCGATCGGCGGCCTGTCCAGCCGGACCAGAGCTGCCGGCGATGTACGTGCAGGCGGCCGGCGCGGAAAACACCGGGGCCGGCACGCCGTGTCCATCTAGCATCGCCGCGACGGCCAGGCATGACTGCGCGAAGCCACCGGCCAGCAGTTGGTCCGCATGATCGACGGACAATGTCCACGTGACGCCCGCCGCGGGCAGCGTCGACCCGGGCGCCGGATTGAAGAGGGCCAATCTACGGTGGAACTGCTCCCTGTATTCGACGCAGGTCATCCACGAACTGCCGATCACTGCCGTGGCGTGTGCGAGCGCCAGCGGCTGGCAGTCCAGGTCCTCGATGAGATCGATTGCGCCGCGGCGCTGATCGGGGTCCGACGACAGCCGGCCGACCAGGTAGCTCATCGCCTCACGGCGGCTGAACGGCCCGATCTCGACGACCAGCATGTCTCGCATGCCCGCCATCGCCGGCGTGTTGGGCGTTGTGATCACGACCTGCCCAGACGGGCCGGTCGGCCAGAGCCCCTGCAGCACCTCGACGTCGGGCAGGTCATCGAGCACGACCAGCCAGTTCTTGTCGGTCTGACTGAGCCAGCCGAGGAAACTCGCCGCGACGGACTCAGCAATGCCGGGCAGGCTGGTCCCCGTGATGGCCCTGGCGGCCTCGACGTAGCCGGACAGGATCGATGCCGTGTTGCTCGCGTCGATCCAGATCAGCAAGTCGATCGTCCGGGCACGCCACTGCGATTCAGCGAAATAGGCGGCCAGCTGAGTCTTACCGCTGCACCGCAGCCAGTCGTGCGACGAGCCCGCCCCGACCCGGCGGGACCGTGGCACCAGCGCGATCATCGGGCTGCGATCCAATGCCATGGACAGGTCGGGACCGGTCTCCGGCCTGGTGCTGAATCTGTCCGCTAGCGGCGGTACCTGACCTGATCGGAGCGGCCAGTCAGCGGCGGCAACCAAGGGGCCTACCGCGGGGGGTGGTGCGGGGCTATCCAGACCCGCAGTCACATCCATTTGCACCACGAACCGCCTCGGCAACCGCTACCGGCTAGAAAGTCAAAACATTACGGCCAACGGCCTGGTATTGGCCGGTGATTGGCTGTGTAATGTCCTACCGCTTGGCAGCATGTGCGATCAAGCTGCCTCCGGCGACCAGCGCTAGCTGCCGAACGGCACATTGTGAGCGCTGAGGCGGCCAACGACGCCGCTCTGCGTCACGCTGATGCTGTTGATAGTGAGCCCGAGCGGCAGCTTGGGGATCTGGACGGTGAGATTCTGGATCGACCCGAGCAGAGACGACGGCAGCCCGCTGCTGCTGACCAGGCTGATGTGTAGCTGGTTGCCGCTGACCTGCGAGACCCGCCAGGTAGCCGAGCCGGACGTGACGAGCAGGTTCACGCTCGCTCTCACCTCATGCGGCCCCGCAGCCACCAGGTTGAGGCCCGCGCCCTTGAGTAGCGAGCCGAGGGGGCCGACCTGCTGGGTCAGCGTGTTCCCCAGGGAGGCGAAGCTGATCAGCGCGGTGCCAGACAGGCTGCTGATGGTGCCGCTCTGGGATGTGTACGAATTCAGCCGGGTCCCCGTCGCCGTCGCGTTGATGCGGGAGATCGTGACCGGGCCCTCGGTGAGGTTCGTCGTGGAGATCGTGACCTGCTTGAGGTCCTTGCTGGCCACCTGTGTCAGGAACGGGAAGCCGCCGATGCTGACGTCCGGCTTATGCGACAGCCCCTGCTCCTGGATCTTGGTGGCCATGACGTTCTGGGCCGCGACCCGGGCGGCGAAGTCCGCCGCGACCAGGAGCGCGACGATGATGACCAGGACCATGACGTACTTGCGGGCTCGCCCGCCGCCGCGCGACGGGCTGCGCATGCTGCGCGTCGCCGTGCGGGTCATTGCGGCTGCCTCATCAGCCCGATCCTACATTCGGCCGGCATCGACGATGCGCCGCAGGAACCGGCGAGTCCGCTCATCCTTGGGGTCGGTGAACAGTTCGGCCGGCGGGGCGGTCTCGATGATCACGCCTTCCTCGAGAAAGCACACCCGGCTGGCTATGTCCCTGGCGAAGCCCATCTCGTGGGTAGCGATCAGCATGGTCATCCCGCCCGCGGCGAGTTCCCGGATCACGTCCAGCACCTCGGCGACCAGTTCCGGGTCGAGCGCGCTGGTCACCTCGTCCAGCAGCATGACCTGAGGCTGCATCGCCAGGGCACGGACAATGGCCACGCGCTGCTGCTGGCCGCCGGACAACCGGTCCGGGTACTCGGCCTGCTTGTCCGCCAGCCCGAACCGAGCCAGCAGGTCCTTGGCCAGGTCTTCCGCCTGTGCCTTGGGGATGCCGAGGGCCTTCGTCGGCGCCAGCGTCACGTTCCGCAGCACCGTCATGTGCGGGAACAGGTTGTAGGACTGGAACACGATCCCCACCTGACGACGGACCCGGTTCGCGTCGATGCCGGGTCCGGTCACCTGGTGGCCGAGCAGGCCGATCCGTCCTGAGTCGATCGGCTCCAGCAGGTTGATGCAGCGCAGCAGCGTCGACTTCCCCGATCCGGAGGCCCCGATGAGGCAGATGACCTCGTGCGCCGCGACCGCGAGGCTGATGCCGCTCAGCACCAGGTTCGGCCCGAACGACTTGTACACGTCCTCGACCGCGATGGCGCCCGACAGCGCCGCCGCGGCTGGCTGCCCGTCCTTGGTCGGCCGTCCGTCGGCGGTCACGTCACCGCTCCGGCGAGCCGTCGCCGTCGGTCCTGGTCCACCAGACGGTCGGTGAGCCTGGCCAGCGGGATCGTCAGCAGCAGGAACAAGATCGCGGCGACGGTCAGGCTCGAGTAGTTGAAGACGGTGCTGCCGTAGATCTGAGCCGCCTGATTGGCCTCGATCGCGCCGAGCACGCCGACCAGCGCGGTGTCCTTCTGGAGGCTAATGAAGTCGTTCAGGAGCGGCGGGATGATGTTGCGGATGGCCTGGGGCAAGATGACGTAACGCAGCGCGGTGCCGTGCGTCAGGCCAAGCGAGCGCGCCGCCGCGACCTGGCTGCGATGCACCGAGTTCAGCCCGGCGCGGTAGACCTCGGAGACGTAGGCCGAGTAGGAGAGCGTGAGGGCTACCACTCCGTAGACGGCGTAGGACTGGCTGGAGATGAACGACACCTGAAGTGCCGGCAGGCCGAAGCCAATGGCGTAGACCACCAGCAGCAGCGGCACGCCACGGAAGAAGTCCACGTAGATCATCGCGAGCACCCGCAGCGGGAACAGCGCGGGCCCAGTGGACTGCCGGATCAGCGCGATCGCCAGGGCCAGGACCAGGATCACGACCTCGGCCGCCAGGAACATCCGGATGTTCAGCCAGATCGCGGCGCCGACCGAGTAGTAGCCCTTCTTCGGATCACCGACAAAGGCCTGCCACATGTCCTGCGGGTCAAAGAACGTATGGCGGACCTGCTTGCTGCCCGGCGCCGCCAGGAAGATCGCGACCAGGGCCGCCAGCACGACGAGGGTGCTGAGGGTGGAAACGACGCTGGCCCGGCGTCCGCCGCCGGACAGCAGGCGCGGCCCGCGGCCCGCCGTGCCAAAGCCGGCCACCGGCGCGCCCGCGCTCAGGCCGGCCGAGAGCATCGCTACGTCGTCGGCGCGGCCGAATTCGCTGCTGCCCGGACCACCGCCGGGCTGGTTGCGGGTCATCGCGAAGCTGCGGGATCCCCAGCCGTCACTACGGCTTGATGGTCGGAACGGACAGGTAGATCTGGAGGTACTGCTTCTGGAGCGCCGCCAGGGTGCCGTTGGCCTTCAGCGTCGCAATCGCCTTGTTGACGCAGCCGACCAGCGGGTTGCCCTTGCTGAAAAGCAGTCCGTAGTGCTCGCCTGTGCTCGGGAACTGCGCCACCATCTCCGAGTTCGGGATCTCGGACGACGAGATGTACTGCGCGGTGGGCGTGTCGGTCACCAGGGCCGCGATCTGGTTGGTCTGGAGCGCCTGCTTGACGTCGTTCAGCGTGGAGAACACCTTGGGCTGGCTCGTCGGCTGGATGCTGCCGGTGATGAAGCTCAGGCTCGTCGTCCCGATCTGGTCGCCGTAGACGTACGTCTTCAGCTGCGCTGCCGAGTGCTTAGTAGCGATGGCCGAGCTTTTGAGCGCGACGATGGCCTGCTGCACGTCGTAGTAGCTGCTGGAGAACGACACGGCGGTGGCCCGCTGCGCCGTGTAGGAGACCTCGTTGGCGTCGAAGTCGAACTTCTTCGGCCCTGGCGCATACGAGGCGTCGAAGGGCTCGTAGGCCCAGTGCACCTGGGCCGGCTTGAAGCCGAGCTGCTTGGCGATCGCATAGGCGACCGCGCTCTCGTAGCCCTTGCCGTCGGCAGGCTTGTTGTTGTCGAACCACGGCGGGTAAACGGGCTTGTCGGTGGCGACAGTGAGCGCTCCGTGCTGGTACAGGTGCGACTGGATCCCGGCATAAGTGCAGCTCACAGTGCCGGCCGCGGTCCCGCCGCCCGCGCTCGTCGCCGCACTGCTCCCACAGGCCGCGAGCCCGGCGGCAGCAGCTGCCGCGACCGCTACTAGGGCCACCCGACGCATCATGACAAGCTCCGTTCCATGGTAATTCCAGGCTTTGGGTAGCTTATATGCCCGGACGAGACAATCTGCCCGCCTCGGCCTGGGATCGCCGGCCGGGACTGGCGGATTGATTGCCGCAGCGAAGCTAGCTGAGGTACTGCGGTGCCTTGCCTCTGACGTAGATGTGCGTCGTGCCGAGGCTGACCAGCGTGTGGAACCAGGTCACGACGTCGTCATAGATGCGGATGCAACCGTGCGAGGCCGGATACCACGGCACCGCGTCGCCGCCGTGAATGGCGTAGGCACTGCCGATGAAGAAGACCGGGTTCTCCATGTAGCCGAGGGGAACCGTCAGTGTCCCCTTGTAATACCAGAGCGCTTTGTAGTTCCCGTCGGGGGTAATGGCGTAGCCGCAGGATGCCTGGTGGGGCGGCGGGTCGCAGAAGTAGTAACGGCCGCCGGAGGAGATGTGCAGGATTAGGTGCGGCTGGTTGTGGCGGTACAGGACGAGGACCTGGATGCTCTGGTTGACCTCGACCCGGCCGGGGCCGCCCTTCGGCACCAGGGCCTTGGGCAGCCTGGGGTTGATCAGCGCGTGGCGGAAGGCCCGCGTGATGACTGAGCTGCCGCCGTTGATGGGCAGGCCCTGGACCTCCTTGAAGGCCCACACGGCTTCCTCTAGGTCATTGCCGTACTGTCCGTCAGCGGGACCGGCGTAGTAGCCCAGCTGGTTCAGGCGCTTCTGCACGCTCCTGACCGCCGGTCCGTGGTCGCCGAATTTGAGGTTGGTCGTGGGCGGCACGTAGGTGGTCGCCGGAGCGGTTTGCGCGGTCGGAGCATTGTGCCCGGCGAGACTGACACGTGCCGCGCTGGCCTGGCCAGCCTGGAGGCACGCCGATGCCCCGACTGCTGTCACCGCCCCCGCGCAGCACAGCCACCGCCAAACTGAAGGCCTCATGGTCACCCCTTGTCACCATCCGGGACAGCTGTCGTGATCGCTAACCGCGACCAAAGCCCGGCAGGATTGCCAATAAAGACATGTTCGCATTTCTAGACGTTTAAGCGGAAGTGTTGGTTGCCCGGGGAAGATCTCGACTTGGTCCCATTCGGATGGGTAGGCGCCGCCCCGCTACCAGGCCCAGGTGTGTGCGGTCATAGGGCGCGGGTATTTACCCCAGGGTCGATCGCACGGCATCCGCGCCAGCGGCAGCGGTCGCAGGAGCACCGGGGGTGCAGTGAGTCTGGTCGGGAAGGCCGGGGTGAGTGCAGGCGCGCCGTACGCGCCGGCCCCGGTCACCAAGACGGACGCGCGGGCCCGCAAGCCCGCACGGCGGTGACGTCGCTGGCGAGCCCGCCGGCCGGTGGATCTGGTCGTGGCCGGAAGCGCGGCGACATGCGGACGGGCGACTTGCTCGACGACCTGGCTGCGCATCTGGGGTACCGGATCCGGCCGGGTAAGAAGGGTCCTGAGCTGGTTCAGCGCGACGGCAAGGTGGCCGAGACCTGGCGGCAGGATTTCCCCTACGACGAGCGCCTCGGCCGTAAGAAGTACGAAAAGGCCATGCGCGCCCTCCAGATAGAACTGCTCAAGCTCCAGCACCACGTCAAGGCCACAGGCGGCCGTCTGGTCATCGCCTTTGAGGGCCGCGACGCGGCAGGCAAGGGCGGGACGATCAGGCGCTTCACCGAGAACCTCAACCCTCGCGGCGCCCGGATCGTGGCCCTGGAGAAGCCGACGGACCGCGAGCAGACAGAGTGGTATCTCCAGCGCTATATCGCGCACCTGCCGGCTGCCGGCGAGATCGTGATGTTCGATCGATCCTGGTACAACCGGGCCGGGGTCGAGCGCGTCATGGGCTTCTGCCGCCCGGACGAGTGCATGGAGTTCCTGCGCGAGGCGCCTGAATTCGAGCGGATGCTCGCGAGAGATGGCATCGCTCTGATCAAGTTCTGGTTCTCGGTCTCCAGGGCCGAGCAGCTACGGCGGTTCGTCCACCGCCAGCATGACCCGGTCAAGCGCTGGAAACTCAGCCCCATCGACCTGGCCTCGCTGGACAAGTGGGATGACTACACCGACGCCAAGGAATCCATGTTCTTCTACACCGACCTCGCCGACGCCCCGTGGACCATCGTGAAGAGCAACGATAAGAGGCGAGCCCGGCTTGAGGCGATGCGTTACGTGCTGAGCCGGGTGCCATACGCGGGCCGGAACGAAGAGCTCGTCGGCTACCCCGACCCGCTGATCGTCGGTCGTGCGCCGCTTCTGTCCGAGGGCGGCGAGCAGGCCAGGCCGGTCTAGCCCGGCCAGCCGACCTCGATAGTGACGCTGGGCCGGCGCAGGACGAGAGTGCCGGGCGTGGCTGGTCCGTGTCCGGCGCTGGCCTGCCTGACCGTTAGCTGCATGTCCCTGGCGCCCGGACGCCCGAGACCAGCCCACCGCGCGGTCTGCTCGGCCAGCCGGGCTGCGATGGCTGGACCGCCTGGGCCGAATCCGAAGAACACCGACGCCGGCGAGACCTGGCCGGCCGGGCCGCTACTGACAGGCTCGCCCTGCAGGAGCACGGCCACGCCTATCTGGTCGGGGTCGACAGCATCGCTGACGAGCCCGCCGACGGGCAGCATGGGCGCGAGCCCCAGCCAGCCGCCGGGCGCGGCTATGACGGTCAGCCTGGTCAGGTCGGCGCTGGTGACGGTAAGCCAGAGATCCAGGTCAGCGAGGTCGGTCAGGCTGACGAGCCGGCCGGGGACGGCCACGTCCGACACGGGCCCGGCTAGAGCGCGCTGGAGCGCTGGCCCGTCGACCGGGCTGCCATCAGACGTCTGGGCGAACAGCGCCTGCGGCTCGTCGAGCCGCAGCACCCGCTCCGGTCCGGCGAACGCCCCCAGCATCGGCACGAACCCGCACCGCCAGGCCGACGAGCTCCGCCAGCCCTGGCCGGCCCGCTCGAGCGCCACCGACAGCTGGATCCCGCGTATCGACAGCGGCAGCACCAGACGGCCGCCAAGCCCGAGCTGGTCGAGCCACGCCGGCGCAATGTCCCAGGCACCTGCCGTCACTATGATCCGGTCAAAGGGCGCGCCGGGCGGGTCGCCGAATCCGCCGTCAGCGCACTGCACGGTGACCGCGTCGTACCCTGCCTCGGCGAGGCTCGACCGCGCGCGGGTCACCATATCGGGATCGATGTCGATGCTGACGACCTGACCGCCCGGACCGACGACGGCCGCCATCACGGCTG
Source organism: Streptosporangiaceae bacterium (assembly GCA_036496945.1). GTDB lineage: Bacteria > Actinomycetota > Actinomycetes > Streptosporangiales > Streptosporangiaceae > JAJYUU01. The sequence continues at coordinate 5,203 of DASXKI010000265.1, read as the reverse complement.
CGTTGTAGCCGCTGCCGGTCCCGATCTCCAGCACGCGGTGACCAGGCCGCAGGCCCAGCTGATCGAGCATGATCGCCATCATCGCTGGCTGCGACGACGAGCTCACCGGCAGGCCGTCGGGGCCGCACTTGATGACGAAGGCCTCGTCGCGGTAGGCGGCCGCCGCGCCGACCTCGGGCACGAACACATGCCGCGGCACGCGCGCGAACGCCTCCTGCACCGACCGGCTCAGGCCACCGCCCCGATGACGCAGCTCGGTCACGAGCCGGGCGCGCGCGACGTCAGGGGACGTACTCTCGGATGGCTCGGGCTGGTACGTCCAGGCAGGTTCGCGAGGGGTCCATGGCATGACTACCTCCCCGCCTCCACCATAGGCGCGCGGCGGGCTCAGGTGCAGGCGCTGCGCGCCTCAGCCGCGCTGCGCGCGGAGCTGCGTCACGGCGTAGAGGGCGATGCTGGCCGCGATGCCCGCGTTGAGTGATTCGGCCCCGCTGATCGGAATCCGCGCCACCACGTCGCAGTGCTGCGCGACCAGGCGGGACAGCCCCTTGCCCTCGGAGCCGACGACGAGGACCAGCGGCGAGTCAGCCAGCTCCAGGTCACCGATGTCCGCCGAGCCGATGGCATCCAGGCCCGCGACGAACAGCCCGTCCTGCTGATACGCAGCGAGAGCCCTGGTCAGGTTCGGGGTCTGCGCGACAGGTACCCGAGCCAGTGCTCCGGCCGACGCCTTCCAGGCCCCGGCAGTGACGCCCGCCGATCGCCGGGCGGGCACCAGGACGCCGTGCCCGCCAAACGCGCCGACCGACCGTGCAACCGCCCCGAGATTGCGTGGATCGGTGACGCCGTCGAGCGCGAGGATCAGCGGCTGCTCGCCCGCATCCCTGGCGGCCTGCACCAGGTCCGCCGGGTCAGCGTAGGAATAGCGCTTGATCCGCAGTGCCAGGCCCTGGTGGATAGCGCCGCCGGTCAGCCGGTCCAGCTCGGCGCGGCCAGCCTCTACCACGGCGATGCCGGCGTCAGCGGCTAGCATCACGGCCTGTCCGATGCGCTCATCGCTGTCCAGCCGCGGTCCGACGTGCAGCGCCGTCGCCGGGACGTGCGCGCGCAGGGCCTCGAGTACGGAGTTACGGCCGGCTACCAGCTCGGCCACCGAGCTGCCCGCTCCCCGTGTCTGGCCAACCCCTGCTCGGCCGGGCCGCGACGAGCTGGCGCGGGTCGTTCCGCTGCGTGCGCTCCCGCCCTGCGACGAGCCAGCACGACTCATCGACGTGCCCGGCCCCGACGTGTCCTGCCCCGACGTGCCCTGCGCAGCCTTTCTTGCCTGCGCGGCAGCCCGCCGCTGCGCCGGATGGCCAGGGCGCATGTCAGCAGGCGGTGTCGGGCCCTTGCCCTCGAGCTTGCGCTTACCGTACCCGCCGGTGCCCGGCCGGGCCTTGCCTGACTTGGTCCGGCCGCCTCCGGTCCGCCCGGTCACGACCGTAGCTCCCAGCGCGGACCACGAGAAGTGTCCTCGACTACCACGCCGGCCTCCTGAAGCTGGTCTCTGATCGCATCGGCGGCAGCGAAATCCTTGCGCGCCCGCGCTGCCTGGCGCTGCTCTAGCGCGACGGTGATCAGCGCGTCGACGACCGGGCGCAAGTCGCCGCCGGCCTGACCCGCGGCCCATGGCGCGGCCAGCGGGTCGAGCCCGAGCACTGCCAGCATGGCCCTGACCTCGCCGAGGCGCTTCGCTGTGCCAGCGGCATCGCCGGCCGCCAGGGCCGCGTTCCCATCCCGAACGGACTCATGCACGATCGCGAGCGCCTGCGGCACGGCCAGGTCGTCGTCCATGGCCGCGGTGAACGCGGCTGGGAGCGATGAGCTGCTAACAGTGACCATGTCGGCCAGCGAAGCGTCAGCGGCGAGCATCTCCGCCGCCCTCGTGACGAAACCCTCGAGCCGCCGGTAGGCGGTGACCGCCTCGGCGAGCGCCGCGGCGGAGTAATCGAGCTCCGACCGGTAGTGCGCCTGACCCAGGTAGTAGCGCAGCTCCACCGGCCGCACCCGGGTGATGATGGCGTCCACCAGCAGCGAGTTGCCGAGCGACTTACTCATCTTCTCGCCGCCGATGCGGACCAGGCCGTTGTGCACCCAGTACCGCGCGAAACCGTCGCCGGCCGCGTGCGACTGGGCCAGCTCGTTCTCGTGATGCGGGAAGATCAGGTCGAGGCCGCCGCCATGGATGTCGAACGTGGGACCCAGGTACTTGGTCGACATCGCCGAGCACTCCAGGTGCCAGCCCGGCCGGCCAGGGCCCCACGGCGTCGGCCAGGTCGGCTCGCCTGGCTTGGCGCCCTTCCACAAGGCGAAGTCGCGCGGATCCCGCTTGGCGCTGTCGTCCTCAGTGTCGCTGGCCGCGCGCATGTGCTCAAGCCGCTGGCCCGACAGCGAGCCGTAGTCTGGCAGCGAGCTGACGTCGAAATACACGTCGCCGTGCGAGGCATACGCGTGCCCAGAATCGATCAGCCGCTGCATCAAGACAATCATTTCGGGAACGTGGCCGGTCGCACGTGGCTCCACGTCCGGGGGCTCGCAGCCGAGTGCGTCGTAGGCGCGCGTGAAAGCGCGCTGGTTGCGCTCGGCGACCGCCCACCACTGCACTCCGTCCTGCTCCGCGGTGCGCAGGATCTTGTCGTCGATGTCAGTGACGTTCCGGCAGTACGTGACCTCGTAGCCGGAGGCCCGCAGCCAGCGAACCAGGATGTCGAAGTTGACGCCTGATCTGATATGCCCGATATGCGGCGGGGCCTGCACCGTGGCGCCGCACAGGTACAGCGACGCCTTCCCCGCCTGGAGCGGGGAGAACTCGCGCACCGAGCGCGTCGCGGTGTCGTGCAGGCGTAGCGTCACGGCCCAAGGTTACGGGATGCACGCGGTCCAGCGCGGCGCGTGCCGGCCCGCGCGGGCGATATCGGGCTGGCCGGCTCAGCCGCCTATGACGACATGCGACGGGCTGACGCGCACGATTACCCGCTGGTTGCCGGGCGCATCCTGGAAAGACTCGCCGGTGTACTTCTGCGCTAGCTCCTCGATCAGTTCCCCGTCCGGGTCATCGGTGATCGTCGCCGTGCCCCGGATCTCGAGGTATTCGTACGGGTTGCCAGCCTCGTAGATCACCAGGCTGGTGCGGGGGTCGGCCACCAGGTTCCGGTACTTGCGCCGGCTCTTGACCGTGGAGTACAGGACGTCGCCGCCGTCGCGCCTAACCCAGACCACGCTGGCCTGCGGCGCCCCATCAGGCTGGATCGTCACAACGGTGGCGAAGTTGGGGCCGTCGATGAGCTCCCGCGCCCGCTCCGGCAGGCCTGTCATGTGCTGCTCCGTTCTGTCGTCCAAGGCTCGGCGCCTCAATCCTTGCGGTACCCGACTCCTCTGCTACCACGCCGGTCCAGCCTCCGACGACTGTCCCATACGGTGGAGCGCATGAGCGGGCCCGGCGAGCGACTGCGCAGCAGGCTGGGCTCGCGGTTCGCTGTCATGTCGCGCCGTAGCCGCGTTCTGTCCGCCGCGATTGCCCTCGTCGTGGCCCTGGCCGTGGGCACTGCCGCTGTCGCGGCAGCATCGGGCGGGGGCCGGGAGCCGGGCCAGTCACACCAGGCGAGCCCGGCAGCAGGACACTCCAGCCCAGCCGGACGCCCCGATCCGGCGGGGGCCGCGGGGCACGCCAGCCAGGCCGGACCCGCCGGCCGCACCGGGGACGCTGCGCACACCGGACCTGCCCAGGATCGGCTCGGGCCGGTCGTGCTCGTGCCCGGTTATGGCGGCGGCACCGGCTCCCTGGAGGTGCTGGCCGGCCAGATCCGCGCCAGCGGCAGGAAAGCCATCGTCCTGCGGCTCCCAGGGACCGGCACTGGCAGCCTGGTCGCCGACGCTGCTCTCCTGAACGCCGCGGTCAACCGAGCCCTGCGCAGCGGCGCGCCGTCGGTGGACGTCATCGGCTACTCCGCCGGCGGCGTCGCGGCGCTGCTGTGGGCGCGGCTGGACGACGGCGCCGCCAAGGCCCGCCGGGTCATCACGCTCGGCTCGCCTTTCCATGGCACGCAGCTAGCGGCAGCTGCGCAGGCGCTGCTGCCGCGCGACTGCCCGGCCGCCTGTCAGCAGCTCGTCCCCGGCAGCTCGCTGCTCGCCGGCCTCGATAATGCCGGTCCGGCCGGGCTGCCGCCCTGGCTGTCGCTGTGGTCCAGCGACGACCAGGTCGTGACGCCACCGATTTCGGCACGGCTGGCCGGCGCGGTCGATGTGCCCGTGCAGAGCATCTGTCCCGCGCTGACCGTGAGTCATACCCAGCTGCCCGCGAACCCGGCCGTCGTCTCCATGGTGCTGGCAGCGATCGGGCGCGCTCCGCTGGCGCGGCCGACCGCGGCAGCCTGCGGCTGACAGCCGCCTGATCTCAGTCGGCCCGCGGGCTTGAGTCTGCCCGGCGGCCGTACACGTCTCATGGCTTCCCGACGGTGACGTGCCGGTCAGCGGTGGTCCGCTGACCAAGACCAAGGAACAGATGGCTGGCTACAGCGTCCCGGAATACGTCGAACTGGGTGAGGCGATCAAGGTCTCATCGCGGCATCCGACCGCCAAGATCGGCGAGTTCGAGCTTCGCCCGTTCTAGGAGTTTCGGGCTTCGCCCGTTCTAGGAGTAGCGGCCTCCAGCGTGTCGTGACGTCCGCGACCGACCGCGCATGGGCCTACGGCAGCGTCTTCCCCATCCGGTGTTCCGGCTGAACAGGGGACGCAGGGCGCGCGACGCAACTGTCTGCGCATGGCAACAGCCGGACAGGCCGATGCTGTGCTCGGCCTGTCCGGCTGATGCTGGTGTTAAGTGCGGTGGTTAGGCGCACGATGCTGGTCGAAGGAAATGGCTGGTCAGTAGGGGTCGCCGACGGTTTCGTAGACGCGGCCGCTGGGCAGCCGCCAGGTCATCTGGCCCGGCCGGCGTTGTTCGAGGTGCCAGCCGGGGACCTGCTTGGCTCGATGGTGCCGGCGGCAGGCCGGCGCGAGGTTGCATTCGCATGTCCGGCCGCCGTGGTCGTAGGGGACCGTGTGGTCCAGGTCGCACCGGACGGCGGGGCGGCGGCAGCCGGCGTAGGAGCAGGTCCGCTGCCGGACCCGGATCAGGTGCTTCAGCGCGCTGGGCGGCACGTAGCCGGCCGCCTGGCGGGCGTGG
>DASXKI010000264.1:0-4884 GCA_036496945.1 Streptosporangiaceae bacterium | reverse complement strand
TGTCGAATGCGCGATGGCCCTGACCGTCTGCGGGCTAACCGAGCAGGCCCGGCGCGCCTACGGCTGGCTCGCGGCCGCCCAGCAGCCGGATGGCTCCTGGCCGGTGCAGGCCAGTAGCGGCCGGATCGAGGAGTGGACCACCGAGGCGAATCACGCGGCCTACTGCGCGGTCGGGGTCTGGCACGAGCTGCTGGTCACCGGCGACGAGGACTTCGTCGCGCAGCAATGGCCAGTCGTCAAGGCGGCGATCGAGTTCGCCGTGGGGCTGCAGACGCCACGCGGCGAGATCATCTGGCGCCGGCACGAGGACGGTACCCCCGACACCTACGCGCTGCTCACTGGCAGCTCGAGCATGTACCAGAGCCTGCGCTGCGCCATCGCGCTCGCCGACTACGTCGCCGATCCGCAGCCGGACTGGGAGCTGGCCGCCGTCCAGCTCGGGCACGCCGTCGCCTGCCATCCCGAGGCCTTCGCGGACAAGAGCAGGTTCTCGATGGACTGGTACTACCCGGTGCTCGGTGGCGCCGTGCGCGGCGCTGCCGCCGACCGCATGCTCGCCAGCGGCTGGGACACCTTCGTGGTGCCCGCTCTCGGCGTACGATGCGTCAGCGACGAGCCGTGGGTCACCGCGGCCGAGACCTGCGAGCTTGCCATGGCGCTTGACGCCATCGGCCGGCGCGATCAGGCGCTGGAGTTCGTCGAGCAGATCCAGTTCCTGCGTGCAGCCGACGGCAGTTACTGGACCGGGTGGCAGTTCGAGAACTCCAGGCATTACCCGCACGAGCACAGCAGCTATACCGCGGCCGCGGTGGTCCTGGCCGCAGACGTGCTGGCCAGCGACGCAGTCCGCACTCCGGCAGCGGACATATTCAGGGACGCGGCGGCGGGGCCTGCCGTCTGGCAGCCGACCGCAGCGGCGGCCTGCGGGTGCCTGTCACCGTGCGCGGATCTCGGCCCGGCCGGCCAAGCCGCCCAGCCCGCCGCGGACTAGCCGCCTGCGGGGTCCCCTGCCGTCTGCACAGGTGCGTCAGCCGATGCCCGCGCCGGTTCGCTCCAGGACACGCAGCGACCCGGTGACGCTCACCTCCGTGAACGCACCAGATGCCAGCGCGCGCAGGTAGACCCGGTAGGGCGCCTGCCCGCCGTCGGCCGGGTCGGGGAAGATGTCGTGGAACGCCAGCGCGCCACCATGGGCGACCCAGGGCGCCCAGCCCTCGTAGTCGATGACGACGTTGGTCTCGCTGTGGCCACCGTCGATGAAGAGCATCCCGAGCGGCGTCCGCCACAGCCGGGACACGTCCGCCGAGGCGCCGATCATGGCGATGACGTACTGCTCCAGCCCGGCGTCTTCGATCGTCGCCCGGAAGAACGGCAGCGTGTCCATCCGGCCCGTCCGCGGATCCACGACTTCCGGGTCGTGGTACTCCCAGCCCGCCTGGTTCTCCTCCGAGCCATGGTGATGGTCGACTGTGACTACGAGCTGACCAGCCTCGGCGGCGGCCGCGGCCAGGTAGATCGTCGACTTCCCGCAGTACGTGCCGACCTCGCCGATCGGGCCGACTGCCGCGTACTGCACGGCTGTCCGGTAGAGCGCCAGTCCCTCCTCGGGTGGCATGAACCCCCGCGCTGCTTCGGCGGCTAGCCTGAACTTGTCCTGAATTGGCATGCCGTACAGTCTGCGCTACGGCGCGAGAGGACAGGAAGTGAGCGCGCGATGAAGGTGATACCTGACTACGACGCCTGCGAGGCCAACGCGGTCTGCGCGGGCTTGGTTCCTGAGGTCTTCGAGGTCGACGACGACGACAATCTGAACATCCTCGTCGACGAGATCCCGGACAACCTGGTCGAAGGCGTCAGGCACGCGGTCCGGTCTTGCCCGAAGGCAGCACTGCGGCTAGCTGAGTAGACTCGCCGCAGGCTGCGGACGGGAGTTGGCGTGACGCGCTCGATCAGGCGAGCATTCAGGCAGGACATCTCAGGCAGTACTCGCGCCCGGCGCCGGCGCCTCCTGGCGACGGCCGGCGCGGCCCTCGCCGTCGCGGCCGCGGTGGGCGGCACTCTCACTGGCTGTGGGCCGGCGACCACTGCCCGTGGCGGCACTGCCAGCCCAATCAGGACCCAGCCGGGCGTCCATGCCGGCACGACGATCGCCGCACCGGCAGGTGGCCTGACGCCAGCTCAGATCGCGGCCGCATACGAACTGGCGCCGCTCAGGCGCGCCGGCATTACTGGCAAGGGCCAGACCATCGTGCTCGTCGACTCGTTCGGGTCGCCGACCATACGCGCCGACCTGGCGCATTTCGATGCCTACTTCAAGCTCCCCGCGCCGCCGTCGTTCCGGGTGATCCAGCCCGCTGGGACAGTGCCGCCATTCCACGCCGGCAACAGCAACCGGGTCGGCTGGGCGCAGGAGACGACGCTCGACGTCGAGTGGGCGCACGTGATGGCGCCGGGCGCCAGCATCGTGCTGGTCGAGACGCCAACCTCGGAGAACGAGGGGACGACCGGATTCCCCCAGATCGTGACCGCGGAGGACTACGTGCTGCGGCACAAGCTCGGCCAGGTGATCAGCCAGAGCTTCGCGGCCACCGAGCAGACATTCCCGTCGAAGTCCGCGCTGCTGGCACTGCGTGGCGACTACAAGCTGGCAGCACGCGACCACGTCACCGTGCTGGCCGCGACCGGTGACGACGGGGCGACGAGCTTCAAATACAACATGCGGGACCTCTACACGAGCCCGGCCGTGTCCTGGCCGGGCACCGATCCGCTGGTCACGGCCGTCGGCGGCACCAGGCTTCACCTGCGCGCCAACGGCACCCGCAGGTCGGCCGACGTGGCCTGGAGCGGCAGCGGCGGCGGCAGGTCGCTCGACTTCGTTCGTCCGGCCTATCAGGACGGCGTGCGGGCCCTGACCGGTAGTGCCCGCGGCGTGCCGGATATCTCGATGGACGCGTCGTGCGCCAGCGCGGTCGCGATCTACGGCAGCTTTAGCGGGTCTGGCCAGTGGGCGACGATCTGCGGCACCAGCCTCGCAACGCCGCTATTTGCCGGCATCGTGGCACTGGCCGATGACTACGCCGGGCACGGAAAGGCGCACAGCCTTGGCCTGATCAACAAAGCGATCTACACGATCGCGGCCCAGCACAAGCCCGGCATCGTCGATATCCGCGCCGGGAGCAACACGCAGACGTTCGACCAGGGCGGGAAGCGCTACACGGTCCAGGGGTTCAGTGCGGGTCCTGGCTACGACCTGGTGACCGGCGTCGGCACTGTCAACGCCGCGTACTTCGTGCCCGAGCTAGCGCGCCTGGCGGGCTAGCACCATCGCGACGTTTGTACCTGAGGTACGAAACTTTCGTACCGCAGGGACAAACGTTCGGGGTCGGCTCGGCTTACAGACGGGCTCAGCTAGCTGAGCGCGCCAGCGGCGATGGCGACGCCGACCGAGATCAGCATGAGGCCGGCCAGCTGTTCACCGCGCTCGCCTGCCCATCTGCCCAGCCTGGCGCCTAGCTCCAGGCCGATCAGCGACAACACCACGCTCACGGCGCCGATGACGATTGCGCTCGTGACGATCGAGGTGGTGTAGGTGCCCAGCGCAAAACCGACCACAAGATTGTCGAGGCTGAGCGCGAGGCCGGTCAGCAGCAGCCGCCCGCGGCCAAGGTGAGCTGGCCCGGCAGGTGTGCCCCCTACCGCGCGTCGCTGCTGGCGGAACGCGCTGACCAGCGCGTAAGCCCCGACCGCTACCAGCAGGCCCGCACCGACCCAGCGCGCGGCATGCCCAAGCGGATCGGCGACCTGCTCCCCCAGGACCAGGCCGAGCACGGGCATGCCTGACTCGAACGCGCCGAACACCAGGCCCACGCGGAGCCGGGTGCGACCGTCCACGCCGGAGACGCCGATGGCGATGGCGGCGGCGAAGTTGGACATCCCGACTGACGCCGCCACCAGGAGGAGGGCGAGCATGCGGCTACGGTATCCGCTCTCTAGCCCGGGGCGGCTCCCCAAGCCGAACCGTGCGTCAGGGGTGCCGGAAGCTCTCGGGGATAGTGCCCTCCACGTGCAGCAGCCGGACCTTGTCGGCCCGGTAGATGTAGCGGGTCAGCCGGATCGGCCGGTCTGCGCTGTAGGACGTGCGAGTCACCACGAGCACCGGCGTCCCGCTCACCAGCTTGAAGAAATCGAACTCCCGCGCGTTCGGCATGCGGGCACCGATCTCGTCGACGAAACCCTGCTGCGGATACCCAAGCTCGGCCAGCAAGCCGATGCTCCCGGCTTCGATCTCGCTTGCCTGCTCCAGAGCAGTGCCCTTGGCCAGGTCGCTCGGGTAGTAGGAGTTAATGAGCTGCCAGGGCACCTCACCGATGAAGTACTGCGAACGGCGGACCACGACGGGGTCACCCGCAGCAATGCCGAACTTCTCGGCGACGCTGGGACTCGCGGCCGCGCTCTCCACGATCAACCGGACCATCTCGGACTCATCGGCGGCCGGGCTGACGACCGGTAGCGAGTGAGAGGCGTGCTGCTCGTCGGGAGGTTCCTTGATCCGCGACAGCAGCGCCGTGAACGGCCTGCCCTGTTCGACCACGAACGTGCCGAGGCCCTGGCGGCTGACGACCAGCCCCTGGTTGATCAGCAGCGCTACTGCGAGCCGGACTGTGTTGCGCGATGCGTCGTACCCGGCGGCCAGATCGGGCTCGCTCGGCAACCGCTGACCAGGAGCCAGTGCACCGCTGTTGATCTGCGCGCGCAGCCGGTCAGCTATCTCCTGGTACTTGGGATGAGCCAACGCCGGCCTCCTCTGTCAGCCTGCGCCCGCGCGCCGCCGCCATGACGGCCGTTGTTCGCCGAAATTACACAAGGATTAACCCGTTCAGCTTG
>DASXKI010000263.1:0-31652 GCA_036496945.1 Streptosporangiaceae bacterium | reverse complement strand
CCGGGAAGACGGCGCCGGCGAAGTCGGCGCGCTGCGCCGGGAGGTCGGCGGCGATCTGCGTGTGCAGCCGCTTGCGCCGGTCGATCATCGAGAAGAAGGCGAGGATGTCGGGCTTCTGCCCGTTGAATCCGCCGACGAACTCCGTGAGCTGGTCCAGCGTGCGGACCGACAGCGTCGTCGGAATCAGCGGCACGAGCAGCAGGTCGGCCGCGTGCAGCACGCTCTCCGACAGCAGCGAGATGCTCGGCGGGCAGTCGAGGAAGACGACGTCGTACTCCTTCTTCAGCGGTGCCAGCAGTCCGGCCAGTCGCCGGGACGGCTGCTTCGCCGAGTCCAGCATGAGGTCCAGGTTGCGGTACGTGAAGTCGGCGGGGAGGAGGTCGAGCCCGGTGAAGTCGGTGCCCTTGATCGCGTCGTCGATCGAGCGGCTGCCATTGATCAGCGCCTTGCCGCCGCCCTTGACGCGCGGCCTGACCCGGAACAGGTAGCTCGCCGCACCCTGCGGATCCAGGTCCCACAGGAGCACCCGGTAGCCGTCCGCGGCCGCCAGGTAGCTCAGGTTCACGGCCGTGGACGTCTTGCCGACGCCGCCCTTGATGTTGTACGTGGCGAGGATCTTCATGCAGCCGACGCCTGGGCAAGCGCCGACAGCCTGGCCCGGCTGGCCGGGCCGGCAAAGGCGGCGAACCTGCCGTCAAACCTGCCGCGTGCCTGCTGCTGCCGGACGGCCAGCCCAGCCGCGATCTCGCCCATGGCCAGCAGGGTTTCGGCCGGGGCACTGCGTTCGGCCAGCATCTGGGCGGCGAAGGCGCGGATCTCGGCCCGCTGCACCTCAGCATCCTGGAACTCGCCGAGGCAATCCTGCAGGGCCTTGAGCTCCCGGACCGCCTGCCATCGCTGCGCCGGGTCGTGCAGAGACCCGAACATTTCCACGACGTAGCGCAGTTCCTTGCAGCGCTTGCGCAAGTCGTGCAGGCTCTGGGCTGGCGACGACGCGGTGATCAGCCCGCCGGCGCGCAGCGCCTTGCGGTGCGCCGCTGCGATCCGGGCGTCCGCGAGCTGCGCGACAGCCGGGCTCTTGCGGGTCGGCCGCACGGCGGCGAGCGCAGCCCGCCAGTCGGCCCTCAGCTGGGCGAACCTCGCCGATCGCAGGCCCCTGACAAGCTGGCGATGGGCGCCGGCGCGCGATTTGAGGAGATAATCACGGAACGGGGTCAGCTCCATCTCGGTCGCGCCGACGAGCCCCGCCGCCATGTCAGAGAACCCGAGCAGGTAGACGTCGAGGTCCCTGGTCGGCGTGGTCAGGTCACCAAGCCAGCGGAACTCCGGCTGGAAGCTGGCAACCAGGGCGCTGGGCAAGGCGCTGCCGCAGAGCTTCAGCGCCGACCTGGTCCACCGGACCGCGATGCGCAGGTCGTGCAGGAACTCGGTATCGATGTCCCGCACGGTGCCGGGAACGTTCGCCTCAAGCGAGTCGAGGAGCGCGGTAAGGATCGCCGCCATCGCTGTGGCGGCCGGCATCGCCGGGCTGAGCGGGATAGCGGTCGCCTTGCCCGTCAGTACTCCAGGGGAGCAGCCAGCCGCGGCCATCGCGGTGTCCAGCGCCGAGCCGCGCTCCGCGCTGACGCCCGGCACACCCGAGAGCAGGCGGGCCGCCTTGTCGGCCTGGCCCTGGTAGCCGCGCACCGGGCTGAGCCTGAGCCGCGCCGGAGCGATCCCGCGCGCCGGGAAGGTCACCGACATCCGGTCAACCGCGAGCCTCGCGATCGTCTTGGCGTCGCCATTCAGCGCCCGCAGCTGCGCCACCCTGCTGGCAGCTTGCGCCACGGGCATCAGGGCCCGGATCCCGGCGACCGGCTCGAGCAGCTCGCGGAGCGGACCGGGTGGCAGCATCGTCAGCAGGCCGGGCCAGCTGAGCTTGCCGCCGGCGGCGAGGGGTTCGGACGCCAGCACCTCGCCATCACGTCCGGTGAGCGTGAGCTCTACCCGGCCGGCGGCTGTCACCTGCTCCAGCGTTAGCCCGGCGCGGTAGAGCCGCCAGTCGAAGGTATCCAGCCAGGTGCGGCGGCACGTGCTGACCGGGCCGCCGTTGGCCCAGGCGATGCTGTCGCTGACCGTGCCCGTCACTGCCTGCAGGATGTCCGATGCGGCGCCCGCGCCGTCAAGCACAAACTCGCGCGAGCCAGTTGACACGGCAAGACCTCATTAACTGCTAGGCATGGATTTACGCCTAGTCAAATTAAACGTTCATTCAGCGTTAACCCAGAGTTTCCCTAGGCTACCAGCGGCGCCCCGGTCCAGCCACCAGCTCAGCCGCTCGCTGCGGGGCGGCGAGTGGCTCCGATAACGTTGACAAGATCGTCAATCGGGGGCCCACGGCTTATGCCGGCCGCCGGAAGGAGTGCCGCGGTGACGACGGACTGGACCACTGTCTCCGCACTAGCGACCGGCTTCGGCACGCTGGTGCTGGCGGTTGCCACGTTCGCCTCCGTCCGCTCGGCCAATCGCGCCGCGCGGGTCGCGCAGGAGGCACTGTCGGTGGGTATTCGGCCGCTGTTGATTAACTCGCGGCTGAACGATCCACCGCAGAAGATCTTCTTCCAGGAAGGCAAGTACACCCAGCTGGACGGCGGCCGGGGCGCGGCCGAGGTGGTTGACGACGTCGTCTACCTGGCGATCTCGATCCGGAACGCCGGCCGGGGTATCGCAGTGCTGCATGGCTGGCGATTCATGGTCGGCCGTGACCTCAACCCGCAGCGCCCCGATCCAGACGACTTCCGGCATCAGAACCGCGACATCCTGATCGCGCCGGACGACATCGGCTTCTGGCAGGGCGCGTTCCGCGATAGCTCCGATCCGCAGTATGAGGAGGCCGTGGCCGCGGTCAATAACAATGAGGTGCTGACCATTGACCTGCTGTACGGCGACTACGAGGGCGGCCAGCGAGTGATCAGCAGGATGATGGTCCAGCGCAGCCCCAATGCCCCGGCCGGCCACGGGGCGTGGCTTGCCTCGGTCGTCCGGCACTGGAACGTTGACCGGCCGGATCCGCGCTGATGTCCAGCGCGCCCGCAAACGCGCCCAGGGCCTCGCCTCTGGCCGACGGTCCTTGTCCCGGGGGATGATGAGGCATGCTTCAGCTTTTCGGCTTCGACCGGATTGGTGTCGTCGTGGGCGACATTTACTCCATCGACCCCGCGCCAGCCAAGGGCCAGGGGGGCCCCGAGCGCGGCGTCCGGCTTGAGGTTCGGATGCTCGAGCCCGGTGCGCTGACCGGCTCGATCTACTCGGCGCGCCCGATCAGCATCGCTGCGCCAATCTGGCGCGCGGATCTGCTGGAGAGTGCCGACGGCACGCCTGGCAGCCTGGACCGCGCCCATCATCATCCGAAGATGCGGGACTGGGAGCCGGGCAAGCGCGTCTTCGACCGGGATCTGTCCAGCGATCCAGTCGGCTTCGTCGGCTCGATGCTCTCCGACCTTGAAGGACTGCTGGACCGGGCAGGCATCGAGGTCGACGCCGCGCTCGCCGCTGATGCCCGCAGCCTGCGCGGCGCCGTGCCCGAGGTGCAGCGCGCGGTGCTCAGCATGCTCGACCAGGTGAAGGCCGGCCAGCTTGGGACCGCGCCGGACGGCGACGACCTCACCAGCGCGAGGGTCAGCTGGCTCTGACGCGCGGCTGTTAGCTCGCGTCGTCCTCATCGAGGCTGTGGCTGCGCAGCACCGCCCGCAGGCGCTCGACTTCGGCGCGCAACTGCGCCACCTCCGCGGCGAGCGATGGCCGCTGCGTCCACTCCCTGGCCCGCCGGTCCCGGTCGACGAGCAGGCCGGACTCAGCATCGCTCAGCGCCTCGGCCATCCGGAAGTCTTGCGCGTCGATCGCGGACTCCTTATCGCGGCGAAGCCGGGCGAGCTCGTCGTCCAGGTCCGCCAGATCCGGGGTCAGGCCGGTGTACCGCTCCACCGCAGATACGCGCGTCGTCAGTGCCTCGATCCCGCCGCTCGCCGCGCTGGGACGCGGCCGTACGCGCCGCGACGCTTCCGTACGCGGCTGGCCGGCGGGCCGCAGCTCGATGACGCGCTCCCGGACGGCGGCCTGGCCGGCACCGAGCTCGGAGAGGATCACCGCGCCCTGGCAGCCGGGCTCGCGGACGAGCCCTAGCAGGATGTGCCCCGTGCCGATGTAGTCATGCCCGAGCTGAAGTGCCTCCCGCAGCGCCAGCTCGAGCGTTCGCTTGGCCCGCGGGGTGAAGGGAATGTGGCCCGAGGCGCTCTGCCGGGATCCGCTCTGCCCGGAGACCTCGCCAGCCCCGACGCGCTCGCGCGCAGCCGCCAGGCTGATCCCGAGCGAGCTAAGCGCGGTGGCCGCAGCTCCGTCGCTCTCCCGGAGCAGCCCGAGCAGGAGGTGCTCGGTGCCGATGTGATCATGCTGGAGCAGCCTGGCCTCTTCCTGCGCCAGGACGACAGTTCGCCGCCCCTTGTCGGTAAACCGTTCGAACATGCCATCGCCTGCTTTCATCGCACTCCAGCATCGGCGCCGTCGTGCGGGCAGGTCAAGCTGTCCGGGACCCGGTCAGAGCTGGCCGGTCAATGGCCGGTCAGCCCTCGTCGGTCAGCCCTGGTCGGTCAGCCCCGGTCGGTCAGCCCCGGTCGGTCAGCCCCGGTCGGTCAGCACTGACTCCAGCCCAGGGGCCCAGCGAAGGAGTGCCTCGTCGGCGCCCGCAGCCGCGACGACTTGCACGCCGACGGGCAGCCCGGCCGCAAGCCCGGCGGGCAGGGCCACGGCGGGCAGCCCGGCCAGGCTCCAGGGCACGGACATGGCCGGATCGCCTGTGGTGGTCAGCCCGGCTGGCGCCGGACCGGTCGCCGCCGGGGTCAGCCACGCGTCGATGCCAGCACCGGCGGCGGCTTCGGCCAGGCGGCGGGCCAGCACGATGGCGCTGGCCGTCGCGCGTTCGTAGTCGCTGGCGGTGATGGCCTGGCCCGCGCGGAGCAGCGCCGCCGTGCCCGGCTGGTACAGCTCGGCATAGTCCGCGAACCAGCGGGCGTGCACCTGCGCCGCCTCGTAGCGCGTGATGACGACCAGCAGCCGTTCTACCTCATCCATGTCGGCCAGCTCCGGGACTTCGCGCACGAGGTACCCGGCGGCCGACAGCGCCGCGACGTGCCGGGCGAACGCGGCCAGGCCCTCGCCGCTGGCCCGCTCCAGGTAACGGCCGGCTGGAATGCCGAGGACGGGCTGCGGCGGCCCAGCGCCTGGCCGCCAGTCGTCGCAGAGGACGGCAGCCGCGCGAGCGAGCCCGGCTGCCTCGGCAGTGAAGAAGCCGACGACGTCCAGGCTCGGCGCGAACGGGATGACACCATCGGTCGGGATGCGTCCGCGCGTCGGCCGGAAGCCGGCCACGCCGCAGTACGCGGCCGGCCTGATCACCGACGCGACCGTCTGCGTACCGAGCGCGAGCGGCACTAGGCCGGCGGCCACCGCCGCGGCCGAGCCGCTGCTGGAGCCGCCCGGCGTGTGCCGGAGGTTGCGCGGATTGCGGGTCGGGCCCGGCGAGAACATCGCGAACTCGGTCGTGACGGCCTTGCCCGCGATCATCGCGCCGGCGGCTCGCAACCTGCGCACCGCCTCGGCTTCCTCGCCGGCCAGCGCCTGCGGCGGCAGCGCCGAGCCTGCGGTCGTCGGCAGGCCGTCGACGCGGAAGACGTCCTTGACGGCGACCGGGACGCCATACAGCGCCGGCCTGCCGGCCGCCGTAGGCCATCGATCCGCTAGCACCCCTGCCTGTGCGGTCAGCCGCGCAAGCCGGCCCGGCTCAGGCAGGAACGCGCGCAGGTCTGCGTCGACGGCGACGATCCGGGCGCAGGTGGCGGCGGCCGTCGCGGCGGGGTCGCCAGCGGGGTCACGGGTCATGATCGTGTCCGCCATCATCGGAACGGGGTGCCTGCGAGCCAGCCGGTGAGCAGCGTGGTGTCACCGGTCACCCTGATGGACGGATCGTCAGCCGGCAGCCTGCGTAGCAGCACGAGCAGCAGCCGGCCGGCGGGCCCCGACACGCTGACGTCGGGCCTGGGCCGCACTGGGATGGCCTGCACGCTGCTGGCCTGCATGGGCCTCGGCTGCGCGGTGTCGGCAGGCACAGTCTTGGCCAGCACGCTGTCGGCAGGGACAGTGTCGGCAAGCACAGTGTCGCCAGGCCCACGCTGTGCAGCGAGTCCATCTGGCGTACTGCTGATCAGCCAGTCGGCCGTGCCGCTTGCAAAAAGGCTGCCCCCCGGCTCGGTCGCCGTTGCCCGCACGTGCAGCACCGCGCCGACCGGAAGCGCAGCGGATCCGTCGCCGCGCTGCCAGTAGGTGGTCACTGCGGCGAGCCACTCGTCGATGCCGTCCACAGCGAGCCCGGCATCCAAAACGACGTCGCGGCCGACAGCCAGCTCTGCATCAGCGCGGTGCACCATCGTCTCGTGCGACTGACGTCGCGCCCAGAAGCCCGCGGGTGCCAGGCCGCCGAACGCCCAGACAGGCTCGTCGCCTGCCGCAGCGATCGCGGCGATCACCCGCTCCGCCCCCGCGTTGAGCCAGGCCGCCCGCTCGGCCGGCTCCGCCGGGTACCGGCCGTCCGGCGCGGAGTCGAACGGGATGCGCTCGGCGGCCCTGATGCTGACGATCTCCGCTGCCCACCGGTGCACCCTGCCCAGGTGCGTAGCAAGCTGCCGCAGTGTCCAGTCGGGACAGCCGGGCACCGGCAGGTTCTGATCATGCGCGCTCGCGATCTCGGCCAGCTGCGCGGCGCTGGCGCGGATCTCGGCGAAGTACTGATCACGACCTGGCTGCTGCATTGATTGCCCTCCAGCTGTCCGGTCCGCCCAGCTTAGGACAGCCCAGCTAGGCAGTGCTTGCGGACGACGGTGCCTGCGGACGACGGCGGCTGCGGACGGCAGTGCCTGCGGACGGCAGCGGCTGCCGTCCAGCCCGGCAGGAGCGGGACGACAGCCGCAGCCTGGAGTCGCGAGTCACGACCCGTACGGCTGCCCGGTGCCCGTCTCGGCGAGGCTGGCGAGGCTGCCCAGGTAGTGGTTCCAGCCAGCTGAGCAGCTGTCGAAGCACTCGAGTTCAGGATTCAGGCCACCGTGCCGGAAGCTGATCGCGGTACTGTCCGGGCCTGCCTCGGCAAGCTCGAAGGTGATCGGCGTGCCCGCCCACTCATGCAGGCCGGACTCCAGGCAGGTCCAGCGGACCCGGCTCGGCTCGGTCGACTCCTCTACGCGCATCATCGTGGTTGTGACGCCGGCGCCAGGGAAGTCGAACATCAGCTTGCCGCCGGGCTCGGCTGAACCTGCCGTCTCCGGCGTCCACCAGCCGCGCAGCCCCTCGAGGGTGGCGACCGCGGCGAAGGCAGTCTTGATCGGCGCGTTGACGGTGACGGTGGCCGTGTAGTCGGCTCCGGGTTTGCTCGTGATGGTAGCCATGGTGATGCCTTTCTCCGTGGGTGAGCTTGTGGGTGGCTGATCTTGCGAGTGGCTGGGGAGTTGCTTAACTGCCGGTCTCGAGTAGGGACTTCAGGTTTGACAAAACGCGCGGCCAGCCGCCGCCGATGTTCTCCAGCACTGGGCTGCCGGGCTGGAATCCGTCATGGGTCACGGTCAGCTTCACGCCGTCCTCGGTCTCCTCGAGGTCGAAGGTCGCTGTCGAGCGGCTGTCGGCGTTGTAGCGGGCGAGCAGATCGCCGTCGACCCCGGCCGCTGCGGCCCACTCGGGCGTGAAGGAGTGCCAGGTGAAGGCCAGGCGGCGGTACGGATCGGACTCGACGATGACCTGCTCCGGGTCAGCCATCGTCACGCCGCCCCAGTGCCAGGTCACCGGTGAGCCGACGGTCAGGTCGCTGTCAAAGGTGGCGCCCCAGTACCGGCTCTGGAACGCCGGCTCGGTCAGGGCCTGCCACACCCGTTTCGGGCTGCTGCGGATGTAGGTCGTGTAGACGAAGGCGGTGTCGGCCATGCTGGTCTCCTCCAAGGCTGTCTTCAGGTCTGCCAGCGCGTGCACGCGGGCGCGGTCATAACGGCTGATCCACCGGTCGGCGATGGCGTTGATCGGCTCCGGGTTGAGGTAGTGCAGCTTCTCCCGGCCGCGCCAGGCGGTCGTGACAAGGTTCGCGGCCTCGAGCACGGCGAGATGCTTACTGACCGACTGGCGCGCCATGTCCAGCCCCGCGCATAGCTCGCGCAAGGTCTGGCCGCTCTGCGCGTTCAGCCGGTCGAGCAGTTGGCGCCGAGACTCGTCGGCCAGCGCCTTGAACACCTCGTCCACGTCTGCACCCGCTCGCTATCAGGCCCAACATGCAGCCTCACGGCTGCATGTCCCTGACTATATGCAGCCGCCAGGCTGCATGTCAACAGGCGCCTGGGAACGGCCGAGGACTATCGCGCCGGGCCCTGCGTCGTCAGACTGGACGGCGTGTACGACTTCGACGTGCTGGTGATCGGCTCGGGCCCCGGCGGCCAGAAGGCAGCCATTGCGGCGGCCAAGCTCGAGCGGCGGGTCGCGATCGTCGAGCGGCCAGACATGCTCGGCGGAGTGTGCCTCAACACCGGCACCATCCCGTCCAAGACGCTGCGCGAGACCGTGATGTACCTGACCGGGCTCGACCAGCGCGAGATGTACGGGCAGAGCTACCGGGTCAAGGAAGACATCACGATCGGGGACCTCACGGCCCGCACGCGGCACGTCGTCAGCCGGGAGAACGACGTGGTACGCAACCAGCTAAACCGCAACCGGGTGACGGTCCTGACCGGCACCGCGCGCTTCACCGGGCCGACGGTCGTCGAGGTCGCCAACGGCTCGGGGCGCAGCCGCGAGGTGAGCGCTGAGAAGATCATTATCGCGACGGGCACCAGGCCGGCCCGGCCCGGCAGCGTCGAGTTCGACGACCGGACGATCATCGATTCCGACGGCATACTGCACCTGGACCGGGTGCCGCGGTCGATGATCGTGGCCGGCGCCGGGGTGATCGGGATCGAGTACGCCTCCATGTTCGCCGCGCTCGGGACCAAAGTGACCGTGGTCGAGCAGCGCGACCGGATGCTCGAGTTCTGCGACCTCGAGGTGGTCGAGGCGCTGAAGTATCACCTGCGCGACCTGGCGGTGACATTCCGGTTCGGCGAGACGGTGACCGCGGTCGAGCGGCGCCCCGAGGGTGCGATCGCGGCGCTAGCGAGCGGGAAGCGCATCCCCGCGGACACGGTGATGTACTCGGCCGGGCGGCAGGGCCAGACGACTGACCTCGACCTGGAGGCTGCGGGGCTGTCGGCCGATGAGCGCGGCCGGATCAAGGTCGACGAGTTCTTTCGGACGTCAGTCCCGTCGATCTACGCAGTCGGGGACGTCATCGGCTTCCCGGCGCTCGCGGCCACCTCGATGGAGCAGGGCCGCCTGGCCGCGCATCATGCCTGCGGGGAGCCGCTCCACGTGGTCAGCCCGCTCCAGCCGATCGGCATTTACAGCCTGCCGGAGATCAGTTTCATCGGCCGGACCGAGGATCAGCTCACTCGCGACTGTGTTCCGTTCGAGGTTGGCGTATCCCGCTACCGCGAGCTAGCCCGCGGCCAGATCATCGGGGACTCCTACGGCGTGCTCAAGCTGCTGGTGTCACCCGTCGACCGCACCCTGCTCGGCGTGCACGTCTTCGGCACCGGCGCGACCGAGCTCGTTCACATTGGCCAGGCCGTGATGGGCTGCGGCGGCACGGTCGACTACCTGGTCGACGCGGTGTTCAACTATCCGACGCTTGCTGAGTCGTACAAGGTCGCCGCGCTGGACGCGACGAACAAGATGCGCCAGGTGGAGCGTTTCTCGGCCTGACGGTTCTCTGCCTGGCGCCGCGGCCTAGCCGCAGCCGCAGCCGCCGCCACAGCAGCCACCGCCGCCGCCAGCTGACCTAGGCGCGGCCGAGCCGCTAGCCCGCCCGCCCACCGCCACGGTCGACAGCAGCTTGACCGTGTCGTCATGGCCCTGCGGGCACGCCGCCGGCTCCGCCGACTCGCTCATCGGACGGGTCTGCTCGAAGGTCTCGCCGCAGGCGCGGCAGCGGTACTCATATCGTGGCACGGACTCAGTCTACCCGGCCGCGGGATCGGCGGCAGGGTGCCGAGAGACGGCGGCAGTCGCTGCCGCCGGCTCGCTGTAGTAGAACTGACGCCCGCGCAGCAGCGAGATGACCGCGCCGATGACCGACATGGCGATGGCCGCGCTGAACACGATGACCAGGCCGTGGTGGAACGGCCCGGAGATCAGGTGCGGGAAGAACTCCTTGCCGGTCAGGACCGCGGCGTTGTGAGGCGGCAGCTTCGCCAGCGCGCCGGACGGCGCGAGCAGGCTCTTGACCGGGTTGTAGCCGAGCAGCGCCGAGAAGAGCGTGCTCACCGGCGGCAGGCTCGCGATGTGCGTGGCGACCGCCGCGGGCACGCCCTGGGCCCGCAGACCGCTGCTGAGGGTTCGGGGGAGCGTGGCGGCGAGACCGGCGATCATCAGCGAGAAGAAGAACCCGATCGACAGGGACATGCCCGAGTTCATGAACACCGACCGCATGCCGGACGCCGCACCGCGATGCTCGGCCGGCACGCTGCTCATGATCGAGGAGGTGTTCGGGGAGGCGAACAGGCCCGAGCCGAGCCCGTTGCAGAAGATGATCGTGGCGAAGACGGGGTACGAGAAGTTGATCGGCAGCAGCATCAGGCCGGTGAACCCGCAAGCCGCTACCAGCAGGCCCGCCGTCGCGAACAGCCGCGAGCCGTACTTGTCCGACAGGTAGCCCGAGATCGGCCCGGCGATCAGGAAGCCCGCCGTTAGCGGCAGCATGTAGATGCCGGCCCACAGTGGCGTGACCGTGTAGTCGTAGCCGTGCAGCGGCAGCCAGATGCCAGCTAGCCAGATGACCAGCATGAACTGCAGTCCGCCGCGAGCCATCGAACTCATGAGACTGGCCGCGTTCCCGGCTGCAAATGCTCTTATCTTGAACAGTCCCATGCGGAACATCGGCTCTGTGATCTTGGTCTCGACGATGCCGAACACAACCAGGAAGACAACGCCGACCGACAGCCCGCTGACCACGAGCGGGCTGGTCCAGCCGGTGGCGTGCCCGCCGTAGGGCTGGATGCCGTACGTGATCGCCGCGAGCAGGCTCGTCGCGCCGACCGCGAACAGGACGTTGCCCGCCCAGTCGATCCTCGAGCGCCTGGTCGTGGCGATCTCGCGCAAGCTGCGGTAAGCCCAGATGGTTCCCCAGATGCCGATCGGGACGTTGACCCAGAACACCGCGCGCCAGTCCCAGGCGGCCAGCAGGCCGCCGAGCAGCAACCCGACGAACTGACCCGAGATGCCGGCGATCTGGTTGATGCCGAGCGCCATCCCGCGCTGGTTGGCCGGGAAGGCGTCGGTCAGGATCGCGGCCGAGTTGGCCATGAGCATCGCGCCGCCGAAGGCCTGCACCATTCGCCAGCCGATCAGCCACAGCGCGCCGTGACCGCCTGTCAGGGGGTCGAGCGAGAGCGCGACCGAGGCGAGCGTGAACACTACGAAGCCGAGGTTGTAGATCTTGACCCGGCCGAACATGTCGCCAAGCCGGCCGAGGGTCACCACGAGCACGGCCTGCACCAGCAGGTAGCCCATGATCATCCAGAGCACGTACGTAATATTGCCGGGAGCGAGCGGGCTCAGGTGGATGCCGCGAAAGATGGCAGGCATCGCGATGATCACGATGGAGCCGTCGATGGTGGCCATCGTCATGCTCAGCGTGGTGTTGGACAAGGCAATCCATCGGTACTTGTCGGGTTGCCCGTCAACTGCCGGTACCTGTGTCGGCTCACGCCGCGATATCACGCCCACGTTGGACCAGCCTACCCCGAGAAGGTTGCTTGTTGGCAACTACCTATCGGGCAGCCACACCCTGGCGGGCGGAGCGGGCACCTCGTCGCAATACCGGCAGATAACAAGGAAACTGCCGATCATCGTCACAGACGGCACTGCAGGAAAATGTGCTCAAGAAAGGCGAGAACTAACGGATATTGGCGTTCATTGGCGTCGTGAGCTGCGAAAACGATTCCACGCGCACCTAGCTAAATGCGGTGACACGGACGATGGTTATTACGCGGCATAATACGGCCGGCGTCGCATGCTGGCCTTACTGGTCTGCCATTATCGCGATGCGCCGCCCCGCGGCGCGCCGTGCGCCGGCGCTGGCGCAGGGCGTCTTCGCGACGAAGGACCGCCATCGTGCAGCAAGGAATCCAGGTACTAGACACCCCGCCTGGCCGCGTCCGGACGCCGCTGATGACCGGCTGGCTGGTGCTCGCGCTGGTCGTGCTGACGGCCGGCGTCGCCACAGCCGGCTTTGCCACGGTGACCAGGTCCGGGCAGTCAGCGGCGAGCACCACCGTGCGGGCCCGCGAGCCGCAGCGGGCAGCCACCGTCGTGACCGGGTCGCCCGCGATCGCTAGCGCGAGTGCCGCACGCGCCCTGCTAGCGGCGGCGCCGTCCGTGGTCCTGGTGGGCGCAGGCAACCAAGCAGACGTCGCGGCGGCTGCCGCCATCGCCCGCCGCGCGCACGCGCCACTGCTGCTCCTGCCCGCGAGTGGCACCGCCGGGCAGGTTGCCGCGCTGCGAAGCACCATCAGGGCGCTGGCGCCGTCCGCCGTGCTGGCCCTCGGCGTGGCCAGGCGATCCCTCGCGGCCGACCTGCCTGGTGTCCACCTGGTCGCCGCGGCCAGCGCACTGCCCGTGACGGCAGCAGCGGCGCCCATGCGGAGCGTCGCCGTGCTCGTCCATACCGGCGGCTCGGCCGCTGCCTCAGCCCTTGCCATCGCCGCCACCGCGACGGCGCAAGCTGCCGGCGCGCGCGTGATCGACCTGCCCGGCTACGACCCGCGGGCCGATCAGTCGGCCATCCGGGCCCTGGCCGCGGCGAGGCCGCAGCACGTGGTGGGCGTCGGGGCCGGGTTCGGGTCCGCGGGGCTGCTCGCCGCGAGGACCGCCGTCGCCGAGACCGGCAAGCAACTGCCGGGCGGCGGGCAGGTCCTGTTCCCGGCGCGCCGGATCGTCGCCCTCTACGGGACGCCTGGCACTCCGGTGCTCGGTGTCCTCGGCCACCAGGGCCTGACCAGAAGCATTGCCCGGGCGAAGGCAGCGGCCGCACAGTACGCGGCGCTCAGCAAGGTGCCGGTGATAGCGTCCTTCGAGATCATCGCCAGCGTCGCCCAGGCGTCCGCGGGGCCGTCGGGCACGTACTCCGACGAGTCGAGCGTCCGGGCACTGCGCCCATGGGTTACTGCCGCGAGCAAGGCCGGCCTGTACGTGACGCTCGATCTCCAGCCTGGGCGGGCCAGCCTGCTGGACCAGGCCAAGAGTTACCGCTCGCTGCTGAAGCTGCCCAATGTCGGGCTGGCCCTGGACCCGGAGTGGCAGCTCAAGCCCCGCCAGCTGCCGCTGCGGCAGATCGGCACCGTCAGCGTGAGCGAGGTCAACAAGGTCGCCAGCTGGCTGGCGTCGCTGACAGCGAAATACCGGCTGCCGCAAAAGCTCCTGGAGCTCCATGAGTTCCGGCTGACCATGATCCAGAACCTCCAGCGGCTGGACACCCGCCACGACGACCTCGCCATCGTCATCAACATGGACGGCCAGGGCGCGCCGGGGACCAAGCAGCAGACCTGGCGGGCGGTCGTCGCCAATGCTCCCAGGGGCGTGTATTTCGGCTGGAAAGACTTCTATGTCAAGGACACCCCGATGCTGAACCCGGCGCAGACCATGCTGCACCGCCCGGTACCCGTCCTGATCTCCTATCAGTAGAACCTGCTCGTCAGTAGAACCTGCTCGTCAGTAGACCCTGCTCGTCAGTAGACCCTGCTCGTCAGTAAACCCTGCCCGCAGCGGGCATGACCGGACCCGGGATCTGCCCGTGGCCGCACTGCGCCGTGGCGGGCGGGGGAGGAGAGCATGCGAGTCCGGCGGCCGGCAGGAACGGGCGGCGCCGTCCTGTTCCGGCGGCCGGGCATGCGGGAGCTGCGTGTACTCGCCGATGCGCTGCGGACGGAGACAGTCGGCGGCGGCCTGCTGCTCGCCGCTACCGTGGTCGCGCTTGTCCTAGCCAATACCGGCGCGCGCAGCTGGTATGAGCATCTGCGCCACATCGCGATCGGCCCGTCCGCGCTCCTGCTGCACCTCAGCCTGGAGGAATGGGCCGCCGACGGGCTGCTGGCCATCTTCTTCTTCATCGCGGGCCTGGAGCTGAAGCGCGAGCTTGTGACCGGCGAGATGCGCCACCTCTCCGCTGCCGTGGTGCCTGTCGCCGCGGCGCTCGGTGGCATGATCCTGCCCGCGCTGATCTACGTGGCCATCAACGTCGGACACCCCACCATCGGGGGCTGGGCCATCCCGACCGCTACCGATCTCGCGTTCGCGCTCGCGGTGCTCGCGGTGACCGGGCGGTTCCTGCCGGCCGCGTTGCGCGCCTTCCTGCTCACGCTCGCGGTCGTGGACGATATCGGCGCGATCATCGTGATCGCGGTGGCCTACACCAGCAGCATCAAGCTGCTGCCGCTGGTGGCAGCGGCGGCACTGCTGGCAGTGTTCTGGCTGCTTCAGCGCGTCCGCCTGACCAGCTGGTGGATCACGATCCCGCTCGCCGTGGTGATCTGGGCCCTGGTGCATGCCTCCGGCGTGCACGCGACAGTGGCCGGCGTGGCGCTCGGCCTGCTGGTGCCGGTGACCGTGGCGGGCGAGGACGAGTCACCGGCCGAGCGGCTCGAGCATCGGATCCGGCCCGTTTCGGCCGGGCTGGCCGTGCCCGCCTTCGCCCTGCTGTCGGCTGGGCTGACGATCTCGGCCAGCTCGCTATCCCAGGTAGTCACCGGGCGACTCGGGCTCGGCGTACTGGCGGGATTGATCCTCGGCAAGTCCCTCGGGGTCTTCGGCGCTTCCTACCTGACGGCGCGGCTGTCCAGAGCGCGCCTGAGTCCTGAGCTGACCTGGGCGGACATCTTCGCCGTCAGCGTCCTGTCCGGGATCGGCTTCACGGTCTCGCTGCTCATCAGCGACCTGGCCTTCGGCGCCTACTCCGGGCAGGCCGATCTCGCCAAGACCGCCGTCCTGATGGCGTCGCTGATCGCTAGCCTGCTCGCGTGCGCGCTGCTGCTGGTCCGGAACGCGCACTACCGGAGGCTACGGACCGAGGAAGGTGGCGGGGAGCCAGCAAAATGACAAAAATATGCAAAACATCGTAAGTCGCATTCGTAATGTAAACTGGATATTGACACCACAGCCGCGACCCGGCCGCGATGGACAGTCGTGACCCGCGGTCGTGACGATCTCACAGCGCTGTCCGAGCAGCTCAGCGCCCTGGCGCGGCGGCTCGGCGGAGGGGACGGCGCCGGGGACGGTGTAGACGATGGCGGCCGCGATGAGGCGGCGGTAGTCACGGCACCGGCGAACGCCGCGGACCAGGGCGGTGCCGGCCACGGCGGTGCCGGTCAGGGTTGGGAGAGCTCCACGGGCGCGAGCTCTCCCGCTCTGGCCGGCCTGGCGGCCGTACAGGTCGCCAGTGAGCTGGCGGCGGTCTCAGCGGTGAGCAGCCGGGCCGGCGATCTCGCCGGGCCTGCCGAGGTCGGGCTCGATGCTGGCCACCGTGGCGCAGTCGTCAGCGAACGTGATCCGCACGTCGACGTGCTCGCCAGCCAGCACGCGCGGCACCCAGTACTTAGCGTCATCCCACATGAGCTCGAGCGGCAGTGCGTCCTCGGCGTACCATCGCGGCGCTATCTCGTCGGATTCGGCCGCCTGGCCCTGGTACACCGAAGTGATGAAGACGTCGGCCGTCTGATCCCAGGACGGCCGCACCGGAAACCTGAACTCGATGCTCGCCACGTGCTGGAGCGAATCGGCCGGCACCACCAGGCCCGACTCCTCAGCCACCTCGCGCACGGCCGCGGCTACCGGCTTCTCGCCCGCTTCGATGTGACCGCCGAGCCCGACCCACTTGCCGGCGCCGAAACCAGACTTCTTGAGTCCGAGCAGGACCTCGGGACCCGTCGCTGCATGCCGCCTGATCAGGCACAGGCAGGTCCGCGTCATCATCCGGCCAGCCTAACGGCAGGCGGCACCAGGCCGGTCCGTCATCAGAGCGTGTCCCTGGCGAGCCCGATCAGCCGGTCGAGCACGCGGCCATCGCCGGCGCGCAGCCCGTCGTGCTCGAACTCGTTGGTGATCCAGTACCGCAGGCCGCGGATCCCGGCGGCGGTCGCCAGGGACAGCTCCCTCGGGACATACATGTCCTCGAAGTAGATCGCCGCAGCCACCGGGATGTCGGTACGGGCCAGCTGACCGGGATCGTAGAGCGCCGGCCAGTCCGCCCGCGCCGCCAGCAGCTCGGCGGCCTCGGCCAGCGGCCGCAGCGCCGGGTCGTGCTCGAACACCCAGGGATACACCATCTCGCCGGTGAACATCAGCGGCGCGTCGCCGTCGACCGTGGCCTCGGCCGCGAACTCGCCGAACTCCGTCCGGAGCCGCTGGGCTGACCACCTGGTCGCCGCGCCCTGCGCATAGCAGGCCTCGTGCACCAGCGCGTACAGCGGCGCGGACGCGTACGACAGCTCGGCTGCCACCCGAGCCAGGAAGCTATCGCTAAGCTCCCGGCCGGCGAACGGATCCTCCAGCAGGTAGTGCAAGGAGTGCGAGCCGGTGCTTGAGCCGAGCACCTGGCCGAGCGTCTGGAACCGCTCAACGGTGAGGGTCCCGCCGCCGGGCAGCGTCGCCGGGCAGGCGGCCAGCGCCCTCGCAACCTGGCGCGCGACGTCGACGTCCTGCGGGTAGCGCTGGTAGTGCGCCCGGTTCTTCGCGGCGACGACCTGGTAGGTCAGCCGGTAGACATCATCGGCGGTCGTCGTCAGGCCGGGCAGCCCGCCGGTGATGAACGCCTCGCGCAGTCCGCCCGGCGCCTTGGACAGGTAGGTCACCGTGCAGAAGCCGCCGAAGCTCTGCCCGAGCACGCTCCACGGCGCGCCGCCGGTTACCTGCGGCCTGATCAGCTCGGCGTCAGCGACGATCGAGTCGGCTCGGAAATACCCTAGGTAGCGGGCCTGCGCCGCCGCGTCCGGGAATCGGGCCAGGGTCTGCCGGGTGGCGGGCGTGGACCGGCCGGTGCCGCGCTGGTCCAGCAGTAGCACCCGGAAGTCGCGCAGCGCACGCTCAAGCCAGCTGTCACGGCCAACCGGCCGTAGCGCGCCGAAGCCAGGACCGCCTTGCAGGAACACCAGCCACGGCAACTCCGCCGCCTCGCTGCCGGCCGCGACGACCTCGCGCGCGAAGACCGTGATCTGGTCTCCGTCGGGCTGGGCGTGATCGAGCGGGACGGTGAACGTCCGGTCAGTGAGAACAGTGCCGGGCTGCCGGTAGGTGACCATGATCAGCACAGTAATGCCCGCGGCCGCCGCCCGGGTCATACCATGACTCACAAGGACTTCCCCGAGATCTCCCACCCGACCTGGAGCGCTGCATGCTGGGACTGCCGTCCGCAGACGAGCAGGGCCGTGAGATCCCGCGCGGGCCAGCGGCGGCGATGTTCGCCGCCGACCAGGCGTCCCGTGGACTTGGCATGGAGCTGCTGCACGTAGGCCGGGGCACCGCCGTCGTGCAGATGCGCGTGGCTCTGCAGATGCTGAACGGCCACTCCATTGGCCACGGCGGCTACGTCTTCATGCTGGCCGATACGGCCTTTGCCTGCGCGTGCAATAGCGAGGGCCCGGTCACGGTCGCCGCGAGCGCCGACATCAGCTTCATCGCCCCAGTGCGCGAGGGCGACATCCTCATGGCTACGGCCATCGAGCGGACGCGGTACGGGCGCAGCGGCATATACGACGTCACGGTCCGCTGCGGCGACGACATCGTCGCCGAATTCCGCGGCCACAGCCGCACGCTGGGCTAGCCGGCTCCGGTCAATTCTGGCAGGACGAGATCGGCTGAACCTGGGTGAGCTAGACCTTCGTCGCGGGCACCAGCTAGATTCGGCGGCGTGCCGCTCCGCAAATTCGCCGTCCGCCTGTACCGGTGGCGGCTGCGCCGGCAGCTGGCCGTCGGCCCGCTGCCCCGGCACATCGGGCTGATCATCGACGGTAACCGGCGCTGGGCCAAGCAGGCAGGCCTGGCGAGTCCAAGCGACGGCCACCGGCACGGGGCCGAGCACATATGGGACGCCCTGTCATGGTGCCAGGCGGCAGGCATCCGGCACGTCACCGTGTTCATCTGCTCAGCGGAGAACCTGGCCAGGCGGGACGACGCCGAGGTCGCGGCGCTGATGACCATCATCGAGCAGATCGTCGTGACCAGGATCGCCACTACAGCCCCGGCCTGGGAGGTGCATATCGCTGGCCTGGTCGACATGCTGCCGGCGAGCACAGCGCGCTCGCTGAAGGACGCGGCCGAAGCGAGCCGAAGCTGCGCCACCGGCTTTCACGTCACCTTGTGCGTCGGCTACGGCGGCCGGCAGGAGATCGCCGAAGCCGTCCGCTTGCTACTCCTCGAGCAAGCCGCCGCCGGCACTGCCATGGCCGACCTGGCAAGCACTGTTACCGAGGACGACATCGCCCGGCACCTGGCCGGCGACGGCCAGCCCGAGCCGGACCTGATCATCAGGACCAGCGGCGAGCAGCGCATGTCCAACTTCCTGCTCTGGCAGAGCACGGGCGCGTACCTGCACTTCTGCGACGCCTACTGGCCAGCGTTCGGCGAGATCGACTTCCTGCGGGCGCTGCGGGACTTCGCGGCCAGGTCATCGGCGCCGGATCTCTGGTAATGCGCGTCGCGGTCTTCCTCGGCAGCTCGATCGGCCGCCAGCCCGAGTACGCGGCCGCCGCGGCCGACTTTGGCCGCCAGCTCGCCAGGGCGAGAGTCGGCATCGTGTACGGCGGTGCGAGCGTCGGCATGATGGGCACCCTGGCGAACGCCGCGCTCGCCGAGGGCGGGGAGGTGATCGGGGTCATCCCCGGTGGCTTGTTTGCGGCCGAGATACCGCACCCTGGCCTGACCCGGCTGGAGGTCGTCAGCACCATGCACGAGCGCAAGGCGCTGATGGCCGCGCTCGCCGACGGCTTCGCCGCACTGCCGGGCGGCCTTGGCACCATGGACGAGCTGTTCGAGATCCTGACCTGGCAGCAGCTCGGGCTGCACGCGAAGCCAGTGGCTCTCGTCGACGTCGGCAGCTTCTGGGACCCGCTCGCCGGAATGCTCGACGCCCTGACCGAGGCCGGCTTCGTGCCGACGGCAACCCGTGCCTGCGTGGTCCGGGTGAAGGATGCCGGCGAGTTTCTGAGCCTGCTGAGCTGACCAGGTAACGTGCCGATCCAAGCCAGCCGAGTGCGAGAAGTGCCGGACATGAGGAGCGCAGCATGACACTAGCGAGTGAGTACCTGGACAACTCCGGCCGCGAGGACGAGCTGAGCGGGGGATCGCGGCTGATCCCCATCGACACTCCGGCTGGGAAGTTCCGCGTCTGGGTGAAGCGCACCGGCAACAATCCGCGTCTGAAGGTGCTGTTGCTGCACGGCGGCCCTGGCGCTACGCACGAGTACCTGGAGGCATGCGACAGCTTCCTGCCTGCTGCTGGCGTCGAGTACTACTACTACGACCAGCTCGGATCCGGGTTCAGCGACCAGCCGGCCGACCGGTCGCTGTGGGACGCGGACCGGTTCGTCGAGGAGGTCGAGCAGGTCCGCCAGGCGCTCGGGCTCGGGCCGGACAACTTCGTGCTGTATGGCCACTCGTGGGGAGGCATCCTGGCGATCGAGTACGCGCTGAAGTACCAGCAGCACCTGCGTGGGCTGGTGATCTCCAACATGGTGTCCAGCGTGCCCGCCTACAACGCCTATGCCGAGCAGGTCCTGATGCCCGCCATGGACCAGTCGGCGCTGGCGGAGATCAAGGCGCTCGAGGCGGCGGGCCAGATCGAGGACCCGCGGTATATGGAACTGCTGCTGGAACAGCACTACGTCCATCACGTCCTGCGCATGCCGCACGAGGACTGGCCGGACCCGGCCCTTCGCGGCTTTGCCCACATCAACCAGGCGATCTACGTATCCATGCAGGGCCCGAGCGAGCTGGGCATCAGCAGCGACGCAAGCCTGGCTGGCTGGGAGCGGACCGAGGAGCTGAGCACCATCACCGTGCCCACCCTGGTCATCGGCGCCCAGCACGACACCATGGACCCGGCCCACATGGAGATGATGGCCGGACGGCTGCCCGCTGGACGGTACCTGCACTGCCCGGACGGCAGTCACATGGCTATGTACGACGATCAGCGCACGTACTTCAGCGGGCTGATCGAGTTCCTGGCCGGGCTCGACTAGCCGGCTGCGGGACGGCTGCGGGCAGCCGCGCTGACTGTATTGAGCAGCAGCTGAGCGGTGGTCACCGGGCCCACCCCGCCTGGAACAGGCGATAGGCCGCCGGCGACCGCGCCAACGGAGGCGGCGTCGACGTCACCGGTGAGGCTGCCATCGGCCGCTGTATTGGTGCCCACGTCGATCACGACGGCCCCTGGCCGGACGTGCTCGGCCGTGATCAGCCCGGGTCGGCCAGTGGCCACGACGAGTACGTCGGCCTCGCGGGTGACGCTCGCCAGATCCGGCGTGCGCGAGTGGCACACCGTGACGGTGGCGTCCCTGGCCAGCAGCAGCTGCGCCACCGGCTTGCCGACGACGACAGACCGGCCGACGACCACCGCCCGGCGACCGGCCACGCCGACGTCGTGAAAGTCCAGCAGTGCCAGCGCGGCCTGCGCGGTCGCCGGGGCGAACGCCGGCAGGCCCGCCAGCAGCCGGCCCAGCGACAGGGGGCTCGAGCCGTCCACATCCTTAGCCGGGTCGATCGCGCTAGCTGTCTCCGGCAGCGACAACCCAGCCGGCAGCGGCGCCTGGAGCACGATGCCGTGCACCAGGGCATCGGCCGACAGCACACCGAGTACAGCCGAGATCTCGGCCGCCACCGCTGCCGTCGGCAGTTCGGCGACGTCGCACTCGATGCCAAGGCGAGCTGCCGCGGCACTGAGGGACCGGACGTACCAGTCCGCCGACTCGTCCTTGGTCGCGACGACAATGGCGAGCCGCACCCTGGTGCCTGCCGCCGCGCACTCGGCCAGCTCCTCCGACGCCGCGGCGCGCAGCCGCGCAGCGACCGCCTTGCCGTCCAGTGTCCGGGCCGTCACCCGGTGAGCTCGGCTCGGATAGCAGCGCTGAGCTGTGCGGACCGCGCCTCCAGTCCGTCGGCCGCCTCGACGGCCTCGGTGAGCCGCGCCCGCGCGCCAGCGTCCGTTATGCCGCGGAGGTTGACCTGAATGTTGATCCGGGCGGTCGCGACCGCGGCCCTGATCGTCTCGGCGGCCGCGGCAACGTCGCTGACCACGTTGCGGTTCCCAATCGGGAGCAGGACCTCGGCGAGCTTCACCAGCCGCGCGGCGGCAGTGATCACCGCCGCAGGCGGCTCGGCGGCCCCGGCGAGAGCGGCGGCGATCGCCGCCGACCGGTCGCCAGCGGGCTCCGGGGTATCCCTGGGCAGCCGGTACGCGGCGGCGACCACGGCAAAGGCGGTGGCGTCCGCGTCGATCAGGTCCGTGCAGGACTCACGCAACTCGTCGGCGTCGGCGCGTACCGACTCGATCGCGCTGGCGTCGGCGGCGTATTTCGGGCCATTGGAGTACCGGGCGACCATCGCCAGCAGCGCCGCCGCTTGTGCGGCGTGCAGCGCGGACGTGGCTCCGCCGCCAGGCGCGGCGGTCCGGGCCGCCAGGTCGGTCAGGAACGCCTCGATAGTGAGCTCCCGCACCCAGGCACACTATCCGGCCGGATAATCGCCGCTCGCCTGAGTCCCGCGCTCAGACCTCCCGGGCGTTCAGTCGCCTCGTCGCGACCGCGAGGGCCGCCGCACTCGCGGCCGCCGCGATGACCAGCGCAGGGAAGTAGTAGCCGATCTGGTGCGTCCCGCTCACCAGCCCGACCGGCGCGTTGACCAGGGCGCTCGGCAGCCACCGCGCGACGACGCGGACGCTGCCCAGCACCGGGAGTATCAGCAAGATCATAAGGGCGATGCCGGACGTCGCGATCGTGCTGCGCGCGAGCGAGGCGGCGAGCGCAGTGACGGCTACCGCAAACGCCAGGTAGACCGCGCCGCAAAAGACGCCGGCCAGCACTCGCGTCGCTGGCAGCGATCCGAGCAGCAGCCTTGTCTCATACCAGGCCGCGAGCGTGCCGAGCAGGTACGCGACGGCATCGGCGGCGGCCGTGACGGCGACGCGCGGCGCTATGAGCCGCCAGGTGCCAGCGACCCTGGTGCGCAGGAAGATGGCCCGGCCCTGGCTGGCGTCGAACGTGAGCGCTCCGGCCGCGAGCACGACGACGAGGATCAGGCCGATCAGGAGCACCTCGCTGACGTAGGCGTTCAGGCCGTCGGCCGCCGTCGGCGGGGGCGCGCTGATCCGCACGCCGTTACCGACGTGAGCGAAGATCGTCCGCTCGTACTTCGTCACGACCGGCTCGATCAGGCCGATGGCGACGAAGAGGACTGCGAGCGAGATCGCCCGCGGTGTCCGGACCAGCCGCAGCCACTCCAGCCGCCACAGGCTCATCCGGCGGTACCCGGCCGGGCGGGAAAATGTGGTCGTCATGGCCGCTCCTGCCCGGTGCCGGTAGTGCCAGTGCCGGTAGTGGCAGTGCCGGTAGTGGCAGAGCCGGTAGTGGCAGAGCCCGTGATCGCGAGGAACGCCGACTCCAGGTCCGCCGCGGCCGGCTCGCAAGAGACCTGCCGCGCGCCGCACGCGGCGATCACGGCCGGGATGCCACGCTCCCCAGCCTCCATGCTGACGGCATCCACCCTGATCACATCAGGCCCGGCCGCCACCACGCTGGTCGCCCAGCCGGCTGCTGCCATGGCTGCGGCGACGGGCTCGGCGTCACCGGCGATGCGGATCAGCCAGCGCGGGCTGAGATAGGTGTCGATAAGGTCCATGGCGGCCCCCTGATAAAGCAGGCGGCCATCGCGCAGGATGCCGACGTGGTCGGCGACGCGCTGCACGTCGGCCAGGATGTGGCTGGAGAAGATCACGGTCCGCTGGCCGCGCAGGCCGGCCACCAGGTCCAGGATGTCCGCCCGGCCGGCCGGGTCGAGTGCGGATGTCGGCTCGTCGAGAATCAGCAGCTCGGGATCGCTGACCAGGGCGCAGGCCAGGCCGAGCCGCTGCACCATGCCGCGCGAGAACGCGCCGACGCGCCGGTCCGCCGCGTCGGTCAGTCCGGCGGTACGCAGCGCTGCAGTCACCGCGGCGTCACCGAGTTCCGGTGCGACCAGCGCGCACGCGAGGTCGACCACTTCGCGCGCCGTCAGCCAGCCGTCGAAGGCCGGCACGTCTGGGCACACCGCGACGCGGCGGCGGTCGGCCGCGACGCTCACGCTGCCTGCGGTAGGCCGCCTGGTGGCCGACAGGATCGACAGCAACGTCGTCTTCCCTGCGCCGTTGAGGCCGACCAGTCCGTAGACAGACCCGAGCGGGACGGCAAGATCGACGCTGAACAGCCCGTTCCCGCCGTAATCCTTGGTGAGACCTGAGGTGGTGACGATCAGGGGAGTGCCAGCCGCCGTCCGCCCCGCCGCGGACACTGGCGCAGCGGGCGGCGCAGGGGCCCGGACGGCGACACTGGCCGCCACGCCGCCGCGGTCCATGCCAAAGAAGAGGTACAGCAGGGCACCCAGCGGCGCGCTGACTGCGAGGATCACGATGGCCCAGACGAGCTTCGGCGCGTTCCGGACCGACTTGGCCCGCACCAGGTTGACCAGGCAGAAGACATCAAGGCCCAGCACCAGCACGAGGACAGGCACCAGGGCGGCAGCCAGCGCCACTGGCAGGTGCCGCAGCGGTCCGCCGTGGGCTGCTGCGAGCGACAGCGAGGTCACGCCTCGCCCCAGGTGCGGGCGACCCACGCGGTGATGATGCCCAGGACCTCTGGGCTGACGGGGATTCGGTCCGTCCGGCCCGAGCCGGGGATGAGGAGCGCCGCCGCCACCGGCTGCGCGACCTCAGCGTAGGTACCAGCGAGCGTGCATCCGTCGCTGTTAAAGCTGACGCTGTCAAAGCTGACGTTCTGCCCTGTCATTCGGTCGGCCCTTCCAGGGGCTGAGTTGGGAGATCGCCGTCGGCTGGCATGAGGACCGATGCCAGTAGGCGCCGGCTGCGGCCCTTCTTCGGTCCGTGGACCCGCCGGGGCTGGAGCACCCGGTACAGGTCGAGCATGAGCTCGCGGAACTCGCCGTCGTCGAGCCACAGGCCCTCGATGCCAAAGCTCACCCCGTCGCGGATCAGGTCGATGGAGTCGCGCTCGAGGTAGCGGTCGAAGTCGGCGAGGAGCCCGGCGGCGAACGCGCGGAACATCTGGCGCGTGTCGTCGGTGCCCATAGCGGCGACCTCGTCGAGGCCGATCCTCGCGGCGGCGAGTCGCAGGACGTAGGTCCGCTCGACGGCGCCGCGCACCCGCCGCTCGGCGACGACCTGGAGCACCTCGGCCTGCACCAGCCTGGCCACATGGCGATAGAGGCTCGCAGCCGGGACGTCCGACAGCTCGGCGCTGAGCTGCGATGTCGTCAGCGCCCGGTCACCGAGGAACGCCTGCACGATGCGCAGCCGCACTGGATGCAGCAGCAGGTCAGCTGAGTTGCCCACGCCCGAGAGAGTACACCATCATTATCACTCTCGATAACGTTACTGGAGTCGAGAGTAATAAATCAGCCCAGATCCGGGCCAGCATCAGACCACAGGCCTTGACAACAGTTCGAGCGCGTCGGTGACGCCGGTTTCGGTGGTTGTCTTGTCGAGGCCGAGTCCGGTGAGGATGCCTGAGCCTTCTTCGAGTTCGAGCAGTGCGAGCAGGATATGTTCGGTGCCGATGTAGTTGTGGCCCAGACGCAGGGCTTCGCGGAAGGTGAGTTC
Source organism: Streptosporangiaceae bacterium (assembly GCA_036496945.1). GTDB lineage: Bacteria > Actinomycetota > Actinomycetes > Streptosporangiales > Streptosporangiaceae > JAJYUU01. Next base: position 6,646 of record DASXKI010000263.1, on the reverse strand, counting down.
CAGCGCCTTCTTGGCTTGCGCATCGAACGGGATGAGTGACGGAACCTCGCCGGCTGCGGGGGGCAGCGTCGCCGCGACGGTTCGCCGGATCGTGTCGGGCACGACGCCCTGAGCGTGAATTGCCTTCGCCGCGAGTCCGTCGGGCTCGCTCAGCAGCCCCAGGATCAGGTGCGGTGGCCCGATCAGGTCATTTCCGGCGGCGCGAGCTTCGTTCTGAGCGGACATGACGACGTTCTTGGCGCGTGGGGTGAATCGGCTGAAACCGTCGTTGGCGTCAATCTCGGCCGCCTCGCCGGGAACCCTGGGCACGAATCGCTTACGCGCCGCCTGCTTCGTGACGCCCATGCCTTTGCCGATCTCGGTCCAGGACGCGCCCGACCGCCGTGCCTGGTCGACGAAGTGGCCGATGAGGTGGTCGGCGATGTCGCCGAGGTGGTCCGCGGCTATGACGGCGTCGGAGAGCTGGTCGAGGGGATCGGAGTGCGTCTTCGTGATCGCGTCGATGAGGTCGTCGAGGCGGACTGCCTTGGTCATACGGAGTGGGGTCGTCATGCGACAATCGTAGGTTGTCGATATGGATATCGTCAATCTCAAGTTGTCGCCGTCCGCGCCGAGAACACATGACTCATGGTCTTGATCCACAGGTATTAACAATTACTCCAGGCGCCCGGGCGGGCGGCCAGACCCGGTAAGATCTTCGGTGAAGGGGAGTAGTCCCTCGTCGGCTGGCCGACATACCGGCGCGCAAGCGCCCGGCCACCGGGCCGCTATTCAGTTGGCACTAACTGAGTAGTGGTGGACGAGACCTTCGGCTGTTGAGTCGTTCCGGCCGAAGATGCTTCCCGTATCTGGAGCCGGGCCCCGAATGCCCAGGAGGCTCCGCGTGCCCCAGCTCGCCATCGTCGGCATCGCCTTTGCCGTGACGTTCCTGGCCGAGCTGCCGGACAAGTCGATGTTCGCCTCGCTCGTCCTTGGCACCCGGCACCGCGCGACGTGGGTGTGGGCGGGAGCAGCGGCCGCGTTCACCGTGCACATGGCAATCGCCGTGACGGCCGGCCAGCTGCTGGCGTTGCTCCCGCACCAGGTCGTCGACGCCGTCGTCGCCGTGCTCTTCGTGACCGGCGCCGCCTACCTGTGGGTGACCAGCAGCCGCCCGCACGAGCACGAAGGCGTGGACGCGGCCCGCCAGGGCGGCAGGGTTCCCTCCTTCTGGCGCGTCGCCGGGACGAGCTTCGGCGTCGTGTTCCTGGCCGAGTGGGGCGACATCACGCAGATCACCGCGGCGAACCTGGCGGCCCGGTACAACCCGGTGCTGGTGTTCGCCGGCGCGACCCTCGGCCTGTGGGCCGTCGCCGCGACCGCCGTGAGCATCGGCGCCAAGAGCCTCAAGCTGATCCCGATGGCGTGGGTCAGCAGGATCACCGGCACGATCCTGCTCGCGCTCGGCATCTACTCGGCCCTCGCGGCCGCGAGGGGATAGTCAAGGCGCCGTCCGCATTTCGCCCAGGTTGCGGCAGGGGAGCGGACCTTGACGAGCCCGGCGAAGCTATGACTGACTTGTGCCAGACCTGGCAGGAGTGCTGCAACTGGGGGTAATCCGGTGACTGATGTCGACACGCGCGCCCTGCGCGAGCGGTACGCGCGGGAGCGCGACAAGCGGTTGCGCCCAGACGGCAACGATCAGTACCTGCAATTGACCGGCCAGTTCGGCCGCTACCTCGACGATCCCTATACCGAGCGGGTCGAGCGCGAGCCCAAGCGCGATCACGTGACGGTGGCCTTCGTCGGCGGCGGGTTCGCCGGCCTGGTCACCGCGGCCCGGCTGAAGGAAGCCGGGATCGACGACGTCCGCATCGTCGAGAAGGGCGGCGGCTTCGGCGGCACCTGGTACTGGAACCGGTACCCGGGCGCGCAGTGCGACACGTCCGCGATGATCTACATGCCGCTGCTCGAGGAGACCGGGCACATGCCCACCGAGCTCTACGCGCACGCGCCCGAGATCCTCGAACACTGCGACCGGATCGGCAAGCAATACGGCCTGCACGACAGTGCGCTCTTCCACACCGAGGTCACCGACCTGGAGTGGGATGCGGGCCGGAGTTGCTGGATCGTACGGACCAACCGGGGCGACGCGTTTACCGCCCAATTCATTGGGATGGGAACGGGGCCACTTCACGTCCCCAAGCTCCCTGGCATCCCTGGCATTGAGTCCTTCGGTGGCCACTCGTTCCATACGAGCCGGTGGGACTACGCCTACACCGGCGGCGATCCATCCGGCGCACCGCTGGATCGCCTCGCTAATAAGCGCGTCGCCATCCTCGGCACTGGCGCGACGGCCGTGCAGTGTGTTCCGCACCTGGCGCGCGCCTGCGGTGAGCTGTTCGTGTTCCAGCGCACGCCGTCCTCGGTGGACGAGCGCGGCAACCGCCCGATGGACCCTGAGTGGTTCGCCGAGGTCGCGACGCCTGGCTGGCAGCAGCGCTGGCTGGACAACTTCGTCGCCAACATGTCCGCGGTGGAAGTGCCGGATGAAGACCTCGTCAACGACGGGTGGACCGACCTGGCCAAGCGGATCCGGGGCCGGATGTGGGCAGAGCGCGCAGAGCCGGCCAGCTTCGAGGACCTGCTAGCCGACTTCGAGGCGGCTGACCACGAGAAGATGACCGAGATCCGGGCCCGAGTCGACGCGATCGTCGAGGATCCGGCGACCGCGCATGCGCTGAAGGCCTGGTACCGCCAGTTGTGCAAGCGGCCCTGCTTCCACGACGAGTACCTGAGCGCGTTCAACCTGCCGACCGTCCAGCTGGTCGACACCGACGGCAGGGGAGTGGAGCGGATCACGCCAGCCGGCGTGGTGGTCGCCGGCGTCGAGTACCCGGTTGACTGCATCATCTACGCGTCAGGCTTCGAGGTCGGCACCCCGGCGACGCGCCGGTACGGGTTCGACCTGACCGGCCGTGACGGCGTCCGCCTCTCGGACTACTGGGCAGGCGGGATGCGCAGCCTACACGGCGTCCACGTGTACGGTTTCCCGAACGCCTTCCTGGTGCAGCTCGGCCAGGCCGGCAACATCGTGGCCAACGTGCCGCACAACCTGACCGATGCCGCCAAGAGCGTCGCCGCGATCGTCAGCCACATGACCGCGCAGGGCTTGCGTGAGGTGGAGGTGAGCCGGGACGCCGAAGACGCCTGGATGGAACAGCTGGCGCCGAACCCCGTCCAGACGTCGTTCCTGGCCAACTGCACTCCCGGTTACTACAACAACGAAGGCCAGGGCGCGAATTCGCTGCTGGTCGGCTACTCGGCCGGGGGGCCGGCGTACTTCCGGTACATCGAGGAGTGGCGTCAGTCGGCCGAGTTCGCCGGGCTGGAGTTCAGCGCAGGCTGACGCGTGCCGGGGAAGCTCAGCTCGACGGTGAGGCCACCGTCTGGCCGGGCATGCGCTGCGAGCGTGGCGTTGTGGACGCCGGCGATGGCGCGGACGATCGCGAGCCCGAGCCCGTAGCCAACGGCCTGTCCCGGGGCTTGTCTGCGGGCATGCGCGTCGGCATGCCCGCCGCGATCGGCAGTGCGCACCCGCTCGGTGCCAAGGCGCTGGAACGGCTCGAAGAGGCGGCCCACCTCGGCTGGCGGGATGTCCGGCCCAGTGTTAGTGACCGACAGGATCGCGAGCCCATCGGCCGTCGTCGTCGAGATATCAATGACGCCGCCGTCCAGGTTATGCCGGATGGCGTTGTCGACCAGGTTCGACACCAGGCACTCCGCCAGGCCCGGGTCGCCGGTAGCCGGGGCCGCGGCCAGGGTCGCGCTGACGCGTATGCCGCGGTCTTGCGCATCCTGCTGCCTGGCGAGCAGAACCGTCCCGGTGATCTCGGCGAGGTCGAGCGGCTGCCACTCGTCCACTCCCCGCTCGCTGCTGGCCAGGGTGAGCAGTGCGTCGATCAGCCGCTCCTGCTGGTCGCCGAGGGCGAGCACCTGCACGCAGGTGGCCCGCAGGGACTCGGCGGATGCGTCTGGGTCTGCCAGCGCTACCTGGAGCAGGGTTCGCTCCGCGGCAAGAGGTGTCCGCAGCTCGTGCGACGCGTTGGCGACGAAGTGCCGCTGCGACTCAAACGATGCCTCGAGCCGCCCGAAGAGGCCGTCGAGGGTCTCGCCCAGCTCGGAGAACTCGTCGTCGCGGCCGGCCAGAGCCAGGCGCTGGTTCAGGTTGCTGACGGAGATGTCCCGCGCGGTCGCGGTGATGGTGCGCAGGGGGCGCAGCAGCCGGCCGGCGATCAGCCAGCCAACGGCGAGAGCGACAAGCGCCGCGCCCGCGAAGGCAAGCGCCGGGCCGACCTGAAAGTGGCGGCCGGCGAAGAAACTCTGATGGCTGGTGCCCCCGCTCGCGCTGGTCGATCCGCGGCCCACGAGCAGGCCCGTGACGGCGAGCAGCGCGACGCCGAGGACGACGAAGGCGCCGGCGTACAGCAGGGCGAGCTGGGTTCGCAGCGTGCGCTGGCGCAGCAGGCGGAACACAGACCCTGGTGCGCGGAGGCTGACCATCATGCTGCTCCGATCCGGTAGCCGCCCTCACGGACGGTGTGAATGACAGGCGGATCGCCGAGCTTGGCCCGCAGCCGCCGGACCGTGGTCTTGACCGCGGTCGTGAACGGGTCGGCCTGCTCGTCCCACACTCGCTCGAGCAGCTCCTCGGCGGAGACCACCCGGTCCGCCGACGCCAGCAGGCACTCCAGCAGCGCGAACTCCTTCGGGCTCAGGTCCAGGCGCCGGCCGGCCCGCAACGCTGTCCGCCGGGCGGGATCCAGGGTGATGTCGCTGCTGCTCAGAGTGGGCGGCAGGGGCGCCGAGCTGCGCCGGCCGAGCGCCCGGACCCGGGCGGTCAGCTCCGCGAAGTCGAACGGTTTCGGCAGGTAGTCGTCGGCGCCAAGACCGAGGCCATCCACGCGGTCCCGCACGGTACTCGCCGCGGTCAGCACCAGCACCCGGGTCTCGGAGCGCCCCGCCACGAGCTGACGGCACACCTCGTCGCCGCGTACGCCGGGCAGGTCCCGGTCGAGCACGACGACGTCGTAGCGGGTGACGGCGAGATGCTCAAGGGCCCCGTTCCCGTCCAGGACGACGTCAACGGCCATGCCTTCGCGCCGCAGGCCGGTGGCGATCGCCTCAGCCAGGACCTCGAAGTCCTCAACCACCAGCACTCTCATGATCGTGATCTCGCGAATCTTTTTCCGGCCGTCGCTGCCCTGTTGACGCGACGCTACGTGACTTACGCCAGACAGTGCCAGGTCACGGGTGTCAGCACCGTGTCAGCCGCCTGCACACCGCACGGATAGCATGCGAATCGTGCTCTACTCCGGACTTACCTATGCCGAGATCCCAGGGTTCCGGCCCCTGCTCCTCGACTTGCATGTGCCCGACGACGCAGGCGGCGTGCCGGTGGTGATCTGGATCCACGGCGGCGGCTACACCTCCGGAGACCGCAGGTATCTGCCGCCCACACTGGAGCCAGGCTCGGTCTTCACCGCCCTGACCGAGGCCGGCCTGGCCTGCGCCACCGTCGACTACCGCCTGGCTGCGGAGGCGGGCTGGCCGGCGCCACTCGACGACGTGGCCGCCGCGATCGGCTTCCTTCGCGCCAGAGCCGGGGAGTATGGCCTGGATGCCGCCCGGCTCGGAGCGTGGGGCGAGTCAGCCGGAGCCCATCTGGCGCTGATGGCCGGGCTCACTGACCCCGGCGTCGCCGCGGTCGTGGCCTGGTATCCGCTGACCGACCTCGCGCTCCTTCCGCCGGGCGCGTTCGACGGCACGGCGCAGGCGCGGTTGCTCGGCCACCGGGCCGCGGAGGATCCGGGCCTGATCGCCGACGCCAGTCCGATCACGCACGTCGGCTCTTCCTCGCCGCCGTGCCTGCTGGTGCACGGCGACAGCGACGAGGCGCTGCCCGCCGCGCACAGCGAGCGCTTCCACCAGGCGCTGACCGCGGCCGGCGTCGAGTCGGCCTGTCAGATCGTGCCCGGCGCCGGCCATTGCTTCACGGGATACGGTGATGTGCCCGGCCTGATCGCCGAGGCCGTTGCCTACCTCAAGGGGAAGCTCAAGTGAGTGCAGCCGCAGGATTCGAGGACCTCTCACCGACGACCCTCGCGGACATCCTGGGGCCCGGTCAGGTCATGGACATCGGCATCCGCCCGCTGTGGACCGCCGTCCGGCACGTTGCCGGGCCGGCCTATACCGTCCGATGCGCTCCGGGCGACAACCTCATGCTGCACGCCGCGATCTATCGCGCCGAGCCTGGCTCGGTCCTCGTCGTCGAGTCGGGCGACGTGGACTACGCCCTAGCCGGAGGCAACGTCTGCGCGATTGCCCAGCGCCGCGGGATCGCGGCGCTGGTGACCGACGGGGTAATCCGCGACCTCGCCGAGCTGCGCCAGGCGGGCTTCCCGGTCTTCGCCAGGGGAGTGATTCCTGTCCCCGGCGCGAAGCTGGCCGTGTCCCCGCTGAACGGCCGCGTGCGGTGCGGCGGTGTCAGCGTCGACGCCGGGGACATCGTGGTCGCAGACGAGGAAGGGATCGTGGTCGTTCCCAGCGCCCGCAGCGAGCAGGTCCAGCTTGACGCGCGGGCCCGCCAGGAGCAGGAGGAGCGAGA
>DASXKI010000262.1:0-1930 GCA_036496945.1 Streptosporangiaceae bacterium | reverse complement strand
TGTTCGAGTCCGGCTGGACGTTCGACCACTTCTACCCGATTTTCAGTGATTCGGCCGGACCGTGCCTGGAAGGCTGGATCACGCTGACCGCGCTCGCCCAGGCGACGCGGCGCGTCCGGCTCGGCACGCTGGTTACTGGCATTCACTATCGCCACCCGGCGGTGCTCGCGAATATGGCGGCGACACTCGACATAGTCTCCGGTGGCCGACTGGAGCTTGGCGTCGGGGCTGGCTGGAACCAGGAGGAATCAGGCGCTTACGGCATCGAGCTTGGCTCGCCGCGCGAGCGTAGCGACCGGTTCGAGGAGGCCTGCGAGGTGATCACCGCGCTGCTGTCGCAGGACATCACGACGTTCACCGGCAGCTACTACCAGCTGACCGAGGCCCGGTGCGAGCCTAAGCCGGTGCAGCGGCCGCATCCGCCGATTTGCATCGGCGGCAGCGGCGAAAAACGCACGCTGCGGACGGCCGCACGCTTCGCCCAGCATTGGAACTTCGTCGGCGGCACAGTCGAGCAGTTCACCCGCGCGCGGGATGTGCTGTACCAGCACTGCGCAGACCTCGGCCGCGATCCGGCCGAGATCCTGCTCTCCAGTCACGTCACCTACACCGGCGACGCGGCGGAGACAGCGGCCAGCGCGGCGGCGCTCGGCGCGGCCGGCGTCGAACTGGCCATCGTGACCATCCGGCCGCCGCACACGGCGGCGATACTGGAGCCGCTCGCCGATGCCCTGGCCGAGCTCGCCTGAGGAGAGCAGAGGGCGCTCCGCAATGAGCAACTCGATCGTGAGCAACTCGATCGTGAGCAACTCGGTCGTGAGCAAGTCCGTCGTGAGCAAGTCCGTCGTGAGCAACTCGGGCGTCAGCAGCTGAGTGGCGAGGATCTTCAGCCCTGCCTGAGCTGGGCGACCAGCATGTCTGCTTGCTCAGTGGTCAGCGTGCCGATGTTGGGGATGGGCAGCACGCGGTTGCCGCCAGTCAGGAAGATGACGCTGTCCTTGAGGCAGGCGCGAATGTCGGGGTGCTGCTCTGCGATTGCGATCTGCGCCCGCAGCGTGTCTTCCCGCGCCGCAGCCATCGGGGCCATCGCCGGCATGACGCGTTCGCTGACTGTGCGCTGCACGCGCCTAGCCACGGCCCGGCCGATGTACCGCGCTGCCGCGCCGAGCGCGACGTCCGCGATCGCCTGGTCGATGGAGTCGACCGGGCTGTCGTCGTAGGTCCTGGCGCGGCCTAACCAGCCACCGCTGCCCGGCGACGGCCCTGCCTGCGGATCGCCTGCCCAGCCGGGTACCGGCCCGGAGCGTGGCTCGGCGTTCCAGCCCTGCTGCGGGGCGCCCGACTGCGGCATCCCGCCCTGAAGCTTGTCGATCTGCATCTGCGCAAGCGCTGCTAGCTCACCGATCGAATGTACCGCGGCGGTGCTGCCGCACTGCGGGCACGGATCTGTCGCCCCGCCCGTGAACTGGCCTTCTGTCACGGCTCCATTGTGCGCGCGCATCTAGCCAGTGGGACAGGTTCAGCAGCAACAAGTGGAGGTGAGGAGCTAACGGCCGGGGTCGTCCGGGAGCGTTTCATGGGTTTCCCGGGCGCAAACCGGTCCAAGATGGACGCCGGAAGCCGGGAGCCCATGAAACGTGGTTCGCGCGCCACCGGTCGCCGGTCGCGGGTCGCCAGTCGCCGGCTGCGCGCCGCCGGTCGCCGGGCACCGGGCGGCTCTGTCCTCTCGGCGCCGGTTCCCGGGAGGGCCGCATCTGGCCACAGGGCGGCGGTGCGGTGTTGGCGGGGTTTTGGCCGGGTGTGATGGGTTCCGGGTTACCCGCTGGTAGTGACCTGGGTCTCATTTGTTACTGGCCGGTAGTGAGCTACGTCTCATCGCGGAACCGGGAGGCCATCACCGCCCGTCGAACCTCCCGTCACTCACCGTGAC
>DASXKI010000261.1:0-7418 GCA_036496945.1 Streptosporangiaceae bacterium | reverse complement strand
GGTCCCCCGGCCGGGTCGCGAGCGATGACCAGCACCGTGTCGTCACCGCCCACGGTGCCAAGCACGGCCGGCCAGCCGGCGTGATCGATAGCCGAGGCCAGCAGCTGCGCCGCCCCGGCCGGAGTGCGTAGCACCACCAGGTTGGCGCTGGCCTCGGCGCTGACGAGCAGCTCGGCCGCGACGCGCGTCAGCCGGGCGGCCGGATCGGCGGCTGACGGAGCGAACGGGCCGCCCGCCAGTACCGCACCGAGGCTCCCGCTCAGGCCACCTGGACCCGGCTCGCCCGGCAGAGCGTAGACGAGCACGCCGTCGCGGCCGCGTAGCCTGACCGCGCCCAGCTCCTCCAGGTCGCGCGACAGCGTGGCCTGAGTGACCCGGACGCCGCGCTGGCCGAGCAGCTCGGCCAGTTCCTCCTGGGACCTGACCGGGACGGACTTGTGGCTGAGAATGGACGCGATCTGCGCATGCCTGGCGGGCTTCGTCAGCGGGCTAGTGTTCATCGCGGCCCGCCAGGTGAACCGGATCCGCCAGGTGAACCGGACCCTGCCAAGTGAACCGGGCTGAGCAGGAAGCACAGCAGTGCCTTCTGCGCGTGCAGCCGGTTCTCCGCCTGCTCGAAGATCAGGCTCGCCGGGCCGTCCATCACGTCGGCCGCGATCTCCTCGCCCCGGTGCGCCGGCAGGCAGTGCAGCACCTTGCAGGCCGGGCCTGCGAGCGCGAGCTTCGCCGCGTCCAGGCTGTAGTCCGCCATGGCACCAGTCCTGGCGTCCTCCTGGCCTTCCTGTCCCATCGATGTCCAGACGTCCGTCGCGAGCACATCCGCGCCTTTGCACGCATCTGCCGGGTCGGCGCTGATGCTGACCGAGCCGCCGGTCCGGTCCGCGATGGCGGCCGCGACGGCGACCACCTCGGCGGACGGCCAGTACGGCTCGGGCGCGCAGATCCGCACGTGCAGGCCTGCGGTGGCCCCGCCGAGCAGGTAGGAGTGCGCCATGTTCGACGAGCCGTCACCGAGGAAAGCGAGCGCGAGCCCGGCCAGCCGCCCGAACGCGCCCTGGATCGTCAGCAGGTCAGCCAGCACCTGGCACGGGTGGAACTGGTCGGTCAGCGCATTGATCACCGGCACGCGGCTCGCCGCCGCCATCTGCTCTACCCGGTCCTGCCCGAAGGTCCGCCACACGATCGCCGCGACCTGGCTCGCCAGCACCCTGGTCATGTCCGCGATCGACTCGCCCCGCCCGGCGTGCGTGCCCTGCGCGTCGACCACCAGCGGATACCCGCCGAGCTCGGCGATGCCGACGGCGAACGACACCCGGGTGCGCAGCGACGGCTTGTCGAACAGGACTGCCACCGCCTTCGGCCCGGCCAGCGGCCGGTTCGCGAAGCGATCAGCCTTCAGCTTGGCCGCCAGCGCCAGCACCTCGGCCTGCTCGGCGGGCGAGAGGTCGTCGTCGCGCAGGAAGTGCCGGACCTGACCAGGCCGCGCGTCGGTCACCGGGCTGGCAGTGGCGCCCACGACGGGGCTGGTTGCCGGGCTGGTCACGTCGGCTCCTGCCCGCTCAGCACGACGCTGGCCGCATCGAGTATGCCCGGCAGCGCGGCGATGAACGAGTCTGCCTCGGCGGCGGACAGGATCAGCGGCGGCGCGAGCCGCACGGCGTCCGGCTGGACCGCATTAACGAGGAACCCCTTCCCCTGGGCCGTGGCCGCCACCGCGGTCGCGGCCGGCCCGGTGAGGGCGATCGCCAGCCACAGCCCGCTGCCCCGCACGGCGGTCACCAGCGGGTGCTCGAGCCCCTCGATCCCGGCGGCCAGGTGCGCGCCGACCGAGGTGACCTGCGCGAGCAGCCCGTCCCGCTCAATCGTGTCGAGTACCGCCAGCGCGGCGGCGCACGCGATCGGGTTGCCGCCGAATGTGCTGCCGTGATCACCCTTGCCCAGCACCGAGCCGAACCGGCCGATGCCGATGCAGGCGCCGATCGGCAGGCCGCCGCCCAGCCCCTTCGCCAGCGTGATCACATCGGGCAGCACGCCCTCGCGCTGATGCGCGAACCACGCGCCCGTCCGGCCGATGCCGCTCTGGATCTCGTCGAGCACCAGCATCGCACCGGCCGCATCGCACGCATCGCGCGCAGCTTTCAGGTAACCGTCAGGGGCGGGAACGACGCCGCCTTCGCCCAGTGTCGGCTCGAGAAACACGGCCGCACAGTCCGGCCGGACCGCTTCGGCGAGCGCCGCGGCATCGCCGTACGGCACGAATCTGACGTCGACTCCGAACGGCTGGAACGGCTCCCGGATCGAGCTCTTGCCGGTGATGCTGAGGGCGCCCATGGTCCGGCCGTGGAAGCTGTTCTCGGCCGCCACGATGACCGGCCGCGCCGGACCCTGGGCCTTGCGCACGAGCTTGAGCGCGGCCTCGTTCGCCTCGGCCCCGGAGTTGGCCAGGAACACCCGGCCGTCGGTGCCGAGCAGCCCGATCAGTCGCTCAGCGAGCTCGACCTGCCGCTCATGCAAGAACAGGTTGGACGTGTGCGCAAGGGTCGCGGCCTGCTTGGTGACCGCGTCGATCAGCGCCGGATGCGCGTGACCGAGCGAGCTGACCGCGATGCCGCCGATCAGGTCGAGGTACTTGTTGCCGTCGACGTCGTAGACCACGCACCCGCTGCCGCTGGCCAGGGCCACGGGCGGCATGCCGTAGGTGAGCATCATCACGGCGCCATACCGGTCTTGCAGCAGCTCAGTGGCTGACATGGGATGCTCCCTTGGTTGCCTGGGGGGTGTTGGGGACAACCATCGTCCCGATTCCGGAGTCGGTGAAGATCTCCAGCAGGATCGAATGCGGCAGCCGGCCGTCGAGCACGTGCGCCTGCGGCACCCCGCCGCGCACCGCCGCGAGGCAGGCGGCCATCTTCGGGATCATGCCGTCCGACAAGCCAGGCATGAGGCCGGCGAGTTCGTCCTCGGTCAGCTGGCTGATGGGCCGGGCCGTCAGCGCGCTCGCCGCGTCCGTGCCGGACCAGCGCGGGTACAGCCCGGCCACGTCGGTCAGGAACACCAGCTTGGCGGCCCCGAGCTCGATGGCCACGGCCGCCGCGGCTGTGTCGGCGTTGACGTTGAGCACCTCCCCGGACTCGCTGCGAGCGACGCTGGAGATTACCGGGATCCGGCCGTCGGCAATGAGCGCTCGCACAGCGCCGGGGTTGACCGCCACGACCTCGCCGACCTGGCCGAGGTCGATCCGCTCGCCGTCGACTTCGGCGTGCATCCGGCGCGCGGTCATCAGGTGCGCGTCCTCGCCAGACATGCCGACGGCGAACGGCCCGTGGGCGTTGATGAGACCGACGATCTCCCGGTTGACCTGACCCGTCAGCACCATCCGGACGACGTCCATCGTTTCCTTGGTGGTGACGCGCAGGCCCGCGGCGAACGTCGACTGCATGCCGAGACGGTCCAGGTGCGCGTTGATCTGCGGCCCGCCGCCGTGCACCACGACCGGCCGCAGACCCGCGTAGCGCAGAAACACAACGTCCTCCGCGAAAGCGCGCCGCAATTCGTCGTCGGTCATCGCGTTGCCGCCGTACTTGAGCACGACGATGGTGCCGTAGAAGCGCTCCAGCCACGGCAGCGCCTCGATGAGGGTGGCGGCCTTGCCAGCGGCCCCGTTCCCTGTCTGAAGGTTCGTCATGTGGAGTACGCCGAATTCTCGTGCACGTACTCGGCGGTGAGATCGGTCGTCTTGATCGTCGCCGTGTGCTGGCCGGCCGCGAGCTCGACCGCGATCATGACCTCGCGCGGCCGCAGGTCGACCGCGGACCTGTCCTCGCCCGGTGCACCGGCCTTGCACACCCAGATGCCGTTGATCGCGACGCTGAGCTGGTCCGGCTCGAACGCGGCACTGGTGGTGCCGACCGCAGCCAGGACCCGGCCCCAGTTCGGGTCCTCGCCGTGGATCGCGCATTTGAGCAGGTTGCAGCGGGCAATCGCGCGGCCGACCTCCACCGCGTCCGCCTCGCTGGCCGCGCCGGTGACCTCGATCGTGATCGCCTTGCTCGCGCCCTCGGCGTCGCCCTGCATCTGGGTTGCCAGGTCGGCGCAGGCGCCGGTCAGCAACGTGGTGAACTCGGCCGGGTCCGGCGTGGTGCCGCTCGCGCCGCTGGCCAGCAGCAGCACGGTGTCGTTCGTGGACATGCAGCCGTCGGTATCGAGGCGGTCGAAAGTAGTACGCACGGCTTCGCGCAGCGCGGCGTCCAGGACGGCGGCCGGCAGGTCCGCGTCGGTGGTCAGCACGACCAGCATCGTGGCGAGCGCCGGCGCCAGCATCGCGGCACCCTTGGCCATGCCGCCGATCTGATAGCCGGGGCCCGCGACGGCGCAGGTCTTCGGCACCGTGTCGGTGGTCCTGATCGCGTCGGCTGCGGCCGGCCCGCCCGGCGGTGCGGCCTGCGCGGTCGCGGCGCTCACCCCCGCCAGCAACTTAGCCAGCGGCAGCCGGTCGCCGATGAGACCGGTCGAGCACACGGCAACCTCGCCAGCGCCGATGCCAAGCAGGACAGCGAGGTGCTCAGCAGTCTGGTGCGTGTCCTGGAAGCCGGCCGGGCCGGTGCAGGCGTTCGCCCCGCCGGAGTTCAGCACGACCGCGCGGACCGAGCCACCCGCCAGGACCTGCTGGCTCCACAGCACGGGCGCGGCCTTCACCCGGTTAGAGGTGAAGACGCCAGCCGCCGCAGCGGACGGCCCGTCGTTGATGACGACGGCGACATCGGGATTGCCTGATGCCTTGATCCCGGCGGCGACGCCGGCGGCCCGGAAGCCGAGCGGGCTGGTAACGGTCACGGCCTTCCTTCAATCACGGTGTTCCTTCAATCACGGGGCGACTCCGATCGCGGTGAGGCCGGCGGTCTCGGACAGCCCGAGCATCAGGTTGGCGTCCTGGATGGCCTGCCCGGCCGCGCCCTTGCCGAGGTTGTCGATGGCCGCGACGACGACGGCCCGGCCCGCGCGGGTGTCAACGGCCGCTTGCAGGTGCACGGCGTTCGAGCCGGCGACCGATGCGGTCGCGGGCCACGTGCCGGCCGGCAGCAGGGTGACGAACGGCTCCCCGGCGTAGGCCGCCGCGATGGCGTCGCGCAGGTCTGCGGTGGTGGTCTCGGGCGTGGTCAGCCTGGCCGTGCAGGTCGCCAGGATGCCGCGCGGCATTGGCGCGAGCACCGGGGTAAAGCTGACGCGGATCGCTGCGGGCTCATATGCCGTCCACCTGCCTGTCTCGGTGAGCGCCTGCTCGATCTCCGGCGTGTGCCGGTGCGCGCCCGCCACTGCGTATGCGGACACCGACCCCATCACTTCGCTGGCAAGCAGGTCGGTCCGCAGCGACCGGCCGGCGCCGGTGGTGCCCGACGCGGCGACGATGACGACGTCGCCGGGATCGGCCAGCCCGGCCGCCACGACCGGAGTCAGGGCGAGGATCGCGGCGGTCGCGTAGCAGCCTGGCGCCGCTACCCGGCTGGCCGCCTGGATCTGCGCGCGTGCGCCCGGCAGTTCCGGCGTGCCCGTGACCCACCGGCCCGGATGCGGCCCGCTGTAGTGCCGGGCCCAGGCGGCGCCATCGCTCAGCCGGAAGTCAGGGCCGAGATCGACGACCTTGACGCTGCCGGGGATCTGCGCCGCGGCGACCGCGGATTGCCCGGCAGGAAGGGCCAGGAAGGCCAGGTCGCAGTCGGCCAGCGCTTCGGCTCCGTGCGGTTCGAGTATCTGCCCTGCCAGGCCCGGCACGCCCGCCAGGTGCGGATGCAGCTGCGCGACTGTCTTGCCGGCGCTGCTGTCCGCCGTCGTCACGGCGAGGTCGAGGCCCGGATGCCCGGCCACCAGCCGCAGCAGCTCGCCCCCTGCGTATCCGCTCGCGCCGGCCACCGCCACCCGCGCGCCCATATGTGACCCCTCCACCGTCGGACTTATCTGTCAGTGAACACCGTGCCGCAGCGATCACCGTGCCTCAGTGAATGATTATGCAGACATCCGGGTGACTATGCAAATGTAGATTTCGGTCGGTAACTGGCAACTGCCAGATATGCGATCCCGCCCGTGCCAGGACCTGTCAGGACGGCATGATGAACCCAGGAAGGGAGACGGCGCTGATGCAGGTCCGGTGGACTCGTCGCGCTCGCCCGCTGCCACCCGGCTCGCTGTGCCTCGCCGTGGTGGCCATCGTCGGCGCGCTAGCGACATCAGGCTGCGGTGGCAGTGGCGCGCCCAAGGCCGCCGCGAGCCCGCAGGCCTGCGGCGCAGGCCGGACCGCCGCGAACGTTCCGGTCGAAGTCGAGGTCAGCCATGGGCAGATATCCTGCGCTGTCGCGCTGACGGTGGAGAAGAGCTACGCCGCCGCGATCGTGGCAGGCCAGGCACCCGGCAACGGCGGCGGCGGTCCCGTCACCGTGAACGGGTGGAAATGCCAGGGCTACCCGACGCCGGTATTGCTGAAGACCGGCGACGTCTCCAAGTGCGGCAAGGACGGCACGGAGATCGTCGCGATCCTGAAGTCACCATCCTGAGCGCATTCCCTTAGCGCGGCATCGGGACGTGCGGCATCCGGACGCGCGGGTCGGCCAGCGCGTGGCCGCGGCCGGGGCGCCGCGACCACGCGCGCCGGCAGTTCAGCGCGGTGTCGGGCCGTCGATGGCGATCAGGCCGTTGGCGCTAGCACTGTGCTGGATCGCGCCTACCGCCCAGACCGAGTGCGTGCCCGGGACCAAGGCGAGCGCCAGCAGCAGCCAGGGCTTGCCAAAGCCTGGCGTTACCTGAGACCAGGTCATGCCGTGCAGGTGCCAGAGCCGCTCGGTCCCACGGTTAGCGGCGTCCGCGACTGCCCACGCGCCGCCGGATCCGTCTGGGGACAGGACTCCGAGTTCCCACTTTGCCGCCGTGGCTGTGCCCGGCAGGCTGGCCACAGACCAGGTCCCGCCGGTCCAGTCGGCCGCCAGCGGAGTCGTGCCCTTGGCACTGTTCGGGGCGGAGCCGCCGACGATCACCGTGCCGCCGGGCTCAGCCGTGATGCTGGTCAGCTTGCCGCCTGCAGCGAGCGTCGGCTGCGACGCGGGCTGGTGCCAGCCGGCCCTTGGGGTCCACCGCAGCACCAGGGGCTGAGCCGGGTTCGCCGGGCTTACCGACAACGGACCAGCGCTGCCCTCGAGCGCCCAGATGTTGCTGGACGACACCGCGCTCGCTGCCGTGATCGCGCTGGTGCCCGGCACAGTCTGGGTGGCCCACTTGAGCCCGTTGTAGTGCGCCACGTATGGGCTCGTCGTGTCCTGCGTGCTGGTGATCTTCTCGATGCCGCCGAACACCCAGACGTTGGTGGCGCTGAAGACGCGCGTGGCGTTGATCTGGACGAACGCGCCTGCGGCCGCGTTGTTGCCTGGCAGCGT
>DASXKI010000260.1:0-2094 GCA_036496945.1 Streptosporangiaceae bacterium | reverse complement strand
CAGTCGGAGGCCGGTAAAGATCTGCCGCCTGATCGGATGGTCCCAGTTACGGAACGAGGGCCGGATCGTAGACGCGGCTACCGCCCATGACCCGCCGCGCAGGACCTTGTAATCCCCGCCGAAGAACGGCTCGCTGTAGGCGCGGTAGATCATCGGGGTAAATCCGGGCCACGGGGCGAAGTCCGACGACGTCCATTCCCAGACGTCTCCGATCATCTGCTCGGCGCCGTACGCCGAGGCGCCCGCAGGGTAGGCCCCGACCGGGGCCGGCCGCAATCCCGCGCCACCCAGATTTGCCAGCTCCGGAGTAGGCGCAAGCGATCCCCACGGCCAGGCGCGCCGCGCGCGGCGGTCGGGATCCCAGGCGCAGGCCTTTTCCCATTCGATCTCGGTTGGGAGGCGAGCGCCAGACCAGGCTGCAAACGCCTCGGCCTCGTAGTAGCCGACGTGCTGGACTGGCTCATCGGGCGGCACGTCCTCCTCGCCCCCGAACCGCCAGCGGGTGCCCTCCTTCGTCCAGAAATTGGGCCGCTCTAGCTCGGCGTCGTTGCGATGCGCCCAGCCGCGCTGCGACCACAGCTCCTGCCGGTAGTAGGCGCCGTCGTCGATGAACTCCAGCCACTGGCGGTTGCTCACTGGGACCCGGCCGATCCAGAACGGGGCGACGTCGACGATATGAGCGGGGCGTTCGTTGTCGAGCGAGAATGGCTCGCTGGCTGCGTCCACGCCAAGCTCGAACTGCCCGCCGGCGACGAAGACGCGCTCGCCCGCTACCGGCCGGCCGGACGGCAGCGCTCGTCGCGGCAATAGCACGGGCGGTCCCTGCCTGAGCTGTAGCGTCGCGAACATGGTCTCGTCGTGCTGCTCTTCGTGCTGGACGACCATGCCGGCCGTGAACAGATCCTCTTCCGGGGTGCGCTCCAGCAGGTCAAGCACCCGGCCGCGCACCTCATGGTCAAACGCCCTGGCCTCGACCGGTGGCAGCAAGGGGAGTGCCGGACGGTCGGCGCGCCTGTGCTTGAACGCGTCGTACAGCGAGTCGACCTCCGCTGGCAGCATCCCCGGCCGGGCCGGATCGCCGCCGCGCAGCAGCCACAGTTCCTCCTGCTGCCCGATATGCGCGAGGTCCCAGACCAGCGGGCTCATCAGCGGATCGTGCTGTGCCAGCAGCGTCGGCTCGTCAAGGTCGGTGAGCTCGAGCGTACGGGCGCGAGCATTCTCCAGGTTGCGGGCAACCTGCTCATGCATGAGCGAGCTCCTCGAAGGCGGCGTGTGGTCCGATCTCCCCGATACGCTCGGCGAGCAGATCACCCGGACCGCGGCCAGAGTCGATCAGCTCGGCGAGATCAGCGACGGCGGACTCCAGCAGAGCGGGCGTCCGCTCAGCGGCGATGCTCACGCAGCGGCGGGCGGCGTCGGCTAGTACCGGGTCAGCCAGCCCGTCACGCGCGGCGATCCGCCAGCGGCCGGCCGCTCGCTCCGTCGCCTCGCTCGCCTGGTCAGCGGCGACTGGATCGTCCATCAGCGTGGTTACCACGGCGGCGATCGCCGGCCACCATCGCGGCGGAGTCATGTCGAGGTATCGCAGCTCCAGGTATCCGCGTAGGCGGACCGGCGGGAACAGAGTGGTCAGGTGCACGTCCAGGTCGGCCGGTGTCGGCAGCCTGCCGCCAAGACGGACCGCGCCCCTGGCCCACTGCTCGAACGCAACCGATGTGCGAACCGCCGCGATGTCGCCGACCCAGTTCCGCACGAAGACGACGGGTGCACGCAGCGCATACCGCGCCCAGGCCGCCGCGGGGTCAGGTGCCGGGCTTGCGCCCTCGGGCACCAGGAAACCTGGCACTGGGCCGCAAGCCCGAGCGTCCAGCCCGGCCCATGCCCGCTGGCGGGCAGACTTCCAGCCGGTGGCGCGGCCGCCCAGCCATGGCGAGCACGCCGAGATGGCGACCATCGTCGGCCCTAGCCGGTGCGCGCGCGCCACCCGGTCAGCCCAACCGGGCTGCGGGCCGGCCTCGAGGTTCACTTGCATGGCAGCGGTGGAGTTCATCATGACAGTGCCAGACCCGGCTCGCCCGATGGCGGCGAAATGCT
>DASXKI010000259.1:0-1510 GCA_036496945.1 Streptosporangiaceae bacterium | reverse complement strand
GTCATCAGCGTGAAGGACTCGGTGTCGGCGTAGAGGACGAAGACCCCGGTCGACAGCTTCACCCCGCCGCCGACGGCCAGGTCCAGCAGGGCGACGTCGCCCGGGTTGATGCCGGTCAGCGCGCCGGCGAAGCGGTTGCCCTTGGGCCAGAAGTCGGGGAAGTTCGACCGCCACAAGGCGATCGCCGCGGCCGGCTCGATCGCGTCCCCGACATCCATCCGGTAGGTCTTCTGCCACATCTTGCCGAAGCCCTGCACCGGGCCCGTCAGCCGGCGTCCCGCGACGTTGGTGCCGCGCACCCCGGCCCGCTGGTCGACCGCGAGCCGGTCGACCTTCGCGGCCCAGCTCTGCGCGTCCCGCGGCGCCGTGGTGCCCGGCGACGGCGCGTGGCCGGGTGGCGACGCCGCGGCCTCACGGTGGCTGAGTCCGATCTGCTCCGCCGACGCGGCGCCTTCCGGGCCTGCTAGTTCAGTCATGACGGCCCCTCGATCCTTACTTCACGGCGCCGACGAGCGCCGATTCCTCGCTGTCGTAGATGGTGATGGCCTCGTCGAGCCTGGTCAGCTCGAAGATCTCCCTGTAGTGGTCGCTCAGCCCGAAGGCGGCGAGCTCCTGGCGCTGCCGGTTCGCGCGGACGAGCAGCGTCACGAGCATGCCGATGCCGCCGCTGTTCATGTACTCGAGTCCCACGAAGTTCAGCACCAGCTTGCTCGCCGACGCGCCGCCGGCGGCCTCGTAGGCCGACATCAGCACCGGCTCGCACGCGGCGGTCACGTCGCCCTTGATATCGACGATGGCAATGCTTTCGCCCACCCGGCGAACGTCCATCGAGAGTGCGGGAACGCTCATCTGCTTCTCCCCTTACAGTGGTCCCTTGGTCCCATGCAGTGATGTGTGCGGTGAATTCCGTGCCGCCGTCGGTCCCGTCAGGCGGCAGGTCCTGTTAGCTGGCTGACGGCGTGATCGAGGTCGGGAAAGAGCTCGATGAAATCCGACAGCCTGGTGATATCGAAGATCTCGCGGTAGTGCGCGGACAGGCCGCTGGCGACGACCTTCCTGCGCTCGGCCCTGGCGCGGGCGAGGATGCTCACGATCAGCGCGATGCCGGTGGAGTTGATGTAGACGACCGAGGCGAAGTCGAGCACGACGACGCCCACGTCGGTGCCCGTCACGGCGGCCTGATAGGCCGCCGTGAGGACATCGGCGGCGGTCCCGTCGACCTCGCCCGTCAGTTCGATGACCGCCGCGCCCGGCATCGTCCGGGTCATGGCGTCACACCTGCTCGTCATGTTCAGCTCCTTCAGGTGCGCTGGTTCGCATGGTCAGCCACACGGTGTGCCGCTGGCCATCGATGGTGACTTCCATCGCGTCGACCATGTTGCGGATGAGGAACAGCCCCCAGCCGCGCGGGCGCTGCGCGCCCGCCAGCTTCTTGACCAGGTCCGGCTCCTCCGCATCGGACGCCGGATCCTGGACAGGGGCACCGCCCTGGTCGCTGATCGCCACGGTG
>DASXKI010000258.1:0-2267 GCA_036496945.1 Streptosporangiaceae bacterium | reverse complement strand
CGACCAGGCGGCGAGCGCGGGGCTGGACGACGTGGCGACCATGCAGCTCGTGGACATCAATACCTGGCTGCCCGGCGACATCCTGGTCAAGGCGGACCGCGCCGCGATGGCGCACGGGCTGGAGCTGCGCTCGCCGTTCCTGGACCGCGAGGTCATGGCGGTAGCCAGCCGGCTGTCCAGGGCGGAGAAGACCGCCGCGGGCACCACCAAGTTCGCGCTGCGCGAAGCGGTTGGCGGGCTGCTGTCGCAGGCGGCCGCGGAGCGGCGGAAGCTGGGATTCCCCGTGCCGATCGGGCACTGGTTCCGCGGCGAGCTGTCCGGCTACGCCGAGCAGGTCATCCACGAGGCGAGGACCGAGGAGTGGCTCGACAAGCGCGAGGTGGTCAACGTGCTGCGCCAGTTCCGGGCCGGCGACCCCGAGGTGCCGTGGCGGCGGCTGTGGGTGCTGCTGGTGTTCTCGCTATGGCACCAGATCTACGTGGAGCGGGTCTTCGACCCGGTCAAGCTCGGCTGGGAGTCCTGACGCCAGCGCCCTGGCGGTAGCGACCCTGGCGGTCAGCTGGTCTTCGGCGCGGGCGGCAGCGCCCCGCCGGATAGCAGCTGCTCGCGGATCTTCCTGCGGCCGCGGTGCAGCCGGGACATCACCGTGCCCACCGGCGTGCCCATGATCTCCGCGATCTCGCGGTACGGGTACCCCTCGATGTCGGCGAGGTAGACCGCGGTGCGGAACTCGTTGGGCAGCCCGCGCAGCGCGCGCAGCAGATCAGAGTCGGTGGTGTGATCGAGCGCCTCGGCCTCCGCGGAAGGGACGGGGACGCCGAGCCGGTCGGCCGACATCTGCCACTCTTGCAGGTCCCCGCCGAGGGCCTGCTGCGGCTCCCTGCGCCGCTTGCGGTACACGTTGATGAACGTCGTCGTGAGGATGCGGTTCAGCCATGCCCGCAGGTTGGTGCCAGGACGGAACTGGTGAAACGCGGCGTAGGCCTTGACTGACGTCTCCTGAACCAGGTCTTCGGCGTCGGTGGGGTTACGCGTCATCCGCAGGGCCGCTGGGTACAGCTGGCTCAGCTGCGGCACGACGTCACGCTCGAAGCGAGCGCGATCGTCGTCGGGGTGCTCTTCGTTCGGGCTCATGCCTGGCTCCGGTGGGTTGGTCTGTCCCTACCCATATAGACGTACGGGATCGCTCGAATGGATCGCTCTGTGACCTAAATCACTTTAAGATATGTCGCGATATTGAGAGCCAGGTTAGGACCCGCTATGTGATCCCTCTGGGCCGGTCGCTCCGTTGCGGCGGGTGTGGCGGGCTAAATCCAGCCGGTGTACCACATGTGCGACAGCCACTGAGAATACGGAATGATCTTCGCCGATAGTATCGGATAAAAATACCAGAACAGCACTAGGACGGCAAGCACGTAGGTGCCAGCGAGTGCCGAGCCGATCCTACGGCGTCGCAGGCTCGCCGCCACCGGGCCGATGATCAGGCCCAGGCACAGCACGATGCACAAGATCATGAACGGCTCGAACTCGAGCGCGTAGTAATAGAACTTGGTCCGCGAGGGGAACGGCAGCCAGGTCACCCAGCCGACGGCGACGCAGAGCACCGCGACCCCGGCCCGCCAGTCCCTGCGAGTGAACCACCAGCCGAGGCAGAACAGGATCGCCACGGTGCCCACCCACCAGATGGCCGGGTTACCGATCGCGAGCACCTCCGACGACCACTCCTGGCCGGTGTACCCGCTCGGGCACGTCTTGGTTCCCGCCGCGCTCGTGAAGCACTGGTAGTAGAACGCCACCGGCCGGCTGATCACGAACCAGTCCCACGGCTGGGACTGGTACGGGTGGCGCAGGCTCAGGTGCGTCATGAACCCGTAAATCTCCTTGTGGTACTCGTAGAGCGAGTACAGCGCGGAGATGACGGGGGTAGTGACGCCGTGCTGCTGCGCGTAGTTCCTGTCGTACCCGGTGCTGGTGACCAGCCAGCCGGTCCAGGTCGCGACGTAGGTGACCGCCGGGATCGCCATAAGCGTGACCGGCAGCCACTTGCCGTCCCTGACCAGCGCGCCGCGCACGTACTGCCGCAGCCCCGCGGCCCGCCGCGCCCCGATGTCCCAGGCGACAGCCAGCCCGATGAACGCGAGCAGGTACCAGATCGCGTCCTGCTTGCTCGCGCAGGCCAGGCCGATGAGCACGCCGGCCGCTATCCGCCACTTCCTGATGCCGAGCTGCGGGCCCGCTTCGTCGCTGGGTTCCAGCACCATGGCCGA